>NZ_JBGGWE010000005.1:530113-536769 GCF_041321095.1 Fibrella arboris | reverse complement strand
GCGCCAACAGGTTGCACCACGGCTACGCCCATCTCGGTGACCGGCGTGAATGCGCCAGTGGTGGCGCCGATTGCTTTGAGCCTATGCGTGGGTACGAATCTAGATCTGACTAGCTTGAGTGGCCTAACCGGCTTGACCAACGTGTTCCGCACAGGTAACTTGCTGGGGCTGGGTACGTTACTAGGCACACCGACCTCGGTGAGCATTGGGGCTGGGGTGAACCTCTTCAATGTAGTGAGCACGGCGCCGACAGGTTGTACCACCGCTACGCCAATCTCAGTGACAGGCGTAAATCCGCCAACGATCGCACCGATCTCACTTTCGCTTTGCGTCGGGGCCAATTTGGATCTGACTAGCTTGAGTGGCTTAACTGGGCTGACCAACGTGTTCCGCACAGGTAACTTGCTGGGGCTGGGTACGTTGTTAGGTACGCCAACCTCGGTGAGTATTGGCGCCGGAGTGAACCTCTTCAATGTGATGAGCACCGCACCAACGGGATGTACGACCGCTACACCAATTTCGGTGACCGGCATAAACCCACCAGTCCTTGCACCAATCGCGCTAAGCCTGTGCGTGGGTACGAACCTGGACTTGACCAGTCTTTCGGGTTTAACGGGCTTGACTAACGTCTTCCGCACGGGCGGTCTGCTGGGGCTGGGTACGCTGCTAGGTACACCGATCTCGGTGAGCATCGGGGCAGGCGTCAACCTCTTCAACGTGGTAAGCACGGCTCCGACAGGCTGCACCACCGCTACGCCAATTTCGGTGACAGGCGTGAATGCGCCGGTGGTGGCGCCGATCGCACTTTCGCTTTGCGTCGGGGCCAATTTGGATCTGACTAGCTTGAGTGGCTTAACGGGTTTGACCAACGTGTTCCGCACAGGCGGTCTGCTGGGGCTGGGTAATCTTCTAGGCACACCAACCTCGGTGAGCATCGGCGCTGGGGTGAATCTCTTTAACGTCGTCTCTACGGCGCCAACGGGCTGTACCACGGCTACGCCCATCTCGGTGACCGGCGTGAATGCGCCAGTGGTGGCGCCGATCGCCTTGAGCTTATGTGTCGGCACGAATCTGGACTTGACCAGTCTTTCAGGCCTAACCGGACTAACCAACGTGTTCCGCACAGGTAACTTGCTGGGGCTGGGTACCTTGCTAGGTACACCGACCTCAGTGAGCATCGGGGCCGGGGTGAACCTCTTCAATGTGGTGAGCACCGCGCCGACAGGTTGTACCACCGCTACGCCAATTTCGGTGACCGGCATAAACCCGCCAGTGATTGCGCCCATTGCCTTGTCACTCTGCGTAGGGACTAATTTGGACCTGACCACGCTAAACGGATTGGTTGGTCTGACCAACGTCTTTCGCACAGGCAATCTCTTAGGGTTGGGAACGGTGTTAGGGAACCCCGCTTCGGTGAGCATCGGCGCTGGATTGAATCTCTTCAATGTCGTAAGCACCGCGCCAACGGGTTGTACGACCGCTACCCCGATTTCAGTGACCGGCGTTGCTCCTGGCGCAATCCTGCCAATTAACTTAAGTCTCTGTGTAGGCACGAATCTGGATTTGACCAGCCTTAATGGCTTAGCTGGTCTGACGAATATCTTCCGCACGGGTAATCTGATCGGTCTGGGTACGTTGATCAATACGCCAACCTCGGTGAGTATCGGGGCAGGGGTGAACCTCTTCAACGTAGTTTCAACTACTCCGTTTGGTTGTACGACCTCTTCGCCGATCTCGGTGACGGGGGTAAACCCACCGGTAGTCTCGCCGATCGCTTTGAGTCTGTGTGTGGGTACGAACCTGGACCTGACGAGTCTGTCTGGCCTAACGGGACTAACCAACGTCTTCCGCACGGGTGGGCTGCTGGGCTTGGGCAATCTCCTGGGTACACCCACTTCGGTGAGCATCGGGGCAGGGGTGAATCTCTTCAACGTCGTCTCTACGGCTCCGACAGGCTGCACCACCGCTACGCCAATTTCGGTGACGGGCGTGAATGCGCCGGTAGTAGCGCCGATCGCGCTCTCGCTCTGCGTCGGGGCCAATCTAGATCTGACCAGCCTTTCGGGCTTGACCGGCTTGACCAACGTCTTCCGCACAGGTAACCTGCTGGGGCTGGGTACGTTATTAAGTACGCCAACCTCGGTGAGTATTGGCGCCGGAGTGAACCTCTTCAATGTGATGAGCACCGCACCAACGGGATGTACGACCGCTACACCAATTTCGGTGACCGGCATAAACCCACCAGTCCTTGCACCAATCGCGCTAAGCCTGTGCGTGGGTACGAACCTGGACTTGACCAGCCTTTCGGGTTTAACGGGCTTGACTAACGTCTTCCGCACGGGAGGGTTGCTGGGGCTGGGTACGTTGCTAGGTACACCGACCTCAGTAAGCATTGGGGCTGGGGTGAATCTCTTTAATGTGGTGAGTACGGCGCCAACAGGTTGCACCACCGCTACCCCGATTTCAGTGACGGGGATAAATGCACCGGTGCTAGGTCCCATTGCCCTGAGCTTATGTGTCGGGGCCAATTTGGATCTGACCAGCCTTTCGGGCTTGACCGGCTTGACCAACGTTTTCCGCACAGGCGGTCTGCTGGGCCTAGGCAATCTCCTGGGTACACCCACTTCGGTGAGCATCGGGGCCGGGGTGAATCTCTTCAATGTGGTAAGTACGGCTCCGACAGGCTGCACCACCGCTACGCCAATTTCCGTGACGGGGATAAATCCACCGGTGGTTGCGCCGATTGCGTTGAGCCTATGTGTGGGTACGAATCTGGACCTAACCAGCCTTTCGGGTTTAACGGGTTTAACCAACGTCTTCCGCACGGGTGGGCTGCTGGGCTTGGGCAATCTCTTGGGCACACCGACCTCAGTAAGCATTGGGGCTGGGGTGAACCTCTTCAATGTAGTGAGCACGGCGCCGACAGGTTGTACCACGGCTACGCCCATCTCAGTGACCGGCGTAAATCCGCCAACGATCGCACCGATCGCACTTTCGCTTTGTGTCGGGGCCAATCTAGATCTGACTAGCTTGAGTGGTTTAACGGGTTTGACCAACGTGTTCCGCACGGGCGGTCTGCTGGGGCTGGGTACGTTGCTAGGCACACCGACCTCGGTAAGCATCGGGGCAGGTGTCAACCTCTTCAATGTCGTCTCTACGGCCCCAACAGGCTGTACCACGGCCACACCAATTAGTGTAACCGGGGTGAATGCTCCTGTGGTAGCCCCCATTGCCCTGAGCTTGTGCGTCGGCACGAATCTGGACTTGACTAGCCTGAGTGGCTTGACTGGGCTGACCAACGTGTTCCGCACAGGTAACTTGCTGGGGCTGGGTACGCTGCTAGGCACACCAACCTCAGTAAGCATTGGGGCTGGGGTGAACCTCTTCAATGTGGTAAGTACGGCGCCAACAGGTTGCACCACCGCTACCCCGATTTCAGTGACAGGGGTGAATGCGCCAGTTGTAGCGCCGATCGCGCTCTCGCTCTGCGTGGGGGCCAATTTGGATCTGACCAGCCTTTCGGGTTTAACGGGCTTAACGAACGTGTTCCGCACGGGCGGTCTGCTGGGGCTGGGTACGTTGTTAGGTACACCAACCTCGGTGAGCATCGGGGCAGGTGTCAACCTCTTCAATGTGGTGAGCACGGCGCCGACAGGTTGCACCACGGCTACGCCAATCTCAGTGACGGGAGCAGCTACGCCAGTGCTGACGCCAATTAACCTGAGCCTCTGCGCCGGTGTTACGCTGGACCTGACAAGCCTGGCCGACCTGACCGGACTGACTAACGTGTTCCGCACGGGTAATCTGATCGGTTTGGGTACGTTGATCAATACGCCAACCTCGGTGAGTATCGGGGCGGGGGTGAACCTCTTCAACGTGGTATCGGCCAGTCCATTTGGTTGTACGGCAGCGGCACCGATCTCGGTAACCGGTGTTGATGTGCCCGTGGTTACCCCAATTAGCCTGACTCTCTGTGCGGCCATAAATGCACCAGTTAACCTGAGCGCGCTTCTGGCAGGAAATGGTAACGTAGCTGGCCTGACCAATATCTTCCGACTCGGTGGGATGAATGGAACAGTGATCGCCAACCCACTAAACGTCAGTTTGGCGGCGGGTGTGAACCTGTTCACAGTCATGAGCACCAACCCGACTGGCTGCACGATTATCACGCCGATCGATGTGACACTCGATGTTAAGCCCGTCATCAGCGTAGCAGCGGCACTTCGGTCGCAAACGATCTGCGAAGGCACGTTGCCACTACCGATAGTCGGTACCGTGACCAGCGGCACGATCGCCAGCAGTCTATTCTTCGGCCCGCTAACCGATACCACGAGCCTGTTCAGCACTACGGTTGGGGCTGGTCTTACCTTCACGCCAACGGCAAGTCAATTGCCGGCGCCAGGCCAGACGTTGTACTTCGCGCTGGTTGCCAATAGTGCAGCCGCTTGTTCAGACACTGTGTTTGTGTCGATAACAACAGCACCACGGCCTGTGGTGACAACGACCAGCCTGAGCATCTGCCTTGGCGAAACGGTTGACCTGTCGGCAAACCTGGCCACGTCGGTTGGTAACAGCCGTACGTTCTTTGCCTCTCTTCTGAATGCACAGGCACAGGTTAATCCGCTGACCAGCCTAACGGTTGCGCCAACGGTGACGACGACGTTCTATACCCGCGTGGCCGTACCGCTCACCGGTTGTTTCAGCATCGATAGTATTGTGGTAACGGTTAAACCGAAGCCCAATGCCGGTTCAGACCAGACACTGGTTTGTGGCCCATCAGGTGAAACGCCAACCTCGACGACCCTGACGGCTACGCCCATTGGTGGTTCATGGAGCAATGCAGCGGGGAACCCAACGGTGGCTACCTTCACGCCAAATGCCGCTTCGACTACGGTGGGTGGACTGGCGGTTGGTTCATACCGGTTCGTCTACACCTCGAACGGCTGCCCAGACACCGTTGCGGTGGTGGTGCCAGCTTGCCAGACGTTCTGTGCCGGTATCTCAATTGCCGCGCAGGCCAGCAGCTATACCAGTACGCCTGGTCAGTCGGTGAGCCTGTCAGCTGTTGTTAGTCCGGCAGGTTCGTATACCTACGCCTGGAATGGCCCCGGAACTATCGCGCCAGCCAACGCGGCAACGGTGGTGGCGTCGAATCTGCCAACAGGTGTGAATACGTTTACTGTAACCGTGACCACTCAACCGGGCTGTACCTCAACGGCGACTGTCTCGGTGACGGTCGCTACCCCAGACCTGGCCATCAGCATTGTTGATCCAGGTACGTGTGAGCCGGCAACGAACGGATACACTACCTCGGGTATTATCTCGCTGACCAATGCCGTTGCCGGTGTATTGACCATCACGGACGGAAACAGCGGTACAACGGTGGCCGTGGCCGACGGCCAGACAACGGCCAGCTTCAGCTTATCGGGTCTGGTGTCTGGAACGGGTACACATACCGTGACCGTGAGCGGTAGTGCCTACGCATCGGCTTCTACAACCTACGTTGCACCCGAATCATGTTTGGTAGCTGCCTGCGACTATGTCGTAACGGCTACCGCTGCCAGCGCAACGGTTGCGGCCGGTCAGTCGGCATTCCTCTCAGCGAGTGTGTCGCCAGCCGGAAGTTATACCTACGTCTGGAGCGCACCCGCGGGCGTCAGCATCACGCCAACCAATGCCTCGGCAGTGCAAACGGCTGGTTTAGCCTCGGGTGTCTATACGTTCACGGTGGCCGTGTCAAGTCGCCCGGGTTG
This sequence comes from Fibrella arboris, assembly GCF_041321095.1. Taxonomy (NCBI): domain Bacteria; kingdom Pseudomonadati; phylum Bacteroidota; class Cytophagia; order Cytophagales; family Spirosomataceae; genus Fibrella; species Fibrella arboris. The sequence goes on along the minus strand of NZ_JBGGWE010000005.1, from coordinate 531,016 downwards.
TACGCAGCTCGCTACGGTCTGCGTATCGGTTCCGTTCACGCCATGTGCCAATAGCGACTACGCCTACAGTCTGACAACGACGGCTGGCTTCAGTAACTACCAGTGGCAGTACACGGCACCCGGTTCAACAAGCAGCACCATCGTGCAGGATGGAACCGATAATAGCCTTATTGCTACCCTGCCAGGTGAATACCGGGTGGTGGTCACCGACGCTAATGGCCTTGGTAACTGCCCAGGCAGCTCGTGTTGCCCGATCATCATTGCTGAACTGTCGGCGCCCACACCGCTGTCGGTCGTAGCTATCGCCGCGACATGCAGTGCAACGTCGGCAGCGGCACAGGATGATGCACAGCTTGTATTGTCTGGCCCGGTTAGCGCGGGAGTTAATTACAACATTAGCCTGGGTAGCACCTTCTCGGCATCGGGTACGCTCTTTAGCAGCAATCAGCCGCTCACTGGCCTGACTACAGGCAGTGTGTTGCGCGGTGGCTTGCTTAACCCGCCAACGGCGGCAGGGAGCACGTATACGGTGCGTGTGTTCACGGCCGACGGATGCTTCGCGGACACGGTAGTAACGATCCCACGTTCGGATTGCCAGTGTCCGCCAGCGAAGTGTGTGCCTATCACCGTTCGAAAAGTAGTTAGACGTTGAGTTGTCAGTAGTTACGGAAGCTGCTTCCCAACTGGGGAGTAGCTTCTTTTTTGGGGCTCAGGTACGTTGTCAGTGTCTACCGCAGCCATAGGTACATTCTCCCACCCAACTTGCACGTTGTTGTCTGAACCGGACAACAAAAAGCCGCCGATCGAAAGACCGGCGGCTTTACTTTTTAATGCGGCTACGAGTTTGGAGTGGTTGTAAATGGCCTACCCATGTTGTGTCCCTGACGGGACGTAGAGCGTTGC
>NZ_JBGGWE010000005.1:0-530013 GCF_041321095.1 Fibrella arboris | reverse complement strand
TGCGCTGCCTGCGTTGGAGCTACCCATATTGTGTCCCTGACGGGACGTAGAGCGTTGCTGCGCTGCCTGTCCTGGAGCTACCCATATTGTGTCCCTGACGGGACGTAGAGCGTTGCTGCGCTGCCTGCGTTGGAGCTACCCATATTGTGTCCCTGACGGGACGTAGAGCGTTGCTGCGCTGCCTGTCCTGGAGCTACCCATATTGTGTCCCTGACGGGACGTAGAGCGTTGCTGCGCTGTCTGTCCTGGAGCTACCCATGTTGTGTCCCTGACGGGACGGCAAAACACCGCGAAAACGGTAGCACAAGAAGAAGTAGCTCAATTGAACAGAGGCGAAATGGTGCTGTTACGCTTTAAACTTAGCTCGGATTGGCTAGGGAGGAGCCGGTTGATTTCGTGTAAACGCGAGCCTGTTTCATCGTTTAATACGACCATCAGGACTTTCTCCTAAATATTGTCAAGTACGAAAATGGCTGACGCCTGGCCCTTCAACTAGGCCGGTTCGCCGCTGCGATCCCGGGTAGGCTCAGGGCGACACCGGGGCGGCGTCCTGAGCCTATCCAAGGTCGTCATGCACATTTAGGTGTGCATTGTCATCCTGAGCGGAACGGTCCGCCGCTGCGGTCGAAACGGCAGCCGCGGCGGGCCCAGCGAAAGCAATTTTTATAGCTAAAGATGAATCTTACGCTTTTATGAGAAAGCCCTGATCCGGCCATGAAGTCAATATCCGAAACCGTGCGGTGATCGCTCGACCGTATGATCCTTTTTAGATCATACGGTCGAGGCGGAGACCAGACAAAGCATATAAGCTTTCCTGACGTCGTTGGCAATTGACTGCGTTCGGTTGGCTATCGTAATACGCTGTTTATGGGACGAAAGGGACGGTTGCAGTTTCGCCCGCTCATTTCACAATTTTCCACATGGCGTCTAGGCTGGTGACGGGGAGCTGACAGGCGCGGTTGTAGCAGACGTAAATGGCCGTTTGGCCGTTGAGCGTGCCGCGCTGCTCCAGCAGGGGTAACGAACTGCTGCCGACCGTGCCTGCCACCACTTTGTTGGGAAAAAACTGGCTGTCGATCTGCTGCCGGAAGGCCATCGCTTCGGGGCCAACCAGCGCGATCTCGGCCGTGGGACGTACCCGCATGGCGTAAAGCGATGCCCAGTTCGTAAGGTAACTGACTTCGTTGGCCATCAACGGCTGAATCAGGCCGAGCATGGCATCGGCGCGTTGGCCGTAGTCGGGACGGTCGAGGAGGAGGCTGAGCGTGTAGAGGTTATGCGCCATGATCGAGTTCGAGGCCGGAATCACGTTGTCGAACAGCTCTTTCTTCCGCGCAATCAACTCTTCGCCCGATTTGTCGGTGAAGAAAAACAACGGCTCCGGTGCTGCTGACCCTTCGCCCAACGTACCTGGATCATCGAAATGAGCCAGTACGTATTGCGTGAGCTTGTCGGCTTCGGTGAGCCAGCTTTCGGTAAACGTAGCCTGGTAGAGCGCCAGATAGCCGTCGATCACGGCGGCATAATCGTCGAGAAAGCCGATCTGCCGGGCGCGGCCGGGTTCGCCGTCGCGCTTTTTGTACGTATGCCAGAGCCGCCCGCCGTTGCGTTGATCGGTTAGTTTCTGGTTGATGAAAAAAGCCAGCCGAAGGGCAGTCGACAGGAATTCGGGTTCGCCAAACACGCGGTAGGCCGTGACGATGCCTTTTAAGGCCAGGCCATTCCACGAACAAAGGATTTTATCGTCGAGGCCGGGGCGGATGCGCTGATCCCGAACGGCCATCAGTTTCTGGTGCGTGTCGGCGAGCTTCTGTTCCAGTTCGGCGGCGGTCCAGCCCTGCGTGTCGGCAAAGGCAGGGTTCGTCTCGGTGCGGTGCAGAATATTCGTCCGGCCGTGGCCATGCCCAATGTCCCACGCACCTGCCGGCGTGATGGTGTAGAGCTTCGCGAACCAGGTGTAATCATCGCCCAGGATCTGCTGTAGTTCCTCGGCCTGCCAGGTGTAAAATTTACCTTCTATGCCTTCACTGTCGGCATCGAGCGCCGAGAAAAAGCCACCTTCTGGTCCCAGCAGTTCCCGTTCCATGAAGCGAATGGTGCCGTAGACGGTGTCTTTGTAGAGCTTGTTACCGGTCAGCGTGAAAGCATCGGAATAGAGCGTCAACAGTTGGGCGTTGTCATACAGCATTTTCTCGAAATGCGGCGCAAACCAGTGTCGATCCGTTGAATAGCGGGCAAACCCACCGCCAAGCTGGTCGTAAATGCCGCCCAGCGCCATGCGGTTCAGCGTCAGTACCAACTGATTAAAGGCCGATGGCTCGCCGGTCAGGTCGGCATAGCGAAGCAGGAAACCATAGAGCGAGGGCATCGGAAATTTGGGGGCGCGGCCGGTACCGCCGTCTTCCAGATCGAAGCGCGATGCCAGCTTGAGGTACATGGCCTCCACGGTTTCCTGCGCATAGATCGGTTCGGCGTTGCTCAGCCGGAACCGATCTGTTTCCGAGGCGTTCAGGTGGGCCGCAAACCCCTCTGCCGATTCGGCCAGTTTCTCGCGATTGGTATCGAACGCTTCCCGCACGCCACTCATCAGGTTATGCCAGTTTTGGGGGGGCGCGTAGGTAAGGCCGTAGAACGGTTTGGCGTCGGGCATCAGAAAGACATTCAGGGGCCAGCCGCCCTGAACGCCCATCGCCTGTACGGCTTCCATGTAGATGGCATCCACGTCGGGGCGTTCTTCCCGGTCAACTTTGATGCACACAAAATTCTGGTTCATCAGCTGCGCAATCTGTTCGTTCTCAAACGATTCGCGCTCCATGACGTGGCACCAGTGGCAGGCCGAGTAGCCAATGCTGACCAGAATGGGTTTGTCTTCGTCGCGGGCGCGTTGCAGGGCCTCGTCCCCCCACGGATACCAATCGACGGGGTTGTGCGCGTGTTGAAGCAGGTAGGGCGATGATTCGGTGCTAAGGCGGTTCATGGAAAGGCAGTTTACTGTTTGCCGTTTACTGTTTTCTGTTGCGCTGCTACGTACCGACAACGTATCTAAGCGGAGCAACAGGAGACAGTAAACGGTAAACAGTAAACTAATTAATGATTAATTGCTTGCTTACCCCACCCGTTCTGATCAGATACAGGCCGGCGGGGAGTGTACTGGTATCAATGACGAGCGGGGCCGAAATGTTTATGAACTGCCGGATAATCCGTCCCTGTGCGTTGATCAGCGCCACGTCGCCGGGTTGGCTGGTAGTGACCGTTACCTGCTGACGGGCGGGGTTAGGGTATAGGCGGATGTCGGGCAGGGAAGCGGCCTCAGTGGCCAACAAGGTCAGATCGTACTGGCAGAGGGCTACTTCGCGGCCGGTGAGGGTGAGGCTTCCCTGCCAGCTTTTGTAGCGGATGGGCACCACCGTTTGCTGCCCGTCGGTGGCGTAGGGGTTCTGGGCGGCTACCAGTAGTTTGTTGTCGCTGAAAACGCCCCGCCAAACGGGTTGCTGGCTGTTCATCAGGTCGCGCGCGTTGGTTTCAGCTACCAGTTCGTAGGATCCCTGAAACTGACTGGTAAACTGCGAGAGCCGGTACAGGCCGTGAATGAAATATTCGTAGGCGGCGTGTACATCCTGGCGGGTGGTCGAGAGGCTCAGCTGATCCCAGAACCACAGGCCTTTTGCCCCGGCGAAAAACGGGAAGATGGCGGTGGCCTCGGCCATTTGTGGCTGAATGAAGGCGGGGTAATTGCCACAGCAGTCGTGAAACCGCATCCAGACGAACGGAATCACCGGTTTGCTGCTCCAGGCCCGGTTCGCTTCGACCTGGAACAGCGTATAGGCCAGGTAATCGCCCGCCAACGGACTGGGCCGAACCGGATCGTAGTTGTAGTAGTAATAGACCGACGGAGCCAGGAAGTTGAGCTGGTCATAAAAGGCGCCGCCCACTTTTGTGTTCGTGCTGTCTGTTGTAAGGTAGCTCAGGCGGCTGGCGTTGGTGGTCCAGTCGGTCCAGGTGTTGGCTACCACGTTCAGGTACGTGTTGCGGATCGGTACGTCGCTGTAGGTGCTGAGGCGCGTCTGCGAGAGGTCGGCCCGCTGGCGGAGGTAGTGCAGGCCGTAGGCATACAGGGCCGTCATGTCTTTTTTGTAGGTACGTATGAAATCCGCGTCCGTCAGGGCGCGGTATTGGGCGGGGGTGGCCGTGTTTGTCTTCAGCCGGAGAATACCCGTGTCGGTATCGATCTGCCGCTCAATGTCGACCATAAGCACATCGGCGGGCAGGATGAACTGGCCCGCCGCGTTGGTTTGTCCGCCCGACTGCTCGCGCAGCCAGCTATCCCATTTGGCACGGTAAAGGGCCAGGTCATTTCCCCACGGACTCTCGAGCGTTTCCCACGGCTGATTCAGACCGTATACGAAACCGGCATACTCCATAGCCCGCTGTGGCCGGGCAGCGGGCTCACCCGCGAGTGGCTGCACCAACCGGTTGAATCCGTGCGTTGCTGGCCCGTTCTGATCGCCCGCGAGCCGGGCACCACCGTAAATGATGGTGAATGAATCGGGTAGGGTAAAGGCCGGAAATTTAGTCCACTCAACCCGGTTGGGCTGGGAAACGGGCGTAAACGGGAAGGGAATAGCGCAACGTACCTGGCTCAGTGCAGGTACATGGACCAGAAAAAAAAGAGCGGGAACGAGCGTGCGCCAGAGCATAAGTCAGTAAAGGTAAGACATCTGTCTCTGTAACATGTAGCACACCATTGCCTAACTACCCTGAGCAACCGCCATACGTAGCGGCGTGTTTGCTGTTGAGTAAACAGACGAAATGGGTTTGAGGCAGATGTACTTTGTCGCCTGCCACCAGCTATAATGAGTAATCGACTACGGGAACGGAGTGAACTGCACGCACTTCAGCAACAGGAACTTGCCTTATGGGGCGGGATCGAATGTACCGTCAATCGGGTGGGTGAGGTGTACCAGGACCAGATAAAGCGGAGTGGGCATCATGACCGGTTAACCGATCTGGACCTGGTCAAATCGCTGAACATTACTACGCTGCGTTACCCGGTTCTTTGGGAACGCGTGGCGCCTGAACATCCTGATCAGCTGGACTGGTCCTGGACGGATGAGCGACTCGGCCGGCTGCAGCAATTAGCCATACAGCCCATTGCAGGGCTGGTGCATCATGGTTGCGGGCCACGCTACGCTACCTACGATCGGCCTGCCTTTGAACAGGGCCTTGCCCGGTATGCCCGGCAGGTAGCTGAACGGTATCCGTGGATCGAGTCGTACACGCCCATCAATGAGCCACTGACAACAGCCCGGTTTAGTGGGCTGTATGGGCACTGGTACCCGCACGCAACATCGAATCGGGTATTTGTCGATATTTTGTTGCGCGAGTGCCGGGCTACCTGCCGGGCGATGGCCGAAATTCGGAAAGTTAGGCCGGATGCGAAGCTGGTGCAAACCGACGATTTAGGCAAAACCCACAGCACGCCGCTGTTAAGCTACCAGGCCGACCTGGAAAATGAACGGCGGTGGCTCAGCTGGGATCTGCTCTGCGGCCGGGTCACGCCCGATCACCCATTATGGGGGTTTCTGAGACAGTCGGGTGCCAGCGAGCGAGAGCTGTGGTCGCTGGCCGATAACCCCTGCGCACCGTCGGTGATTGGCGTTAACCACTACGTCACCAGCGAACGGTACCTCGACGAGAACCTGGACAACTACCCGGCACACCTGCATGGCGGAAACGGGCACCAGCGGTATGTCGATACCGAAATGGTGCGGGCCATGCCCGAGCACCGAACGGGACTGGGCGGCCTGCTGCTCGAAGCCTGGGACCGGTACGGTATTCCGCTGGTGATCACCGAAGCGCACCTCGGCGATGCTGCTGATGAACAGAAACGCTGGCTTGGAGAGGTATGGCAGCAGGCCCAACTAGCTAAGGAGATGGGTGCCGATGTGCGGGCGGTAACCGTATGGGCTTTATTTGGCCTCTACGATTGGCACTGCCTGCTGACGCGGGAAGAAAATTGCCACGAGCCGGGTGTCTTCAATGTGCGCAGTGGCGTTCCCAAACCCACCGGGCTGACTACGATGGTTCAGCGGCTGGCAGCGGGTGAGCCGGTCGACGCGCTGATACCGCCCGGCCGGGGGTGGTGGCAGGCAAATAGCCTGCTTCAGTTGTATGCCGACCTGGCCGTGTAGGGCGGTCTCATCTCGGAATCGTGATCGCCCTGATGGTGTTGATCGTTCGCTCCTCGTAGAAAGCCGTGACCGTAGTTCCGTTTACCTCCAGCAGTTCGCTCGTGATGATGAACGGGAATTCGGTAACCTCACCGTCTGGTGCCGTGATCGTTAGCAGGCCGGGTACGTCGCCGGTGGTTAATTCGTCGGCACCCAGTACACCCGTCACTTTGCTGGTTTCATTGGTCACCACGCCCGCATCAGCGTCCAGCAAGAACCGCCCGCCCACTTCCAGGTCGAGCAATGCGTTGGTTTGCTCAGTGGTGTACCGGAACGAGATGGTTTTACCAACCAGCGCTGCCAGCGCAGATAACCGCACGGTACGAACTGCCTCCAGGTCGATCGCAAACTGCTCGGTGAGTGACCGGGTCGGAAAGTCGATTGTCAGTATAGCAATCGGGTAATTGGCCCCATCGACCTGCTTCAGAATACCCGTTTCACTGATTTCGTCGTCGCCGGGAATTGTATCGCTCCCAGCGAATGAGGGTGAGGCGGGTTGGTGAATGACCATTGCGCTTTGCCGCGTGCAGGCAGCCGTCGCCGGTTGGAGACCAACCGTCGCGTTGCCGGGGCTGATCGCCAATCCCAGTATCGGTAGGAGGATTATACACCAGGGATTCATCAGGTAGAAAACGGGATTTTACGGTCAGACACACGCACTACGCCGTGACAACCGGCCCACCAATATTGACGCAATTTACAGTTTTACCAGTACCGAAAAGGCACCGCGCAATTGGTAGGACTCGCGGGCTCTGAGCAGATACCCATCTTTCGGATTATACCGAACAGCCGGTTCGAATTGCAGGGCAACCTGCGGGCTGACCGCGTACCGAAGCGTCGTTTGGGCACCGTAGCCAAGATCGAGCACGGGGCCGAATGTGGCCTTGTCGGTAACGGTATGTATCCCTGTCGATGTGAACATGGTCTGCTGCCCTGTTTCCGCTGTGTAGTTAAACTCAACGGTTCCGCCCAGAAACCATTGCAGGCGGGTACCGGGGGTAAGGCGGTAACCAACCGAAAATGGCAGACTAAGCAGGTGGTAATCAGTATCCGTGCGGTAAATAGCAGGCGGCAGAGGCCCATCGCCGATGATATACTCAAAGGGTGGGTACGTTGCCTGATACGTTTGCTTCTGATAAAGCAACTTCGCGCCAAGCAACCAGTGGTTAAGCTGGTACGAAGCGTCTAGGCCACCAAAAGCGCCAGCAGGCGCCTGGACTGTCGGAAATCCTGAATAGGTGCCATCAGTAACGTAACTGGTTTTGTTCAGGCCAAACGTCGGTCCAATCATGAAGGAACGCGTTTGCGTTGTTTGGGCAGCAGCGAATTGAACCGTCAGGCAGGCGATGGCAAGGAATAGAAAGTTGTTTTTCATAAACGTTGTTAACTGGGTAAGAAAGATTAGCTGACGCTACTCATCCTATGTTGACTAGTATCGCAAAGGTGCTCTGAAATTGGTAGTTATTATACAGCTTAGTGGGGAAACCACCCCGTGGATAGTAGCGCAGCGCTGGTTCAGCTTGCAGGCCGATGAGCGGTGTTAGCTGGTATCTGAGCGTTGTTTGTACACCGTAGCCAATGTTGACAGACTTGCCAAAGTCGCTTTTGCTGAGTTGGACGGTCCCCAGCACTGTATCATCACCCATATAATAGCGGGTCCGGCTGTTGCTTAGTAGGTATTCGACCCCGACGTTTCCACCGATGAACCACTGAAAACGGCCTTCGTGCGTCAGCCGATAGCCCATACTGAGGGGGACCGTCAGCACGTGGAGGTCTGTTTCAGTAGCGCTGACATAATCCTCCGGGTTAGGCGGATGTATGGGTGATTTAACCCGGGAGAGCCGATTCGTATACAGCACTTTTGTGCCGATCAGCAACCGGTTGACTTGATACGAAGCGTCGATACCAACGTTCAAACTCGAGGGGGAGCTGTAGGTAGGGGAGCCAACGTATTCGGCGCTGTTAACATACAGGAGCTGATCAATGCCGACCGATGGGCCAAGCATAAACGAACGGGCTGGTACAGATTGGGCACAGGCGAGTTGACCCACTAAGCAGGCTCCGGCAACGAGTAAAGAACGTGTTCCCATGTAAACGTGAGTTACGAGGACCCCTTTGCCCTCCTGGGCAGGACCCGCAACAACGCGAAGGCGTTGGTATCACATGAGAATATTATCGATTGCCTGTAACCGGGGCGGCAGGTTGGTTTCGCCCAGCATGTCGCGCAGATCGATCTCGATGTTCCGGCGGATGGCCGACATCGGTACGTCGTTGATGCTGTTCTCAAATGGGTTCTCGCTGGTATCGCCCACTACTTCCATGGTGTTGAATACCCAGGCAATCAGCGTGTAGAAGGGGATCGTCAGCCAGACATGCCAGCCACCTGCTTTGGCCATTTCGGTGATGAGCCCGAAGGGGAGCAGCAGAATGAACAGCCACACAAAAATGTAGCTGAAGAACGCATACTGGCGGGGAAATGGAAACGACTTCAACCGTTCGGCTGCGCCCTGCTGGTTATACAGTTCGATCAGCAGCCGCTCTAACTCGTTGTGGTATATATCGGAAAGCAGCCCCTGTGCCCGCAGCTCGCGCAGGTGTGCCGACTGTTCGCGAATCAGTTGAGTGGCAATGTTGGCGGTTTTTAGGAGTCGGGCCACTTCCTCTTTGGGTAGAAAAAGACCAAGCTCTTCATCCATTTTCTCCTGGTGGAACGCATCGATCTGGTCGATGATCTGTAGCTCTGTACCATGATGCTCCTGCCACACCTGCCGACTACGCAGTTGCAGGCGTAACGCGTTCAGAAACGCCAGGTGCCGGTAAATCAGCAGGCGGTGGTGCTCGCTCAACTCGCTGGCCGCCAGCGGGCTGGCGGCGTGCAGGTTAGTGATGTAGTCGACGACCATAATGGCCCAGGAACGGCTGGCATTGGTGAGACTGCCCCACACCCGCCGCCCTTCCCAGAGCCGATCATACGCCGAATTGTTTTTGAACCCCACGTAGAACGCAACCGCCGTACCAATCGTGGCGATCGGGATGAACGGCACCGTCAGCAAGGGCCATTCCGTTACCACATACAGGCTGACGATGGCCGACGAGTAAAGAATAAAAAAGGTAAGCGACCGCCAGACAAAGGGCCAGAGGTGCCGCATGGCAATGCGTTTGCGCGTGTACATAACCCAAAAATAGCGCACAATCGCGGCAATCAAAGACCCTTAACTCGCCCTGAGTCAGCATCGTACCCCGCAACGTACCCCGCCCGCCTCAACGAATGCCCGCTAGGTACGTTAGCCCGGCCAGGCATCGAGCAGCCGCCGAATGATAATGAGTTCGCCCACGTGGTAGGCGGTATGGTCGGCAATCAGCAAGGCCTCGCGCAGCAGGGTCTGGCCCTGCCCATGCGCCAGCGGCTGAAACAGGTCCTGCTCAGGATCGTTCAGCAGCGCGATAAATGCGTCGCGGTCGGCTTTGATCTGGGCCAGTGCCTGCTGCCAGGCGGCTTCGTCGGGTGGTTGTACCGATGGGCTCCAGTACCCTTCGGGCCAGGGCGGCGACTGGTGGCTGGGGTCGCGGCTGAATTCGAGAATATCCCACTGAGCAATACGGATATGGTCGACTAACTGCCAGATGCTGTAGGGTAGTTTATCGGGCTTAACGCCGCGTAGGTCGGCAGGCAGCCCCTCAACGGCGTCGTCGAAGGATTGATGGGCCTCGCTTTTTTCGAGCAGAGTAATTAGTTGTTTTCGCAGCGCAGGGGTCAGCGCCAGGTTGGTTTGTGGTTGCCATCAGGTACGTTATGATTTGTTCGTGTAGTTAACCACCAGTTGGCCGGTTGGGTGGTTATTCTGTCAAACTATAGCTTTTTTTATCATCCCGACCTGAGGAGGGATAACAAAAACACGTCGACGCCCATGAAAGCCATTAGCATCACTCGCCCTGGCAACGGATCCGTTCTCCGGCTGGAAGATCGGCCAATGCCAGAACCCGCCGATGGGCAGGTTCTGATCCGTGTACGGGCTGCGGGCGTGAACCGGAGCGATATTCACCAGCGGCAGGGCGGCTACGGCACCGACCCGACGGGCCAGATTCCGGGCCTTGAAGTGGCCGGTGTAATTGAAAAATGTGGGCCGGAAACAGATCGCTGGCGGGTCGGTCAGGGTGTATGCGCGTTGATCAGTGGCGGTGGCTATGCCGAATACGTGACTGTCGACCAACGGAATTGCCTGCCCGTTCCAGCCCATTTGTCTTTCGTAGAAGCGGCGTCGCTCCCCGAAACCGTTATGACGGTCTGGTCGACGGTGTTTCAGTGGGGGCACCTGGCTGCGGGCGAAACGCTACTGGTTCACGGTGGGAGCAGCGGCATTGGGGTCACGGCCATTCAGATTGCCAAAGCGCTCGGCTCGTCGGTCTACGCCACGGCGGGTAGCGACGCAAAGTGTAAGGCGTGCGAGGAACTGGGTGCTACCCGCTGCATCAATTACAGGAAAGAAGACTTTGAGCAGGCGCTTCAGGGCATCGACATACAGGTTGTGCTGGATATGGTGGGCGGCGAGTACACACCTAAAAACCTGCGCCTGCTGGCCACCGATGGCCGACTGATGTTTATCAATTCGATGCAGGGAGCCGAAAGCCAGCTTCATATTCCCACGCTGATGCAGAAGCGGATCACGATTAGCGGCAGCATGCTAAAACCCCGCGACGCCGATTTCAAAGCCGCCCTGACCGCCGCCGTACACCACCACGTTTGGCCCCTGTTAACCGATGGCCGACTGAAACCGGTTGTCTACCGCACATTCCCGCTCGCCGAAGTCGCTCAGGCACAGGCCTTGCTGGAGAGCAGCGAGCACATCGGCAAGATTATGCTGGAGGTGGTGTGATGGTGGAGAATAAGAGAAGTAGTGCTCTGAAATGCTCCGCGCATTAGGTTGCTTTCGCTGGGTCCTTCGGCTAGGCATCCCCGACTAGGCGTCCCCGACTAGGCGTCCCCGACTAGGCCGGTTCGCCGCCGCGATCCCCGAGAGGCTCAGGGTAACACCCCCACCCAAGGTCGTCACGAACTTCTGGATGTGAGTTGTCACCATGAGCCTCTCGTTGTCGTTTGCCTGTGGCGAGTGACCCCTAACTGTAGGGCCTCTGGCCCGATCGCTCCGCTTTACTGTTGTTTGCTCATACTCCTTCCACTCACTACCAACGGGCCAGAGGCCCTATCGTTAAGGGGTCACCCGCCCTAGGCAAGCGACAACGAGGGTGGTGTGATGGCGGAGAACAGGATGAGTAGTGCGCGGAGCTTCACGCATAGCTAATCCCCCAGCACGCCTCTCCATGCCCTGCTGGCTCACGCTACTAGCTAGTCAGCTTATCGTCAACCTGCTTTGCCATACGTTTTTAGTCGGGAAATGGCGCACTAGATGGAAGGTCTTTGCGCTGTTCGCTTTTCCCATGGCGCTAGTGGCATGGCCACTACTGCGTATACGGCTCGACATACTACTGAGCGACAACATTTCGGTGGGTATCACTTCGCCCGATGGACCAGCATGGATCTTACGTATCCTGAGTTTGGTGGTTATTCAACTCAGTTGCAACAGATTACTCTTTAAGCGGTAGCGCAGCTGCCACAGTATTTTTAGCTGTTTTCTTGCCTGTTTTCGTGCCCTTCTTCCTGGTTGAATCTGCCTGTGCGTTCGGAATGGCGTGGCGTTTCAGGATACGCGCCTGCTCTTCGTTGCCCGTCTCCGTTTTGCGGGGCTGGTGCAGCTTTATCCGGGCTTCACGGCCGGTCTCAACAATGTCGACGATGGGGGCGGGGTAATCGTTGCCGATGTGAAAATGGGCCATATCCTGCTCCAGGGGCGGCATGGTCCACGGCTCGTGAATGTAGGCAACGGGACAGTTGGCCAGTTCGGGAATCCACTGCTTGATGAATACGCCAGCGGGGTCATGCTCCTGCGATTGCTTCACCGGATTGTAGATTCGGACGGTGTTGGTGCCCGTCATACCCGACTGCATCTGAATCTGGGCGTAATGAATGCCCGGCTCGAAATCAGTGTACATTCGGGCCATGTGCAGGGCACCTTCTTTCCAATGCTGCAATAGATGATGGCTCAAAAACGACATCAACATAGCCCGCATCCGAAAGTTGATATACCCCGTAGCGATCAGGCAGCGCATGCAGGCGTCCACCATCGGGTAGCCGGTAAATCCGTCTCGCCAGGCCATATACTGAACCGGGTTCTCGTTCTTCGCCAGCGAATCGAACGCCCGGTTCACGTTCTCGAACTCGATCCGGTCTTCCGATTCAAACTTCTGGATAAAGTGGCAATGCCAGCGTAAGCGCGACGCAAATGCACTGAACTGCCGCCCGAGGCCCGGCTGTACCGGATTCTTTGCCGCCTGAAGCTGTGCCTGAAACACCTGTCTGATACTCAGGCACCCCCAGGCCACATACGGCGACACGCGGCTGCACCCCCGCCGGCTTTCGAGCGGCTTCGAGATCGATCTAGCATACAGGGCAATGCGCTCCGTCAGAAAGCTGTCCAGGTACCGAAAGGCGTTCTGCTCGCCACCGGGTTGAAACGACGGGTCAGGTACGTGCCAGGCGGCGGGGAAATCGGCCCCTCGCTCGGCCTCATACCAGTCGGCAGGTACGTTGGCGGGTAGCCAGCGCGTCAGGTCGGGGTGCTGCTGGGGCGACCGCATGGTTTGCTGCCAGTCGTCGGCCCAGGTGTCGCGGTTTGTCAACCGACGAATGACGCCGTTGCACTGGTACTCCCGCCAGTTGATGCCCTGGTCGCGGCAAAACCGCGCAACGGCTTTGTCACGATCGTAGGTGATCTTCAGGCCCGTTTCTTCGTGCGAGAAAAGGGTGTCGATCGTGAACTGCTGCTGCAACGTACCCAGCACGTCCACCACATCCCGATGAAACAGCCACACGGCAGGTAACCCGGCAGCAACAGCCTGCTCCACGGCGATCGAGTTGCTGCTGCCGGGCTCATCATCAAACACGAAGGGAAGCCATTCGTGGGTCACTCGCGCCGGCGGGACAGGCTGTTGCTGACCGACTTTCGGGTTGCTGACCAGCTTGGGCAACTGCCGGTTCAGATCGGCCAGGCATTCGGTGACGAACCGCCAGTGCCGCGAATCGTAATTCGGATCGGCCATTACCGACGGTTCAAAACAATAGAGCAGCAGCACCGGCTTTCCCGACCTGACGGCCTCCTGCAACGGCGCGTGATCGCGCAGCCGCAGGTCACGTTTGAACCAGAGAATATGAATGGACGGACGGTTGGGCATACCAATAAAACGTACCGAAAGGAGTGAGCAGTGCGTTCCTGATGAAACAACGCAGCACCGGAAAACCGCCGCTCACTCTCCGGTTATTCGTTACTGTTTAGCCTCGTCTGCTGTTTCTCCCCGGTTTTCCAGGTTGGTTTTCCCCAGAAAATCGGGCTTTTCCATGCCGTCTGATTCGTCCTTGACGTCACTGGCATCGACGTCCGTATCCTCGTCGATTGATTTCAGGAAATGCCCCGGTTCGGGAGCGCGTGCTTCCATCGATTGGGCAATGGTTGATTCGCCTGATTCTGGTTGTGGTTTGTCGGTCATGATTTTGCTGGTTAGTTCAGGTAGAAACAAGCCGCAGACTTTAGAAAGTCATTAATTCAAGGCAACGGTTATAACTATCCGGGCAAAAACCGAGTAGTTAGTAGCGTATCTACTTACGTACTGCGTAATAACACAATGGGAGATAAAAAACTGTCGGGCCAGACGGCGCTGGTAACCGGGGCCAATTCGGGGATCGGTGCCGGCGTGGCCAAATCGCTGGGCAAGGCCGGTGCCAATGTCATTGTCAATTATGTATCCAGGCCAGACGATGCCGAGGCCATCGTTACCGAACTGAAAAGCTATGGGGTTGATGCCCTCGCCCTGCAGGCCGACGTATCGAACGAAGAGCAGGTGCAGGCCATGTTCAAACAGGCCGTTGCCCACTTCGGAACAATCGATATTCTGGTGAATAACGCTGGTCTTCAGCGCGATGCCAAGTTCGATGAGATGACGCTGGCGCAGTGGCAACTGGTGATCGACGTCAATCTGACCGGCCAGTTTCTCTGTGCGCGTGAAGCCATCCGCGAGTTTCTGCGCCGTGGGCCACGCCCCGATGTGTCGCGGGCAACGGGTAAAATCATCTGCATGAGCTCGGTACACGAGATCATTCCCTGGGCGGGCCACGTCAACTACGCGTCATCGAAAGGGGCCATTCGCATGCTGATGCAATCGCTGGCGCAGGAGTACGGCGACCGGCAGATCCGGGTGAACAGTATCTGTCCGGGTGCCATTCAGACACCGATCAACACGGGGGCCTGGAGTACACCGCAGGCCCTGAATTCGCTGATGACACTGATTCCCTACAACCGCATCGGCCAGCCCGAAGACATCGGCAACCTAGCCGTTTTCCTGGCCTCCGACGACTCAGATTACATCACCGGTGCCAGCATCTTTATCGATGGCGGCATGACCGTCTTCGAAGGATTCGCTACGGGTGGATGATCTGATGGACGAACGCCGATATAGTGCCTCGATTGGCAGGCCCGTATGTTTCGGACAAGCTATAGCGTCAGTCGTACCACTGCGGCCAGGTACCCCGGCACACAGCCCGGAAGGCAGAGCCACTCTGTAAGTCGTACATCGTAAATTGTAGAGCAATGAATCCCGAATTAGATCGTTTGCAGGAGAATGCAAAAAAAGCCGTGCCGCTTGAGAAATGGGGGCCTTATCTGGCTGACCGTCAATGGGGAACGGTGCGTGAAGATTATTCGGCCAACGGTGATGCCTGGAATTCCTTTTCGCACGATCAGTCTCGTAGCCGCGTGTACCGCTGGGGCGAAGACGGCCTGATGGGGATGGCCGACCGGCGTATGAATGTCTGCTTCGGGCTGGCGCTCTGGAACGGTAACGATGGCATTCTGAAAGAACGGCTCTTTGGCCTGACCAACAACGAAGGCAACCACGGCGAGGATGTAAAGGAGCTGTACTATTACCTCGACAATACGCCGACGCACTCGTACATGAAAGGCCTCTACAAGTACCCCCAGGCCGCATTTCCCTACGAATGGCTCCTGCACGAGAACGGGCGACGTACCCGGAACGACCCTGAGTTCGAGATTCTGCAAACGGGCGTTTTTGAGGAAGGTCGCTACTTCGATGTACTGGTGGAGTACGCCAAAAAAGATGCCGATGATGTGTGCATCCGCCTTTCGGCTACCAACCGCGGGCCAGACTCAGCCCCGCTGACGGTCTTGCCCACGCTCTGGTGCCGTAACCGCTGGTCGTTCGATCCTGAGTTTCAGAAGCCAGCCATCAGCCGCCGCCCCGACATGCCAACGGCCGGCAACGTATTTCTGTCGCACTGTCGGGCCGGCAATTATTACCTCTACTACCAGCCGGTCGAGCTCAGTCTGATGACCGATAACGAGTCGAACACGAAGCGGTTATATGGCCTGCCAAACGGGTCGCCGTTTGTTAAAGACGCGTTTCACGAAGCCATCGCCGAACACAATGAGTATCTGTGCGACCTGCTTCAGGAAAACCAGACAGGTACCAAATTCGCCCCGGTCTATAAAAAGGAACTGGCTCCCGGCGAAACCTGGACCATCACGCTCCGGCTGTGCAAAACCATTCAGACCCAGCCGTTCGACGCCGCCTTCGATCAGGTATTCGTTGACCGAAAAGCCGACGCCGATGCCTTTTACCAACCGTTGATCCCTGCTGGTGCGACTGACGACCTGAAACGTATTCAGCGGCAGGCGCTGGCTGGCCTGCTCTGGACAAAACAGTATTATCACTACGACATTCCGCACTGGCTGCGGGGCGATCCGGGTAATCCACCGCCACCACCAGAGCGCTGGTATGGCCGAAATCATACCTGGCGGCATCTGAACAATGAAGACGTGATCAGTATGCCCGACAAGTGGGAATACCCGTGGTATGCGGCCTGGGACCTGGCGTTTCATACTGTTCCGCTGGCAATGGTTGACCCGGTCTTTGCCAAGAACCAGCTGATTCTGCTCATGCGCGAGTGGTACATGAGCCCATCGGGGCAGATACCCGCCTACGAATGGAAGTTCTCGGATGTGAATCCGCCCGTTCATGCCTGGGCGGCCTTATCCGTTTATCGGCTTGAACGGGCGATCTACAAAAATGAAGATATACAGTTTCTGAAACGGGCTTTCCAGAAACTGCTGGTCAATTTCACCTGGTGGGCCAACCGGCTCGACCCCGAAGAAGACTACGTGTTTGCCGGGGGCTTTCTGGGGCTCGACAACATTGGCGTGATTGATCGGAGCAACCTGCCGCCAGGTACGTTGCTCGAACAGGCCGATGCCACCGCCTGGATGGCGATGTATGCGCTGAATATGATGGATATTGCCTTGGAAATCAGTCGGCACGACCCGTCGTTTGAAGACATAGCCACCAAGTTTTACGAGCAGTTCGTGCTCATCGCCGAATCGCTCAATGACTCGCTTTGGGATGCAGACGATACCTTTTATTATGATCGGGTCTACTCGCCGGGCGCAGTGCCCAAAATTTTGCAGGTACGTTCTGTCGTAGGCTTATCGGTACTGTTTGCCGTGTCGATCGTGAAGCGGCATAAGAGCGAACCGCTGTCTGACTTCCTGAAACGGGTCCGATTCTTTCAAACCTACCGGGCTGCCCTTCAGCTGCCTATGCCCGATCAGCACGTCACGCCCGATGGCGACATTCTGTTGTCGCTGGTGTCGAAACAGCGCCTTGAAAAGCTGCTGGCGCTGATGCTCGACGAGTCGGAGTTTCTTTCGCCGGGTGGCATTCGGGCGTTGTCTAAATACCACGAAGCACATCCGTACACGGTTCAGATCGACGGGCAGGTTCACTCGATCAGGTACGTCCCCGGCGATTCAGACTCTGGCCTGTTTGGTGGGAATTCAAACTGGCGCGGTCCCGTCTGGATGCCGATCAACTACCTGTTCATTAAGTCGCTGAAAAAATACCATCAGTTCTACGGCGATACCCTGACCGTCGAGTACCCAACGGGCTCAGGTAATCGGCTAAATCTGGAACAGGTGTCCGATCAACTGGCTAAGCGGATCGTAGCCATCTTTGAGGCCGATGCGTCGGGCCATCGCCCGGTGCATGGTCCGTTCAGTCCGTTTTACCAGCGCCCGGAAAACGCAGAGTTATTGTTATTCTACGAATATTTTCACGGCGACACAGCGCAGGGGATCGGTGCCAGCCACCAAACCGGCTGGACGGCCGTGCTGGCCGAACTCATCAACGACGATGCCTGGGAGTGGGAGTAGCTGATACAGGTGGTCAGAGAGGAGTATACCGCATGACCAACTGCCTGAACGGAACGTACCTACCTCACCCGCCAGTCGATCAGGACGCAGTCGTCTTCCCCATTGG
Organism: Fibrella arboris; assembly: GCF_041321095.1. Taxonomy (NCBI): domain Bacteria; kingdom Pseudomonadati; phylum Bacteroidota; class Cytophagia; order Cytophagales; family Spirosomataceae; genus Fibrella; species Fibrella arboris. The sequence goes on along the minus strand of NZ_JBGGWE010000005.1, from coordinate 512,347 downwards.
TGACGCCGTTACCCGGTGTGCTGTCGGCATCGGCAGGTACGTTCGGGCCTGGATTTCCTACCGACCAGATTTGCGCCGCTGTACGAATGGTCCCCGCATTTGTTGGTAACAGGCTGACTGTCAACGCCGCCGACTGGCCGGGGGGCAGGCTGGCAATGGTGGCTTCTATAACCGTATAGCCTGCACCAGTCAGCACGACAGAGAAGGCTGAGGATGCGCTTAAAACCAGGCCATCACTGAGCGTATCGCGAATGACAACGCTGTTGGCTGGCAGGCTGCCCATGTTTGTGCTGATCAGCGTCACGGTGATTGGTTCATTGACTATGGCCGTAAGTTTGCTGGCCTGTATGGCCAGACTAAGATCGACCTTGTTGGCCACCGGGCCAGGCTGGTTGGAGGCAACGGGCGGTAAAGGCTGTTGATTCGGATTTGGCGATAGCCGGACGGCGCCGGCAGTAAGGGTGCGCAAATCAGCCTGCGCCATGTCGTCTTCGCCGTCGCCAGTACCCGAACCGGGCTGGCTGTCGGGGTCAAATGCCTGCGCTGCACTGATTTCTGCACTCACTAGATAAAGACCGGCGCTGGTGGGCTTCACCTGCAATGCCAGTAGCTCGCTGGTACCAGCCGGAATGGTCGCAATAGTGCCCGATACAAGCCCACTCTGATGAACCAGTGAAGCGCTGCTGATAAACGCCAGATCGGCTGGCAATCGGCTGGTCACGGCCACATTGGTGGCCTCGTCGGGCCCGCCATTAGTCACGACCAGGGAGAGCGAAACGGTTGAATCGGTGGCTACTAGGTGGCTGCCAAATACCATTGAAAGGGCCAGATCGGCCACTGGGGCCAGGGAGTTGACAACCCGGAAGCTTTTCTCTACGGTTCGGGCTGGCCGGAAAGTAGTATTCCCACTTTGCATAGCCCTCAACGTGACCAGACCCGGATTCCCCGTTAAACGCAGGTTGGCCCCTTCCATGAAGGCAGGCCCCGAAATGCGAAACAAGGTGACAGGCAATCCTGAGCTGCTCCAGACCACAGGTCGGAATGGGGCGGCAGTGACCAGCTGCCTGGTTGGGGTCAGAAAGGTGATCGTCTGTTCGGTGCCTTCGCAATCCGGATACACATCGCGGTAGGCAGTGGTGCTCAGGCCGGCAGGATCTGTGACGGTCAGCGTAAGGCGATACCAATAAGTTTCCAGGCCACTACACGTACCCAGCGGCGCCAGCGTAACAGAAGCGGTAGGCGTTGAAAAAGCCTCTTCAGGATGACTATGGTCATTGTGCATGTGGTACAACTGCCAATGATAGGTCAGCTGGCCAGCAGTATGTTCGGCATCCGTGACCACCGCCGACAGCGTAAGGGGCGTACTGGCCGTAGGGGTGATCGCGGTCAGCGCATCCAGGCTGGTCGTTTGTATGAATGGTGGCGTATTATTGATCGAAATGAGTATACTCTTCTGCACAGACGATCCGCCCAGATCAGTGATGGTCAGCGTAGCCGTATACGAGCGCACCGTGGCAGCTGTGTAGCTGTGTACCATGCTCGACAACCCGCTGTAGGTCGGAGAACCATCACCAAAGTCCCATTCGTAGGTCAGCGGTGTTCCCTCCGGATCCATCGATGCGCTGGCATCAAAAGAGACAGCCAGGGGGCTGCTACCATATGTTTTATCGGCCTCCAGGCTCACCACCGGTGGTTGATTGTCGGTATAGTTCAGCTGAAAGACGTCGATATTGAAAAAATACAGCAGGTAGGGCAGATTATCGACGGGGTTGATCGTCAGGTCAACGAGGCCGTTGAACCCTTGGGCAAAATGATTGATGGCTATGGGTTGATCTTCACTATCGAACTCGGCGTAAGCGAGCCATTCACGCACATAATCGCCAAAAAAGTACCTGTTCTGATAGGCAGCAGGGAGGTTGTTACTGTACGACGTCCAGCCACCGTCGATGATCGCGTTGCCGCCTAGTGAGACGTTGTTATACGGCAGGTTCAGGGTAGGTAAATAATAGTGTGCCCCATGCTGAACATAACTCGTTCCCTGATCCTGGTGGCCAATCGCGATCTCGGGCCTGGAGAAAAGCGCCAGCGAATCATCGGGGTTGGGCAGGCGGTCATAGTATATGTTACTCGTAGAATCGGTGGGGCTGTTCATTTTATTGGGCGGGATAACGTAAAACTCCGAACGCCCTTCCACAAAGCTGATGCCCTCGAAATACGGCCAGCCGAAATTCTGATCCGGTCGCTTCATAATATGGATTTCCTCATACCGGTTCCAGCCCACATCACCGATATACAATGAACCGGGATTGGCATCGGCCGGATTGGTGCTACCGGTGCCGGGACGGATGCTGATACGATAGGGGTTGCGTAGCCCACGGGCAAACATCCGTGAACGCGCTGATCGGGGGTGGATTGGGTCATAATACGGATTCGACGCCACCCCGTCGCCAGTGGCCCGGTCGAGGCGAAGAATTTTGCCGTTGAACGAATCCAGATACTGGCTGCGGTAGGCGCCAATATTTCCCCAAAAATCAATGAGGCCATCATTCAGTGCCTGTTCCCAGAAAGAAGAGCCATACCCTGGGTTACCGGACCCACCGACATCACGCCCGTTGAGCCCGGCGCCATCACCCGTTGAAACAAGCAGCGTTCCGTCGGCTCCGAAGGCCAGATCACCGCCCGAATGAGAGCCATCTAACAGGGCTTCACTAGTGCCAATTGCCTCGCCCAATAAAATCAACCGGCTATTGGGCAGAATAGCCATATCATTTGGGTCTGTAGCAGTAAGGCTCGCTGGAGTAACCGTGTACCGGGTTACGCGCAGGATGGTCGCCCCTACATCTGATGCGTCTGGATCATAAGCCGCAGTACCATAGTTTAACAAGTAATGGCGGTCTACTACATAGCTCAGGTATAGGTAGCCATTTTGCAGAAAATCGGGATCGGGGGCAACACTAAGTAGCCCCCGGTCAGAGAAGTTGTCGACCTCTTCTGAAATATCAAGCAGGGGATCGGTGCGGCGTATGCCATTGATGGTTACCCAGACACGCCCTGCTTTTTCGCCAACATACAGTCGATTGGCCTGATCGAATGTGGTTTTGATACTCGTGCCCGGAAAACGTTGTCCGTATTGCGTTGTCGTAAAGCCAGGGGGACCCTGCTGGGCCACCGTATGGAAGGATGCTGTCCAGAGAAGCAGAAAGGCGGCACAACCAACGGTATGGTATTTATTTAAAGCGCTGAGGTTCATACGAGTGAGTTGGATAAGGAGTTGGTGTGAATAGCTGGAACAGAGCTACTAGTGCACGATTGGCTTGTTACAAAACATACAAGTTTTTATACGTACACATAAATGTTTGTTTTGACGAATATCCGTTTTTAAGCAAAAATTTTGCCTAAAAAATCCTATTTGCGTCGATAATTGATAAGGATGTATAAAAAAATGCATAGATAGTATTAATATGGCATATATACTTACTAAAAACGCGCTGGGTTTCCTGAAACTACTCAACTTGAAAACGGAATGGAGCGCTAGCCTACCCGCCATGTATGGCGTATGCAGCCAGGCAGCAGATAAGGAAAGTGGTAGTTTTTCATCCGGGTAAGTGGAGGTGCTTATCTTCGTCGCTTATTTCCGCAGGTACGTCATGAATCTCTCCGCTTTTATTGCCCGTCGGTATTTTTTCTCCCGGCGTAAACGCAGCTTCATCAGCTGGCTGTCGCTACTGGCTATGCTTGGCGTGGGCGTAGGCACTATGGCGCTGGTGGTAGTGCTATCGGTATTCAACGGGATGGAGGAGTTGAACCGACAAATTTTCAAGTCGGTAGAAGCTGATCTCACCGTTCTGCCCAGACAGGGGAAACGCGTTGAACTGAACCCCCAGCTAATTCATCGGCTTCACAAGATTCCGGGCGTACAGGTGCTGACTGGTATTGCTTCAGATAATGCGCTGGCGCAGTATGCCGATAGCCGGATGGTCGTGCGGGTAAAAGGTGTAGATAGCACATACGCCCAACGGCATCAGCTCGACTCGGCAATGGTAGAGGGGCGTCAGGTGCTAACCAGAGACGGATTTAACTTCGCTATCGTTGCGGAAGGCGTGCGTAATAACCTGACCATTTCACCCGAAGACCCACTCACGCCGCTGGAACTGCTGTTCCCTGACCGCGCCCGACGTGTCTCTGCGCTTTCGCCTGATGCCTTCCGTCAACAGCGACTCAACGTGTCGGGCGTCTTTTTTATCGAAGCCACGAATTACGACGATTTGGTGATTGTGCCGCTTGCAGTAGCCCGTGACCTGCTAGGGTATAAACCGGATGAATATGCCAGTCTGGAAATACAGTTGAACCCCGGTACCGACGAATTGGCTGTTCAGTCGACCATGCAACAACTGCTGGGCAATACTCTGTGGGTACGTACCCGCGATGAAATGAATCCTGATCTGTTTCGGGCTATCCGAATCGAGAAGCTGTTTGTTACGCTTACTCTGGCATTTATCATTCTGGTGGCGAGTATAAATACTTTCTTTTCGTTGTCTATGCTTGTGCTGGAAAAGAAAGCGGATATAGGAATCATGGGGGCGATGGGCGCTGCGCCCGCCCTGATTCGGCGAATATTTTTGGTGGAGGGTGCCATCATTTCGCTGACGGGCGCTGCCGTCGGCCTGGCGCTTGGGCTCGCCCTGTGCTATGCGCAGGAACGGTACGGATTAGTTGGCTTTGGCACCACATCGGCTATCGTAGATGCCTATCCGGTTAATGTCCGGTTCAACGACATTGCCGTAACGATAGTGATCGTTCTCCTGGTAACAGCTGTAACGTCGTTGTTCCCGGCGAAGCGAGCCGCACAACAATTAATGGCCGGGAGAAAATAATGGATAAATTACACGTTACTTTCGGTGGAGAGTCGCGTCAAAATGAAAAATTGGCCCGATTATTGGTAATTGTTTTTTTGCGATGAAGTGTGGATTTCGCACCTCAGTAGAAATTATCAAAAAAGTCGAATCTAATTTTTGTAAAGTCTGTTAATTCTATAGATATTTGTCATGCCTACCGAGATGACATCGTTTCATATGAATTTAGATCAATTTGTTTTGTTATCGTCCATGTTGGGCGACGAATTGTACCGTGAGGGGGGGAAGCAATCTACTGCTGCAAGCCTAACCGTTGACAAGCAATTTCAGCTATTGGCCAACAAGCCAATAGGCGCGTACCTGACCAGTGGTTTACCAACTTTCTGGCCACGCAAAAAAACAGTGCCACGTTTCTTCTAAGTGATTCCGCGTTCACCGTAGCAGCGATTGCCAATTACCGTAACTGATTAAAAGGAAGAGTGCCTCGTAACAAAAAGAAGAGTACCAAACCAAGCAAACGTACCGTAACTTGATCTTGAAAACCCCGCCCACAAAGCGGGGTTTTCGCTTTTAGGGTGATTGTCGCTACGCTTCGCTGTCATTATATGGTCATTAACAGCCATTGAGCGTAAACCAACGAATGCCATCTAATGAACAGCGAAGCGTAACGACAATCACTCTAAAACGTCAGATACGGCGTTATCTGCTCAATCGTGCGAGGGTTCAGGACCCGGACTGCTTTCAGCGACTCGGTTGAGGTGTAAGCACCATGCTGGTTTCGATAGTTGACGATCACCTCAGCCTGCCGCCGCGACAGGTATGGCAACCGGTCCAGGTCAGCCGCCGAAGCCGTGTTGACCGGTATCCTGCGTACGGGCGACAATACCTTGGCATACAGAGTCAGCTCGGCCAGATTAATTGAGTCGAGGCCATAGACCTCGTTAAACTGATCTGCCGACAGAAAGCCACCCAGCCCATCACGGTACTGAACAATACGGCTAGCCAGTTTACTGCCAATCCCTTTCAGGGCTATCAGCTGTGTGGTATCAGCCGTGTTGATATCGAACGGCTGGATGACCGGTTTTACGTAGCGGTCGCGAACTGGTGCCGCTGCATCTGCCTTGCCCGTGTTGGCAGGCGCAGTAGGTACGTTGCTGGGTATGGCTGGCCTGGTAGCCAGTTGGGGGGCGCTGACGGGAAGCTGCATGTATGGTTCCAGCGTTTCGTATAGGTCTGGTGGAAAGTCGTAAATCTTGAGCAGGTCCTCTTTCTTCCGAAACTGCCCGCCTTTGCTGCGGTACTTTTCAATGCGCTCGGCCATCCAGCGCGGTAAGCCCAGTTGCTGCCAGCCCGCTACGCTCACCGTATTGGGGTCGAAGGGAAAGGGTTTGGCTTCCTGATACCGTTCCGACGTTTGCCGGTCGTCATCAGCCCGCCGTGATCCGTCTGCCTGTCCTTTATTGCCGTAGCGGGCTTTGTCTTCAGCAGAACCATCCGCCTGCATCTTGGCCAGCAGACTGTCCAGTTTCCGCTGATCCGACGCGGTAGTGTCCTGGGTACGTTCGGGCCGTAGCCATGTATAGATAAGCGGCGAGGTGAGAAAGAGAACGATCAGAAGCAGGAGGGCCAAAACGCCGGTCGCCTCTTTATGCCCAATAGCAAATGTATCGGCAATAAACGCACGTACTTGTTTAAACATTAAGGTGGTCCGGTTGGGTTACTGTCGACAAGGTAAGTTATTGATGGCAGGACAGCAAGTAGCCTGACATAGCGTTGGAGGTTTGACGATATACAGTCGGTGGTATTGGCGGCAAAAGCTATCTTTGCGGCCATTATGACAACCAATACGTCGGCCGAAGGATCGGCCCCTGCCGCTCCGGCTACTTCGCTTCAGGATATTATCGCTCACGCGAAAGAATATGGCTTCGTGTTCCCCTCGTCGGAAATTTATGATGGCCTACAGGCTGTGTATGACTACGGTCAGAACGGCGTTGAACTGAAAAACAACCTCAAAGCCGTCTGGTGGAAAGCCATGACCCAGCTTCACGATGAGGTGGTTGGTATCGACGCGGCCATTTTCATGCACCCGCTGACCTGGAAAGCCTCCGGTCACGTCGACTCGTTCAACGACCCGATGATCGACAACCGCGACTCGAAGAAGCGCTACCGCGCCGATCAGTTGCTGGAACTCAAAGCCGAAGAATATACCAACGCCGGTGACGAAGCCCGCGGTAAAGCCCTGCTCGAGGAAATGGGCCGTTTGCTGGGGGCCGAAGACCTCGAAGGCGTTCGGAACCTGATCATCGCCGAAGGGATCAAAGACCCCATTTCGGGCAACCAGAACTGGACCGAGGTACGCCAGTTTAACCTGATGTTCTCAACGCAGGTGGGTTCACTGGCCGAAGACAGCAGCACCATCTATCTCCGGCCCGAAACAGCGCAGGGGATTTTCGTGAATTTCCTGAACGTACAGAAAACGGGCCGGATGCGCGTTCCCTTCGGTATTGCCCAGATCGGGAAGGCGTTTCGGAATGAGATCGTGGCTCGTCAGTTCATTTTCCGAATGCGCGAGTTTGAACAGATGGAGATGCAGTACTTCGTGCGTCCCGGCACTGAAATGGACTGGTACAACAGCTGGAAAGACACCCGTATGAAGTTCCACCAGGCGATTGGCCTGCCTGCCACGAGCCTGAAATTCCACGACCACGAAAAGCTGGCTCACTACGCCAACGCAGCCGTCGATATCGAATACAAGTTCCCGTTTGGTTTCCGCGAGATCGAAGGCATTCACTCGCGCACCGATTTCGACCTGAAAGCGCACCAGGAGCTGAGCCGGAAAAAGCAGCAGTATTTCGATAACGATGTTGATCCGGCAACGGGTAAGCCCTACGGCAATTACATTCCGTACGTAGTCGAAACGTCGGTGGGCGCCGACCGCCTCTTCCTGGCGACGTTCTGCAACGCCTTTACGAAAGAAACCGTGGGGGAGGGTGACCAGCAGAAAGAGCGGACGTACCTGAAGCTGCACCCGGCCCTGGCGCCCATCAAAGCGGCGGTGTTCCCGCTGGTTCGGAAAGATGGCCTGCCCGAGAAAGCCGAGCAGATCGTGAAAGCACTGAAATCGGAGTTCCGGGTGATTATAGAAGAGCGCGACGCCATCGGTAAACGCTACACCCGGCAGGACCTGATCGGTACGCCGTTCTGTATCGCTGTTGACTACCAGACGCTGGAAGACGACACCGTGACGATCCGCTACCGCGACACCACCGAGCAGGTACGTGTCTCCATCAGCGAGTTGAAAGCCAAAATCGGCTACGAAGTGTCAGTCGAGCGGATTTTAGAGAAAATGTAAAAAGAGCTTCAGGTGTCAAGTCTCAGGTGTCAAGTGGCGCTGCTGAGGCACCACAAGGTTAACTAGCAGCGCCACTTGACACCTGAAACTTGACACCTGACACTTAGTTTTATGTTCATACGTGACCCAAACCGGACGTACCCGGTCGAGACAGAATCGCGGACGATTATCCGGTTTCAGGACTGTGATCCGCTCCAGCACCTCAACAACGCCAAGTATTTCGATTATTACTTCAACGCCCGCGAAGATCAGGTGGCGAAGTTGTATGACTTTGCCCCGGCGCAGTTGTTCCGTGAATACAAATCGAGTTGGGTCGTGTATCAGCACCAGATCGCGTATGTTCGGCCGGCGCTGGTGAGCGAGTGGGTGCGTATCATGTCGCGGATCGTGTATTTCGACATCGATACCACGATCACTGAATACTACATGACCGACGACCGGAAAGCGCAGCTTAAGAACGTGCTCTGGGTGACGTCGAAATACATCAGCATCGAAACGGGCAAACGAATACCGCATCATCCTGCCGTGATGGACCTGCTGGAAGCCACCAAAGTGCCCGATCTGGACGTCCACGCGATCACGTTCAATGACCGGATTCGCGATATAAAGCAGAGTCTGTCATAAACGGGGTGGAGCGGTCTCCTACAGGCGACGAGCCCCGCCAGCCAACCGGACTTCGCTGTACAGCCAGCAAAAAAAAGAGCCACCCTGAGTGGCTCTTTTTTTTGCTGGCTGGCCATCCAGTAGCAAACGCCCGCGATGGCAGTAGAATACAGATGCGCGCTGTTTTGATTAGCTAATCAAGAACTCTCCAACGCTATGCGTAAACCTGCCAGTGTAATCAAACTTGGGCTTGTCCTTTGTGCGCTTGTCTTACTGGGTACGTCGTGGATCAGCCTTCGGGAATCTTACTCGAGCGAACGAGCCGCCGATAGTACCAAAATTGATAAGCTGAAGCTACTTCCCGGTTTTAAAGCGGAACATCTCTATAGCCCTTCCGATAATCAGCAGGGATCGTGGGTCGCCATGACGTTCGACGATAAGGGCCGGATGATCACGTCAGATCAGTATGGGTCACTCTATCGTGTTGATCTTCCCGCAGTTGGCTCGGGTGTACAAAAGCCCAGGGTCGAGAAGCTGAAAATCAGCGATCTTCCGCCGTCGCCCACCAACCCACAAAAACCGCGCGTTGGCATGGGGTATGCGCAGGGGCTGTTGTGGGCTTTCAACAGCTTGTATGTGATGGTAAACCACCGGGTAGACTCAACTTTTTCGAAGGGGAGCGGCTTGTACCGGTTGCAGGATACCGACGGCGACGATCAGCTCGATAAAATAACCCTGATCAGAGAATTGAACGGCGAAGGGGAACACGGACCCCACTCGGTTGTACTCTCGCCTGATAAGCAATCGATTTATGTAATGTGTGGCAATTTCACAGACGTACCCAAGATGGATGCGTATCGGTTGCCGCCGGTCTGGAAAGAGGATAACCTGTTTCCGGCCATTAAAGACCCGCGTGGCCACGCCGTGGACCGAATGGCCCCCGGTGGCTGGATCGCCAAGATCGACCCGGACGGGAAAAACTGGGAATTTGTTGGCGGTGGGTTCCGCAACACGTTTGATTTCACGTTCAATGATGCCGGTGATATTTTCGGCTACGATTCAGACATGGAATGGGATTTCGGCCTGCCCTGGTACAAGCCGACCCGTATTTGCCACATCACCAGCGGGGCCGATTTTGGCTGGCGTACATCGGCCACCAACTGGTCGCCCAGTTTTGCCGACTGTTTGCCCGCTACCCTGAATATGGGTCAGGGATCACCAACGGGTGTTTTTGCCGGTCGTGGGGCTCGTTTTCCGCAGAAGTTTCAGAAGGCCATCTACGCGTTCGACTGGAGCTTCGGTATCATCTACGCCGTTCATCTGCAACCACAGGGAGCTTCGTACAAGGCCACCGCTCAGGAATTTATTTCCGGTTCGCCACTACCGCTGACCGACGGACAGATCGGGCCGGATGGCGCGATGTATTTCCTGACGGGCGGGCGGCGGCTGGAGTCGGATCTGTACCGGATCACCTACGACGGCACAGAGGCCACAGCGCCGGATACGAAATCACCCCTCAAAACAGCCGAGCATCAGATCCGCACGAAACTGGAGCAGTATCACGGCGCTCCGATGGCCGACGCGGTCAGTACAGCCTGGCCGTATCTGAACCACCCTGACCGGTTTATCCGCTACGCGGCCCGCGTGGCAGTCGAGCATCAGCCGGTTGCGGAATGGCAGGCAAAAGCGTTGGCCGAAACCGATCCACAACGGTTAACGCAGGCCATGATGGCGCTGGCTCACCACGGCGATGCGTCGCTGAAAAGTAAGATGCTGACCTCGTTGCTGAACGTAAAATTGAACACGCTTGCTGAGCAACAACAGGCCGACGTATTGCGGGCTATTGAGCTTGTGTTTACTCGTATGGGCCTGCCCGAAGGTGCCGACCGGGCGAAGGCGATCGCCGTATTGAGCCCCCGCTATCCGGCTGGTTCGGCCATGCTGAACCGGGCGTATAGCAAACTGCTGATTTCGCTGGAAGCGCCCGGGGCGGTAGACAAAACGCTGAAACTACTGGCACTCAACAACGAAGACAACGGGCCTGTAGGTGGTGAGACCGTGACGGCATCGAGTGACCTGATTCTCCGTAATCCGCAGTATGGCCTGGATATAGCCAAGATGCTGGCCAAGGTGCCGCCCGCTCAACAAACCTATTACGCCACCATGTTGAGCAGCGCAAAAACCGGCTGGACGCCGCAACTGCGCGATCAGTATTTTGCCTGGTTTGCCAAAGCGTTTGGTTATCAGGGTGGTAACAGCTACGTCGGGTACGTCGATAAAGCGCGTAAACTGGCCCTGGCGAACGTACCTAAAGAGCAGTTCGGGACGTACAATAAACTATCCGGCGCTGATTTATTGACGAAATCGGGTAACGACATTGCGTCGGATTATACGCCTAAAGGCCCGTATCGAAACTGGAAGCTGGAAAACGCCGTGGCTGTGGTTGATAGTGGCCTGACGGGACGCAGCTACGAAACGGGCAAAAAACTATACGGCGCTATTTTGTGTAGCCGTTGCCATTCGATGGGCGGTCAGGGTGGCGATATTGGCCCCGACCTGACTCAACTCGGCACCCGTTTCTCCAATAAAGACATTCTGGAAGCCATTATTCATCCCGATAAAACTATTTCGGATCAGTACGCCTCGAGCATCTTCACGCTTAAAAACGGGCAGTCGGTACTGGGTCGGCTGATCAATGAGGATAAGGCAACTTACTTTATCTCTCAGAACCCGTTTGCCTCTGACCAGCTTCGGAAGGTGGCGAAGAAAGACGTGGTGTCAAGGAAGTACTCGCCCTCGTCGATTATGCTGCCTGGTCTGATCAACAGCCTGAACCCCGGCGAACTGAAAGACCTGATCGCGTATCTGAAATCGGGTGGTAATCAGGCGAATGACCTGTACAAAATGTCAGATACGGGCAAGGGTAAGTAAGGCGTTTGGGGTGCTGCTTCGCTCGTGTGTTGCTTCGCGCTGTAGGTTGCTTTCGCCTAGTCGAAGGGCCAGGCGAAAGCAATCTACAGCGCGAAGCAACCAAGACCGTACCTACAACCCGTAAACCATTAACACAGTATGATTCAAAAAACGCTATTCCTGGTCGCAACGATGGCGGCGACCTTCACAACGGTTTGTGAGGCGCAGCGCAAAAAAGCGGTGAAAGACGGCTTCGTCCAGATATTCGACGGAAAGACGCTCAATGGCTGGGAAGGTGATCCGACTTACTGGCGCGTGGAAAACGGCGCGCTGGTAGGTGAGATCACCCCCGCTACCTTACTGAAAACCAACTCATTCATTATCTGGAAAGGCGGCGAACCGGCTGATTTTGAGTTCACCGGTGAGTTTAACATCACCGCCGAGGGGAACTCAGGCATCAATTACCGCAGCGACCGCCTAACCGACGTGCCCTTCGCCTTGCGGGGCTACCAGGCCGACATCGACGGCAAAATGCGCTATACCGGGCAGAACTACGAAGAACGCAAACGGACAACCCTGGCTTATCGTGGTCAGAAAACCACGATTCCGGCCTATACCGGTGCCGCTACGCCCGAAGCCGTACGGGCCAATGTGAAGAACAATGCCTGGGGTGGGCTCACGGTAACCAGTTCACTGGGTAGTTCGGATTCGCTCAAGACGTTTATCAAACCAGAAGACTGGAACAGGTTTCACTTAATCGTAAAAGGCAATCACCTCCAGCATTACATCAACGGTGTATTGATGAGCGATGTCACGGACGAAGACGCCGTGAATGGCATGAAAAAAGGGCTCTTAGGCGTGCAGGTTCACGTTGGGCCGCCCATGAAAGTGCAGTATAGGAACTTGATGCTGAAGACGTTGTAACGTAACCCCAACGCACCCCTTGACACCGTACCCCTGGACAGATAAAATCAATAACCCGGCGCAGGTCGGGGGCATCGAAACGGCTATTCTTGACAACGGCGCTGGCCGGGGCGTTCGGGTGGCGTGGATCAACACCGGTTCGGGACTGCGCTTTAAAGTAGTCACCGACCGGGGCCTGGACATTGCCGATGCGTTCTATAACCAGCATAGCCTGGCCTGGCTCTGTCATTCGGGCATCACCGCGCCAGAGCCTTTCTCCGACAAAGGGCTCGACTGGCTCCGAACCTTTAATGGCGGGTTGTTAACCACCTGTGGGCTGGCGCATGTGGGCGGGCCAGAAACCGATGCGTACGGCGAGCGGGGCATTCACGGACACATCAGCAACGTACCTGCAGAGATCGAATCCATCATTCAGCCCGACCCGGTGATGGGTAAGCTGGAGATGAGCATTACCGGCCGAATGCGGGAAACAAAGATTTTTGGTCCCAGTCTTGAGTTGAAACGGACCATCTCGGCCACCCTCGGCGAACCGACTATCCGGATTCACGATGAGGTGGCCAACCGCGGCAACACACCCGCCCCGCACATGCTGCTGTACCACCTCAACTTCGGCTGGCCACTGGTCGACGAAGGCACGAAGCTCATCTGGCAGGGCGACTGGCAACCGCGTGAAGGTGGTATTCATGCCGGCATTTTCCGGCCAGGAAACGACGTCAAAACCTGCCCCGCGCCGCTGGAATCGCATCTGGGAACGGGCGAAGCCGTTGCGTTCATTGAGGCAACGCCGGATGCCTCGGGCTGGTGCACGGCCGGGCTACACAATGCTAAGCTTGGCTTGGCCGTATCGCTGCGGTTTCAGAAGGCACAGCTTCCGTGGCTGACCAACTGGCAACATTGGGGCAAAGGTGAATACGTCACGGGCATTGAACCGGGTACGCATCCGCCGATTGGCCAGGCAAAAGCACGGGAAAACCAGACGCTGATCATGTTGCAACCCGGCGAAACCCGACGGTATGATGTGGAGCTAACCGTATTGAGTAGTGCAGAACGGATCAATGACTTTGTGAAGCAAGGACAGTAGATGTAAGGCCGAAGCTCCAGCTTCGGTAGTATATGATCGACTACCGAAGCTGGAGCTTCGGCCTTACATGGCCAGCGCGACAGGCCCGGACAACCCAATCAATAACCTCTTCTTTTAAAAACGAAACCCTTTATGGAAGCAACAACAGCAGTAAGCGTCGCAGAAAAAGCGTTGGAACAGGGTAAAGGTATCCTGCGATTGGCCCCAACCTGGGTGCCCCGGTCATTCTGTGTGCCTGGCCGACGCATCAAACTACACCCGGACGATTATTACGTGCTGGGCGGCGAACGCGGCGGCATCGACGAACGCTGGCTGTCGTCGACCACACCGGCGAAAAATGGACCGCTGACCGGTGAACATGAAGGCCTGAGCGCCATTGTTTTTAAAGACGGTGACCAGGAGGTCCAATTCCTGCTCAAAGATGCCGTTGACGAGTTGAAAGGTAGCCTGATTGGCGACCGGCTCTGGGATCAGTATGGAAGCTGGCCCATGTACTCCAAATTTTTCGATAACATGGGGCCGCTGCCGCATCACCTGCACCACAACGACGAGCAGGCGGCGCACATTGGCCAACTGGGCAAACCCGAGGCCTATTATTTCCCGCCGCAACTGAATAATCACGGCGGTGATTTTCCCTACACCTTCATTGGTATTGCGCCGGGTACGTCGAAAGAGCAGATCAAGGAGTGCCTGATGAACTTCACAAAGGGTGATAACAAGATCACCAACTACTCGATGGCCTATCGCCTCGAACCCGGTACCGGTTGGGATGTACCGCCCGGACTGCTCCATGCGCCGGGAAGCCTGTGTACCTACGAGCCGCAGAAAGCATCCGACGTGTTTGCCATGTATCAGTCGCTGGTGAACGAGGCGATCATTCCCGAAGAACTGCTCTGGAATGGCACGCCGAAAGAGCGTATCGGCGACTACGACCAACTGATGGAGGCCATCGACTGGGACCTGAACGTTGACCCGCAGATGATGGCCAACCGGTTTATGGCACCGTTGCCCGTTCGGGACAAGGCCGAGATGGAAGCCGCTGGGTACGTCGAAAACTGGGTTTGCTACAAGTCTGACGCGTTCAGCGCGAAGGAGTTGACCGTCATGCCGGGCACCACCGTGACCATCAAAGACAGCGCCGCCTATGGCCTGATCGTGATGCAGGGACACGGCAAACTAGGCGTGTGGGACATTGAAACGCCTGCACTCATTCGCTACGGTCAGCTCACCAACGACGAGTTTTTCGTCAGTGAAAAAGCGGCCACGGAAGGTGTCACTATCGTAAACCCGTCCACTACCGACCCGATCGTGATCCTGAAGCACTTCGGCCCGGCTAATCCTGACCTAACGCTGTGATATCTTTTTGTCATCCCTTCTGACGTGGGGATGACAAAAAACGCCACAATTCATGTCCCAAACCTTAAGAAACAATGAACGAAAATAATTATCCTAAACTGCACAATGCCATGTGGCCCGGCGTGGTCGGCAAAGGCCCTGATTCGGAACCCGTCATTCCATTCGATACCATGCTGGCGTTGACCGCCGCTGCCGACGTGGATGGCGTGAAATTCGACGGCGTTGATCTGGCGCTGTTCGAACACATCGACGTTAATCTGGACGACGATGGCATTAAACGCCTGGCCGATAAAGTAACTGGCCATAACCTGAAAATCGGTTCGCTGGTGGCACCTATCTGGGGCGGTCCGGCGATGGGTAGCCAGGAGGAACGTACCCAGTTCGTGGAGATGGTTCGCAAATCCTGCCACATTGGGCAACGGCTGACCGAGCTTGGCGTGCGGCCCAGCGGCGTGGTCCGGATCGACTCGGCCAGTTCGCCCCACAGTTGGGATGCTGATCCGGCGGGCAATACCAAACTGATTGCCCAGACCTTCCGCGAAGCCTGCGACGTAGCCGCCGATTTTGGTGAGAAACTAGCCGCTGAAGGGGAGATCTGCTGGGGCGGTATGCATAGCTGGAAAACGATGCTCGAAACGCTCGAAGCCGTTGATCGGCCCAACATGGGTTTCCAGGCCGACATGGCGCATACGTTGCTGTATCTGCTCGGCTATAACCGTCCGCAAGACCGGATTCTTCCCGAAAACTTTGATTGGAGTGACCGGGCAGGGCTGTCTGAAGGCCTAAAAACCGTTTCTGACGCCCTTCGTCCCTGGACCATCGATTTCCACGTAGCCCAAAACGACGGCACCGTCTTCGGCTCAGGCTCGCACGACAAGACCGGCCGCCATTGCCAGGCCCTGGACCCCAACGGTAAGCTCGACGTAGCCAACGACGCGGGTTACTGGCTGCGCGACGAAAAGGGCCAGCTTACCAAAGCGTTCAAACACATCTGCTGGGATGGCTGCATGTTCCCCAACGCGGTGATGACCAGCCAGCAAACCTGGAACGATATTCTGGCCACGATGATCGAGGTACGTAAGAAACACGGCTGGTACGAGGCGTAATACCTGCGCTGTCATTCATTGTCATTTGTAGTAGAGCCATTAATGACAATGAATGACAGCGCAGCGTAAGGACGCTGGAAGCGAATGACAACAAATTGACCTTCTCCGCTGTCGCTTGCCTGTGGCGAGTGACCTGTATCGGTAGGGTCGCAACGGCGCACCGCTCCGGCCCGTTGGTTCAAGCTTTATCGATGTTAGGCAAGCATCCTCATCTGTGTCTCATCTGCCAGCGGGCCGGAGGCCCGCTGGATGGTCGTCACTCGCCACAGGCAAGCGACACCGCAGATTAAATCCATTCCAAACTACTATGACAACCAAAAAAGAACTGCGTATTGGCTTAATCGGAACTGGCCTCATGGGTCGGATCCATACAAACGGCTACTATCAGGTGGCTCATTTTTTTCCTGAACTCGACTACCGGCCGGTGCTGCAAGCCGTCTGTTCGCGGAATGAAGGAGGGGTAAGAGCCTTTGCTGAACAGTGGGGCTACAAGTCGTTCGAAACCGACTGGAAGGCCCTGATCGCCCGCGATGATATCGATGCCGTTGATATCTGCACGCCCAACGATACACACGCCGAAATCGCCATCGCGGCGGCAGAAGCGGGTAAGATGATCCTGTGCGAAAAACCCCTGGCCCGCACCTTAGCCGAAGCGCAGGGCATGGTCGATGCCATTAACAAGGCGAACGTACCCAACACCGTCTGGTACAACTACCGGCGTGTGCCGGCCGTCACGCTGGCGAAGCAAATCGTTGATTCGGGTAAACTGGGCAAGATTTTCCATTACCGGGCCAACTTCCTGCAAGACTGGACCATCAACGCCGATCTGCCGCAGGGTGGAACGGCCCTCTGGCGACTGGATGCCGCCGCCGCCGGATCGGGCGTGACGGGCGATCTGCTGGCGCACTGCATCGATACCGCCATGTGGCTCAACGGTGCCATTACGGATGTGTCGGCCATGACAAAAACTTTCGTGAAAGAGCGCATGCACCAACTGACCGGAAAGGTAGAACCCGTTGGGATCGACGATGCCTGCCTGTTCCACTGCCACTTCGACAATGGCTCGTTGGGACTCTTTGAGGCAACCCGTTACGCACGCGGCCACAAGGCGCTGTACACCTTTGAGATCAACGGCGAGCACGCGTCGATCCGCTGGGATCTGCACGATATGAACCGACTGGAATATTTCGACCATTCCGACGAATCGACCGTTCGGGGATGGCGTAACATTCACGTGTCTGACGGTGACCAGCCCTACATGAATCGCTGGTGGATTCCCGGCACGAGCATTGGCTACGAACATACCTTCCTGCATCAGGTAGCCGATTTCCTGAAGAGCCTCGAAACGGGTGAACCCTGCTCGCCCAATTTCCAGGACGCGCTCGAAACGCAAAAAGTATGTGAAGCCGTATTAGCCTCCGCCCAGTCGAAAAGCTGGCAGGAAACCGGCGTGACGGTATAAACTGTAGTACACTGCTTTTTTTATGGGTACGCGGATGATGATGGCACGCGGATTTTTGGATTAAAACTGATTCTTTAGGTCGAAGCAGAGCAAATCCATTATAATCCAACAATCCGCGTTAATCGGTTTAATCCCTTACATCCGCGTACCCATAAAATCCGCGTACCGAAAGATTTATGAAAACTAGTCGCCGCAAATTCATCCACCACACTGCCGGGTTGCTGGCGCTCACTCAATTGGGCCTGCCTGAAGCTATTGCTGGTCGGCTACAACCAACGGAGGCCAAAGCGGGTAAGCCGCTGGTCGTGTTCGTCACCGGCGACCATGAATACAGCGGTGAACTGACCCTGCCGCTGGTTGCCGCTGAGCTGGAAAAGAAGTACGGTATGCGCACGAAGGTACTGAAAGCGTACCCGGACTATAACGGCGAGAGAGATATCCCCGGCCTCGAGGCACTTAAAGATGCTGATCTGGCTGTTTTTTACCTCCGCTGGCGCCAACTGCCTCAGGAACAGCTCGATTATATCGACGCTTATTTGACGTCAGGGAAGCCGGTGATGGGTTTCCGCACCACCACCCACGCCTTCAACTTTCCGGCCGGTGATCCGCGCGAGCGCTGGAATAGTTTCGGCGAATTTGCGTTTGGTGCGCCGCCGGGCTGGGGTGGAAAAGCCCAGCATACGCACTACGGCCACAAAAGCACGACCGACGTTACCATTATTCCCGAAGCAGCCAACAATCCGATTTTAACGGGTGTTTCGCCAGCATTTCACGCCGCCTCCTGGCTATACCGCGTTCTGCCCGACTACCCGGCCAAAGGCGCAGTGCCGCTGTTGATGGGCAAGTCGGTGAATCCTGACAAAGCCGCGATAGATAATCCCGTGGCGTGGACGTGGCAGAATCAGTGGGGCGGGAAAGCGTTCCTGACTACGCTGGGTCATCCGGAAGACTTTCAGGTCGAGGCGTTTCAGCGGTTGGTGATCAACGCCGTTCACTGGGCGTTGGGCAAGCCTGTTCCCCAGCGCTGGAAAGGAAAAATCGACATCAATGTGCCGTATGGCCATCCTAAAAAAGCCTGATCCGATGTGCCCGCTTTCTCCCCTAAATACCCGCCTTAGCCTACTGGTCATTGCAACTGGACTGGTTATCATTGGCTTCAGCGCATTCCAGTTTAATCAGCCCGATGTGCTGAAGGTAGAAAAAGGCAGCCATATCATGCTGCTGGGTAATAACCTGGGTTCCCGGATGATGAACTACGGGTATTTCGAAACCGAACTCCAGGTACGTTACCCCGACAACCAACTGTACATCCGTAACATGTGCGACGGGGGGGATACACCCGGATTCCGGCCGCATTCGAGCCGAAACACGCCCTGGGCGTTTCCCGGCGCCGAAAAATTCCAGACAGAACTGGCTAATAAATCGGAAAGCGAAGGGCATATGGAGTACCCCGACCAGTGGCTCACCCGTCTGAAAGCCGATATCATTGTGGCGTTCTTTGGCTACAATGAATCCTTTCAGGGAAAGGCAGGACTGGCCAACTACAAAGCCGAACTGGATGCGTTTGTCAAGTGGACGCTGAAACAGAAGTACAACGGTACCACAGCGCCGCAACTGGCCCTCGTTTCGCCGATTGCGTTTGAAGACCTGTCGGGTACGTATGATTTGCCCAATGGTAAAGTCGAAAACGAGAACCTGACGATGTACACCAACGCGATGCGGGAAGTGGCTGATCAGAACACTGTTTTGTTCGTTGATGCGTTTGCCCCCTCGAAAGCCTGGTACGCTGCCAGTAAAGACCCTTTAACGATCGACGGGTCGCAACTCAACGACGAAGGCTACAAAAAACTGGGCGTTCTGTTGGCCGATCAGCTTTTCGGCAAAACGAAAGCGAAAGCCGAAACCAACCGGAAACTAGTGCGCGACGCCGTACTGGAGAAGAACTGGATGTGGCACAACGATTACAAAATTCCGAACGGCGTGCATGTTTACGGTCGTCGGTATAACCCGTTCGGACCAGACAATTACCCCGCTGAAATCGAGAAGATCCGGCAGATGACCGCCATTCGCGATACGGCCGTCTGGCTGGCGGCATTGAAAGGGGAGAAGATGGATATTGCCGCCGCCGACCAGCGAACGAAGGTGCTGCCAGCGGTGAAAACCAATTTCAACCCGGAGAAAAATGGAAGTCTGACGTACCTGTATGGGCAGGAAGCGCTGAGTAAACTCAAAGTGCCTGCGGGCTACAAGATCGAGCTGTTTGCGTCGGAAGAAGAGTTTCCTGATCTGGCCAAGCCAATGCAGATGTCGTTCGATGGCAAAGGTCGGCTATGGGTGGCGGTAATGCCCAGTTACCCGCACTACAAACCCGGCGACGCCAAGCCGAACGACAAGATCCTGATTTTTGAAGATACCAACGGCGACGGGAAAGCCGACAAGGAAACCGTTTTTGCCGATGGCCTGCACCTGCCGCTCGGTTTCGAGATCGCGAAAGAAGGCGTGTACGTCTCGCAGGGCACCAACCTGAAAATATTCATGGATACCAACGGCGACGATAAGGCTGATAAAAGCGAGATTCTGCTGAGTGGGTTCGATGATCACGACACGCACCACAACAGCCATGCCTTCACCGTCGACCCGTCGGGGGCGATCTACTCGGGCGAAGGTGTTTTCCTGCATACCAACGTCGAAACGTCATACGGTCCCGTTCGGGCCACCAACGGCGGTTTCTATCGCTACGCGCCTCAACTGCACAAGCTGGAACGCACGGCTCAATTGTCGATTCCGAACCCCTGGGGCGTTGCGTTTGACGATTGGGGCCAGCCATTTTTTGCCGAAACGTCGAGCCCCGACGTTCGCTGGATGATGCCCGGAACGGTGTTGCCCCGCTACGGAGAAGCCACGCACAAGTCGGTACAGCTGATTGAAAAAGACCACATGGTGCGCCCCACGTCAGGGCTGGAATTCGTGTCGAGCCGCCATTTTCCAGATGAGCTTCAGGGCGATTTCCTGATCAACAACACCATTGGTTTTCTGGGGATGAAAGAGCATACGCTTAATGACGATGGCACCGGCTATAAGAGCAAGCATCGGCAGGACCTGGTCGTGAGCGAAGATCGCAACTTCCGGCCCGTCGATATGGAGTTTGCGCCCGATGGTTCGCTCTATCTCATCGACTGGCACAATATCCTGATTGGTCATATGCAGCACAACGCCCGCGACCCCCTGCGCGACCATTCGCATGGCCGTATCTACCGGATAACGTACCCGTCGCGCCCGCTGGTGACGCCCGCCAAAATTGATGGAGCCAGCATTGAGCAACTGCTGGATAACCTGAAACTGCCCGAATACCGCACCCGTTACCGCACCCGCCGTGAACTCCGCGGCCGTGATGCGTCGCAGGTGCTGGCCAAGCTGACTACCTGGGTGGCTGGTTTGGACAAAAAAGATCCGCGCTACGAACATCACCTGCTGGAGGGCCTGTGGGTAAGCTGGGGCATGAACAAGGTCGATCAGAAGTTGCTCCGGCAGGTTCTGAAAGCGACCGATTACCATGCCCGCGCGGCGGCTGTTCAGGTGGTTCGTTACACCGGCCATCAGGTGCCCGACCAGGCCGCGTTGCTGATGCAGGCCGCCCGCGACGAAAACAGCCGGGTACGTCTCGACGCCATCGTGGCCGCCTCCTGGATCGGTAAAGAAAAGGGCCTGCCTATTCTGGCCGAAGCCGCCAAAAAGCCCCTCGATGACTGGATGGTTCACGCCTACGATGCCGCCGTGGCACACCTGAAAGGCGAAAATGTGAAGAAAGAGAAGGAAGTGGCTGTGAAGTCGACGCTGAAAGGCGAGGAGCTGGCGCTCTTCAATCTGGGCAAAACGATCTATGCCAAAGAAGGCTACTGCACCACCTGCCACCAGCCCGACGGCAAAGGGCTGGCCGCGTCGGGTTTCCCGCCGCTGACGGGCACCAACTGGGTGTCGGGCAATCAGGAGCGACTGATCAAAATTGCTCTGAACGGACTGATGGGCCCTATCGAAGTAGTAGGCAAAACGTATCCGGGTCAGGTGCCTATGACACCGTTTGGTGGGTTACTGAAAGACAACGAAATCGCCGCCGTGTTAACCTATGTGCGAAATTCGTTTGGGAATAATGCCTCGGCCATCACCCCCGATCAGGTGAAGAAAGTACGGGCCGCCACGGCCAGCAAGGTTGATTTTTATTCACCCGATCAATTGCTCAAGGCTCATCCAATGGAAAAGTGATGAGCTCTGTAGCACCGAAACGGTCCGCCGCCGCGGCTCCAGCTTCGGTCGTGTGATTCACTTAGAACTGACTACCGAAGCTCCAGCCGCAGCGGCGGACCGTTTCGGTGCTACATTTTAACTCTTATGCCTTCATTAACAACATGCCCGATTGGCTTCAACGTACTGGCCTGGACCGCCGTGATGTCGGAGCAGCTAAACCCGATTACTGAGCGGTTGAAAACCATTGGCTACGACGGTATCGAATGTTTCATTGATAATGGCGATGTGGCTGCATACCGCCGGTTCGGTGAGCATCTGAATCAGCTTGGTCTGCAAAGCACCTGTGTTACGGTAGCTGGTCCCGACACGAACCCGGCCAGTGATTCGCCCGCCATTCGGGCTCAGGCGGTTGATTTCTTAAAGGGTGCCATTGATCGGGCGCAAGCTATGAACGCGACGGTCATCTGCGGCCCTATTCACTCGGCCTTTGCCACGTTCAGCCGACGTGAGCCACAACCCGACGAATACGCGTACAGCGCCGAGGTACTTCATACCGTAGGCGATTATGCCGAACAGGCTGGTATCGTTCTGGCGGTGGAGGCGCTGAACCGGTTCGAGTGTTACCTCTGCAACACGATGGGGCAGCTAACGTACCTGATCGAAAAAGCCGACCATCCAAATGTGCGGGCTATGTTCGATACCCACCACGCCAACATCGAAGAAAAACGGTTTCCTAACGCTATCAGAACCGTTGCGCCAGTGCTGGCCCACGTACACATCAGCGAAAACGACCGGGGTACTCCCGGCGATGGACATATCCCCTGGAACGATACGTTTAAGACGCTGGCCGAAGTGGGCTTCAACCGATGGATGACCATCGAAGCGTTCACCCGCAACGATATCGACTTCGCCAATTCGATCAATGTCTGGCGCGAGTATAACGACCCCTGGGACATTGCCGAAAACGGCCTGACATTCATCAAAACCATGCAGGCGAAGTATGCTAGTTAAACACAGAGCGGTCCGTCGCTACGGAACAGAGGTTACACAGAGCAAACAGAGTTAACTCTACTCTGTGTATTAAACTCTGTTTGCTCTGTGTAACCTCTGTTCCGTGGCGACGGACCGCTCTGTGTTTAGTAAGTGTTTAGTAACTACAACTATGAACATACCCTTCCGATTTGGCGCCGAGGCCTATACCTGGTTCATGAACAATAACGGTCAGACCCACGCCAACCGGCAGGGACACATGATCGACATTACGGCCCAGGCTGGTTTCGCCGGGATCGAACCGATCTTTAACTGGATGGGCGACCTGCCCGATGCTGATAGTCTGGGCAGAAAACTGGCGGAAAAAGGCGTTGAACTGGCCGCTATTGCCCTTGCGCTCGACTGGAACGAAGCCGACGAGACCGAACAGGAACGCCGCGAAGCCGACCGGGCCATTGACCTGCTGACCTACTTTCCGGGGGCTATTCTCTGCACCGTCCAGAAACCAACCGGTCGGCACGACATTGAACAGCGCCGCCGGAATCTGGTCAATATCGTGAATCAGGTATCGCGGCGGGCGGTTGACCGGGGTGTACCCTGTAGCTTTCATCCGAATTCGCCGCATACATCGATTACGCGGACCGAAGAAGATTATCGGGTCATCCTGGAGTCGCTCGACCAATCGGTGACGGGCTGGACACCCGATGTGGGTCACCTCATCAATGGGGACATGGACCCGCTGACGAAGATGAAAGAGTATGCTTCGCTGATCAACCTGGTGCATTTCAAAGACTGGAATGGCGAGCCTGAATTCGCCCTGCTTGGCAACGGAAAAGTCGATTTCGTTGGTATCACGCGCTGGCTTATCGAGCAGCAATACAGCGGCTGGATCATCTGCGAAGATGAAGGCCCCGAAGCCATGAACGACCCCGACGGCGTGACGCTCCACGATGGCCGCTGGGTGTACGAAACGCTGCTTCCTTCGGTGAGATAGAGTTAGTACCCGTGTGTTGCTTCGCGAACCGGCCTAGTCGAAGGGCCCGCAAGCGAAGCAGAAAACACAACAAACAACCAAATCCACCTATGCCCTCCGTTGTCGCTCGCTTGTAGCGAGTGACAACGAAGCAAAAAACAACCAAATCCACCTATGCCTTTCGTTTGCACCAACGGGATTAATCTATATTACGAAGAGCGCGGGGCAGGCGAGCCGTTGCTGCTCATTATGGGCATAACGGCCCCCGGATCGGTATGGGAAAAACACGCTGCTGATTGGCAACACCATTTCCGCTGCATCCTGGGGGATAACCGGGGCGTGGGGCAATCTGATAAACCCGTTGGCCCCTACAGTACCGAACAAATGGCCGACGACTACGCCGGTCTGATCGATGCGCTTGGCCTGACAAACGTACGGGTCGTTGGCGTCTCGATGGGCAGCACCATTGCGCAGCAATTGGCCTTGCGCCATCCCGATAAAGTAAAATCACTGGTGCTCATGTGCCCATGGGCGCGCTGTGACCGAACCGCCGAAGCCATTTTCCGGCATATGGCCACCATCAAGGCTCGCCTTCGCCCCGAGGAGTTTGCGAACTATATCCAGTTGCTGATTTATTCGAAAAGAAGTTGGGATGACGATGCCATCCATGCCGACTTACTGGCGGGTCGGCAGGCGGCAGCCATGGATGCGAATCCACAACCGTTGCATGGGCTGGAAGGCCAGGCCGAAGCCTGTATCGCGCACAATACCCTGGCCGATCTGGGCAAGATGAGCCAACCCTGTCTGGTCATCGGCGGTCGAAGCGACATGTTCACACCCGTCTGGATGGCTGAAGAGGTAGCTGGGGCCATTCCAACTAGCGAGCTTCACCTGTACGACGAAGCTGGCCACGCGTTTCACTGGGAATGCATCGACGACTTCAACCCGCGTGTGCGGGAGTGGCTCCTGGCGAATGCGTGATTGGCGTTGAGTGTTGCTTCGCGCTATGTGCCCCTCAGCGCGAAGCGAACTCCTACGCATCCCGCTGCTTACGGGCCGTTTCATTCAGCATGCGGTATGACATGATACCGAGCACAAGCAGTACAATGAGTATCGCTGCCCAAACGGCCACTCGTTGATAATCAGTCTGGTTAGCCTGATCATCAGTTGATGCGGATAAGCTCCTGCCAGCCCAGTCTGTCAACTTGCTCACAGAAGCAATGGGCAACGTACCTGACAACTGATTTTTGAAAAAGGCCAGATCGTAAACCGGTACTGCCGCAGTCATGCTGCCAAACTGAAGCTGGTACGTCGAGTCGGCCGCTAAATTGGCGGTCAGGTACGTTGTTAGCTGTGCCGCATCGATTCGGCTGATCTCAAGTGGCGCGTCGTCATTATTGGCGATCCTGAGGCAAAGTTTATCCGTCAGCAAACCCGGTAATGTCATCGTCGTGTCGCCGGTTGAACTGAGTGTAAAATCGAACAGCGGGCCAAACGATTGCCTGAGTAGTGGGCGCTGACGGCGTTTGCGCGTGACCGTTTCGGCGAAAGTATAGCCCAACGCAGCTTGTCGCCGAAACTGCGCCGGGCTGCTGACATGAATTGTGAGGCGGTCGATGCGGGCAGGAGAGGGGCGATTGAGCGTCAAATACGTAAAATGATCGCTGCTATCGCACTGGGCCAATTGAATACCCGCAATTGGCGTATACTGGGCCGACGCGTTTGTTTGACCGTAGTTACCAATGCGCCGAATGTTGAGCGGAGCCGACGTCGAATCGTTAACGACCAGCCGGAAATAGGTGTAATCGCTGAGGGGAAACGTGATCGTTTGCAGCGTAGCCGTTGTCGTCGAATTGTTGCTGTGACCGAGCCGTATGCCGTCGTCGAGCGCGTACCAGCCTTTTCCATCGCTGCTACCGCTCAGGGTCGCTTTCTTTTCTACCTCCGTATTTTGACTCTCGATGCCAAGCGAGGTAATCGGTTGGCTGGATGGTCGCTTTACCACAACGGTTGTACTGACGTTGGGTACGTTGGTTTTCTGAACGATGTCGTAGGCGACAAAAGTCGTGGCTTCAACGCCAGTCTGACGAGTCAACACATAGGGTATTTCGCGTTTTTGACCGTCATACAACCGAATATCACCCAGTCCTTCGTGAAGCCGACCGATTAAATCGGGCGGCAGCTCGATGCGATGATAGCCTGACTTCGCAACTGGTTGAACGGTCGCTCTGTAGAGAAATGATTGTTGTGCAGCCGTGCAGGCAGGGAGGAGGCACAGAAATAAGAGCTTGAGAAAGTGAGTATACACGTGCATGGTGAGGAGAAGCCCTGTAGCGCCGCAGCGGCGGACCGTTTCGGCGCTACAGGTTATACGGCTGCTTCGTCGGCGGCGAGTAATCGTTTGATTCGCTGGTACATAAACGAAATAACGAGTAATAACGCCCCCAGCGAGATAAATGCCAGAATTCGACCGCCTTCTGAAATGCCCTGAATGTCGTAAATGAACAGTTTTAGTAAGGTGATCGCAAACAAACTGAGTGACAGAACCCGATACGTGCGGTTACGCCGGACAAGACCTGCGTACATAAACGCAAAGGCGCAGATGCCCCACACAATGGGCAATCCAACTTTATTGGTTTGCTCAATCAGGGCGTCGAACCGTAGCTGAACGGCTAATTGCCGGGCAGTTGACCGGGCAATCTCAGCGCTTGAAAAGGTGAAGGCGATGGCATTGGCAAACAGGGCCATGCTGCTTACCGACACAACCGTACTGACCAGGAACCAGGGCCATAGCTTTTCCAGCAATGGCACAGCAGGAGCTAGGCGTTCTTTGGCCCTGAACAGCAAGGCCAGCACGATACCGACTGCCAGCAAATTGACATAGTGGAACAAGAAAGCTGACCGGCTCGAAATCAGTCCCTGATAATACGAATCGAGCAGATCGAGCACGGCGGGGCCTGTATTGAAGAGGTAAATAAACAAAATGACCAGACTGAACAGAACAGCGCCCCACAGCCGTTGATTACCGGCCGAACGCAAGGAAAGATAAAGAAAGGCTGCGGCAACCAGCAGATTGTACGTACCTAGTAAAATGACCCGGTTGGCGTCATATCCGTAGGCAATCAGTAACTGATAGTCTAGTTCCACAATACCTGCCAGATAGCCAACCAGTACGGCAACGTACCCAACGAACCGACGGTAAGAGGGAATAGACCACTCTCCGATGTATACCGAAACAGGGGCTGCCTGCTGGCTCAAAAGCCGGTAATAGGCCGCTATTCCCGCTACGGAAACAGCACTGGTGATGAAGGCTCTATTGATGATGATTGGTAGCGGCGGTGTGGCGGCCGTGTTGTAAAGGGCAGTCCAGTCCATCAGCAGGCTGATGCCCATTAGCCCTAATACGATGACCGATGCCGTTGCCACCAGTCGCAACCCTGATCGCTGACTAAGCCACAGGAGCAGAACGGCTTCCAGCGCCCAGAACATCGTAATGAAATTACCGTTCAGCTGCACCGGGATCGTGAGGCTGGCAAACGTGATCACCAGGCCAATCAGCAGATAAAAGAGCGTCGTATCAGTTGGGTGACGCCGTCGAAGCAAAGCCGCATAGCCGAAGTTAATGACAGCCAGCGCAAGCGTGAATGGGCCTTGCCACGAGCCCTCGTCTACAGCGGCTAAAACGCCCATACCCGCGCCGTAATAGAAAGCCGTGTTGCTCATAAACAGGCTGACGTCGAGCGCGGAAAAGCGGGTATCGTGTCGGAGGCGGTCAAAAAGGTTCATGGCCGCAAACAGGCTGTAGAACAGTGAACCGAAAACGAATGCACCGATATAGGGTGGCGTGGGGGAAGTTGCGCTGGGTACGTTGTCCAATACGTCCGTTGCCAGCCACGACCCGAACAGCAACACCGTGAGACCATAAGCCACCCCATGCACCAATGGCCATTTTTTGAATGATGAAAGTACCAGCATCCCCACATCGAGGATAAGGATGTAGGTAAACAGGACGATGTAGTTGCCCTGACCTGAACTGACCATAAACGGAGTGGCAAAGCCGCCGATCAGCGACATAACGGCCAGTTCAACGCGGTTATAGGCGATAGACAGCGCTACGGCAAAGCCCGTGATCACGACCATGAGCAGGAACGCCGCCGTTTGACTAAAGATCTCATAATCGGAGAAGGCAATGGCGATGGTGAAGTACAGTACCGACAAACCGCCCGCTACCAGCACCGAACTAAAGGCCGCGAACCGTTGGCGCATTCGATGCGCTATAGCCAGCAAACCGCCACCCGCGGCCACGCCAATCAGTACCCGACCCATCTCGCCGATCCATTCCTGCGCAATGGCGTAGCGAACGAAATACCCAATGCCGGCCACCAGAATGGCAATCCCGATTTTGTTGATGAGGTTTTCGCCAATAAACTTTTCCAGATCTGGATTCTCGGCTAAAAAACGCCGGAACCAGGAAGGCGTAGGCGCCGCAAACGCAGGCGGGTCAAGCAAGGAGTCGTCGAGCAGGTTCGGTTTAACTGCCTTAAGTGGCTCCGGCGTTGCGATAGACAGGACTGGTTCCACCTCCTTCGGTACGACAGGGGCCGGATTAATCGTCGGATGAGCCACTGGATCGGGCACGGAGACGGGCGGCGGAACGACCGGACTACCCTGAGGCGATACTGGCCGAACGGGCGCGTCAGGCGTCAGAACAGTCGCTACCGGCGGTCGGCCCTGCTCGTTTATCAGCAGTGTTTTCTGGAGTTGTAGTAGGTTGTCGCGCTGATCGGCGATGCTTTTCTTTAGTTGAACAAACTGCTGATTGAGGTACAAAAACAGCACGATCAGAAGCAGGATGTAGAGACTTTCCATAAGTAATGGGCGGGAATAGGGGTGACCAAATCCGGTACCCAGGCAAAGATGCCAAAATCGGCACTAATCACAATTGTTTGATTAATCGTCTGGTAAACAGTGCGTTTAAACGGTCAACGTCCAGCGTGTGCTGCCTGAGAGTTAGCTACCAGGCCAGAGACGCACACCAGACGTTGCTTACTGGCGAACTGATTCGATCAGTCTGTTGCCAACACTGGCCGACGTATAGATGGGTACGCTACTGATGTTGCCGCCCCCACACGTAGCAGGCTGGAATCTGACCGGGCCGTTTTACGAAGGCAAATAGTTGGGATTTGTATTCTTTTCCGGTGCCACAGGTCAACGACACCTGAACAAGAAACTTAGGCGCATCTTTCAGCACGTCGTCTGAGATAAGAATGCGTTCGTGCGTATTGGCTCCGTTTTTCCAGGCGCGCACCGATAGGTCGTTCGATAGGGTGTCTTTTTGAGGGAAAACTTCAAAAAGGAATGACGTATAATCGGTCTCTTTGTACGCTGAAGCAATGAGCAGGGCCCCCGCATAACCACTTTCACAGGGGGCCTGGGCAACCAGTTGAGTAGGCGGCTGACAGGGACTTGCCTGCGAGTCGACGACGGCTGTTTTTTTACAGTCGGTGAGTGTGCCGGTAAGTAGTGCGGCAACCAGGAGTGTACGGGCAGCTTTCATAACGCGATCAGGAGTTTTAGGGCCAGAACAGTACGATAACCAGTCTGTATACCAGTCTGTTTATACGCTGTAATCCACTCAGCCTGGGGTTATGTCTTCCGTTTCTTTTTCTTTGCTGAAGGGAACAGCACGTTGTTCAGAATAAGCCGGTAGCCGGGAGAATGAGTATGCAGGTTCAGATCGGTCGGTACGCGCCAGCCCCCTCCGCCACCACCACCGCCGCGAACATTTTCTGGATCATGACCGCCGTAGAAGGTCCATTGGCCCCGGCCCATCTCGCCATACAGATAGCGGGCCGACGTAGTGCTCTCCCCCATTGTCAGCGTGCTGGCTTTGATCGTCGATTTGCGGAAAGCGGTTGTCTGGCCCGTAAACTCCTTGATGATGGCTTCATGGTTCTGCGTCAGCATGGCTGGAATGACGTCCCATTTGGCCGAAAAATTGAACAGCTCGAAGTAGCCACTCGCCGACCCGCCACCGCCGTAGCCCTGTCCGGCCGCCGAATTAATGTCTGAGAACGTAGAGAAGCCGCGCCCACCGCCGTTATCACCTTCAAGCCTGAAATTGTGGAAGGCAAACGTTTTGCTGAAATCAAGTTTTGCCTGCGCCCCCGGATCAACGTCGTCGCCGTCATAGGTATCGCCCACGATATCGACCCCATCGGCAGCCAGGGCGATATCAAGCGTTTCGGCAGCCGAACACATGGCGAACAGATAACCGCCACCGGCACAGAAGGCCTTAATGCCTTTAGCCACCGCCAGCTTCATCTGCGATACTTTCCCGAAGCCATATTTCTTGGCAATATCTTCCTGCGCCTTGATGTCAGACAAGGTCATCCGTTGCATATTCCGGCCATACTGACCCGTAAAGTCTTCGTGGTGCAGGTGGAGCCAGTCATATTTCGGTAGGTCGCCTTTCAGCACTTCTTCATCGTAGACCAACTCGTATGGAATTTCGGCGTAGGTCAATACCAGCAGTACCGCGTCGTTGTTTTCAAACTCAGCGGGGCCAACCTTGGCAGGCGAATACACAATGATCTTGGCCGCTTTGTTGAGCGTTACCACGTCCATATTCAGGTCCGGATTCGCGATCTGCCGTTTGATCGACGCAGCGCCGGCGTCGGTCAGTGACTCAAAGGCCACGCCCCGAATGCGGCACTCGTTCTCAAATTTTGCCGACTGTTTGATCAGGAAACTGCCGCCCCGATAGTTAAGCAACCAGTCGACATCCTGGTCATCTTTCAGTACGGCATAGGCGATGCCATAGGCTTTCAGATGGTCAGTCTGTCGTTCATCCATCGGAATCAGAATCGATCCTGCCAATGCCTGTCCGGCATAGCTAATAATGGCCCAGAGCAGCAACAGAAACGGGGTTGTTCGTTTCATGGCAGAAGTCGGTTAGAAAACGGTTGATGGCGTAATTTACAGCATAACAACGCTGATTTACAGCTTCCATACCCTTTTTATAACGTAACCAGAGGCAACGGTCCTGGGTACGTTATCAACGGGTAAATCCGTGGCAACGTACCCACCAGACTTCGTGCTGAATTACCCGGCCAAGCCGAGCCAGCGCCTGGTTGTAGAGGAAACGGCATAGGCCACTGACACCCGGCGGGGCGCTGAAGCCCAGAATAAGAACGGTCGAAATTAACTGAGGCCTGAAAAGCCGTTGGAGAAGAAAAGAAAACGCGGATGCCGGTCAGTCAGAATCGTGAATTGGCTTACAGGCTACCGTACCTACACCAGCTCAACGGCTTCGCCTGGAATGCGCGGCGCTATTGTTGTACTGGCGGGAATGTAGTGCCGGAAGAAGCTGTTGAGCTTCATCTGGATCACCCCCAGGATCGCCTCCTTAAAAATCTTCGTCGACATTTTCGATTCGCCGCGGGTACGGTCGGTGAAGATGATCGGCACTTCGGTAACGGTAAAGCCGTATTTCCAGCAGGTGAATTTCATCTCGATCTGGAACGCGTAGCCCACGAATCGGATCGGGTTTTGCAGCAGGACATTCAGCACGTGCGCCCGGTAGCAGACAAAGCCGGCGGTGGGATCCATAAAGGGCATGCCGGTGATGAAGCGGACGTAAATACCTGCGCCATACGACATCAGCACCCGGCCAATGGGCCAGTTCACCACGTTCACGCCTTTGATGTACCGCGACCCAACGGCCACGTCGGCGGGAAGCCGCCCCGCCCCACCCGTTGCACAGGCATTGTAGAGACGCACTAAATCGTCGGGATTGTGGGAGAAATCGGCATCCATCTCGAACAGGTACTCGTACCCACGTGCCAGGGCCCATTTGAACCCGTCGATGTAGGCCGTACCGAGGCCAAGCTTCCCCCGCCGCTCCAGCAGGTGCAACTGATTTGGGAACTCGCTCTGTAACTGCTTCACAATAGCGGCCGTACCATCAGGCGAGCCGTCGTCGACAATCAGCAGATCGAACGCTGTGGGCAGCGAAAACACGCGCCGGATGATGGCTTCGATGTTCTCGATTTCGTTGAACGTAGGGATGATAACGAGGCGATCTGTCACGGCGAAAAAACGTTTATTCTTAAAACAGGTGTGTACCCAAAAATAATGCATTCAGGTCGTTAAATAATCTTAATCAGACGTAACCGATCCTGAAAAATACGTCATAAGCGGCTGCCCAGTGCCCTGGCATTACCAATACAGTCGGCTAGTGAAACGCCACCGTACCAGTTGGCGCAGATGTACAGCTTTTCGGCTTCCAGCGCCGGAACGAGTTGCTTCACGGCCGCCAGTTGCCGGTCATATTGCGGAATGGCCTTCGACCATGAAAATGACCGTTGCCAAACGGGCCTTGCCGAATTGATGCCAAAGGAATCAACTAACTCTTGATGAACCCGTTCGCAGATGTCGACGTCGGGTAAAGAGGCGTTGGCGGCTCCCTGCTGCCCACCAACAAACGTGGTGAACAGCACCTCGTCGGTTGGGCATCGGCCCGTAAAGATCGAGCTACTCCAGATATGACCGGCGGCAAAACGTCCTTCAATGGCGGGGTTGAGGCCACCAAAGCCGTTGAGCGGGTGCGACACATCCGCCCGTTTATAAGCCGTATGAACGGCCACCATCGGCGGGTAGTCAAGTTGCCGCAAGGCCTGCGCAAAGGCTGGCATGTGCCCGGTGACCAAGCTTGCTGCGCTGTCGGCAGGGGTGGCCAGTACCAGCCTGTCAACCGGCTGGGCGCCTTTTTGGGTGTGAACCGTCCAGCCGGTCTGGGTACGTTCGATCCGGTCAACGGGGCAGTTTGGATGGGCGTGGGTAAGTTTCCCGGCCAGCGCATTGGGGAGCATCTGCATCCCCTCGCGAAAGCTAAACGACTGCCGCCTACCCGTTTTAGGCTGGGTTTTGATCAGGCCCCGCAACACAGAGCCGTATTCGCGCTCATAGTGCAACAGGATCGGAAAGGTTTCAGCGACCAGCAAACGCTCGGGATCGCCGGCGTAGATACCTGCTACAAACGGCCCCAGGGCGTAGTCAACGATCTCGGACGTAAACCGACGGCGAAAAAACTGCCCCAGCGTCTCGCCCGGGGGCGACTGGCTTTTGTTGCTTAACTCCCGACAAATGGCCCACTTCGTTTTCAGACTGAAAAAGCCGCCGAACAGCAGCCCCGGTGGAGTGCCGGGTAACTCCCGATAAGCACCGTTTCGGTAAATGAATCGCGCTTTACTGACCGCATTGGCAAAGATCAGATCAGGTGTTAAGCCCAGCCCGTCGAGCCAGGTCAGCAGGGTACTGTCGCCCAGCAGGGAATTGGGGCCAAGTTCACGCAGGTAGTTGTCATCACGCACTGAACGTATGTACCCACCCGGTTGCGGACTGGCTTCCCAGAGCTGGTAGGCTTGCCCGCGCTGTTGTAATTCGTAAGCCAGCGTCAGTCCTGAAATCCCACCGCCAATGATACCGATTGTCATGGAACGGCGGTCGGCTTGGTTTTGCCGGCTTTATCTGCCTTTTCTTTTTCGATCGCTTTCAGCTGCTCAACGACCTGCTCGTAAATGCTGGCCAATTTGGCCGGGCGTGACGAATAATACACGAAGCTTTGGGTATAGGCCGAGGTATCAACATTGAATTTTTTCAGCGTCTGTGTCTGAAGGCGTTTGAACAACAGCGTCGACGTATCGCTCGATCCAATAGACAGTTTGGCAATGCGCGCTTCCGAAAGATGCACTTCGGTCAGAATAGCCGCCATCTTATCTTCATCGACCAGATTGGCTGGTTTCGCGCCGAGTTCGTTCGCGCCATCGGTCTTGCACCGGACAAGTAAGAGGCAAAGGCAAAGCCAGAGGGCAAGTTGACGTATCATTGTAAAGGTTTTCGCTTGGCCGGCACTGCCGAACAGCACCGGAATGAGCCTACTCGTTGGCGACCTGATGTATTCAGGACGTACTTTTACAGGTTAACCCCTAATAGTGGGCAAATCGTTTACGCTAGGGGTATCAAAAATCGTTAAAAACGGTACGGGATGGATGATTTTCTGGTAAAGGTGCAGGAGTTCGAGATCCGGATTCGTAAGGCCGTTACCTCGCAGTTGAGAGGCAATTTCCGGTCTGTTTTCAAGGGCTCTGGCCTGGAATTCGCCGATTTACGTCAGTATCAGTATGGCGACGATGTGCGCGCGATCGACTGGAACGTGTCGTCGAAAGGGCATGGTGCGTTTGTGAAGGTCTTCCGGGAGGAAAAAGACCAGACCGTTTTTTTTGTGGTCGATGTCAGTGCGTCGCAGCAGGTGGGTACGCATCAGCGCTCGAAACTGGATACGACCAAAGAGGTGTGCGGTACGCTGGCTATGTCGGCCCTGCGCGAAGCGAGCCATGTTGGCCTGTACTGCTTTTCCGATAAAAAAGAACAGTATCTGAAACCGGCCAACACGCAAAAGCTGGGGTATCAGCTCATTACGTCCCTGGGGAAACTACAGCCAGAATCGATTCGTACAAATATTGCGGAGGCCTTGCTGTTCACGTTGAATGTCCTGAAACGAAGAAGCCTGGTTTTTTTGCTGTCTGACTTCATTGATCAGGGGTATGAGCATAACCTGAAAGCACTGGCCCGTAAACATGATCTGGTCGTTATTCACTTCTACGACCCGCGTGAGGTCAATCTGCCCCGACTTGGCATTATTCCGGTTTACGATATGGAGGAGCGCCGAACGGTTTGGCTCAACACCTCGTCGCCTCGTTTTCGGCAGCGCCTTCACGACCAGTTCGCCCAAAGTCGTGTTCGACTCGAACGGTTCTGTCGCCAGTACGACGCAGACTATGTAGCCCTGGACGCTCAGGCCGATTTTGTTCCTACGCTGGCCGAGTTGTTTCGGGTTAGAAAATACCGGTAATCAGTAAACTACCCTAATCAGTCATCCGTGGGATTTTGATGAAAACAAAGCATAGTCGATTGGCTGTATTGACCAGGGCACGGGTGAGGCGTACAGGCCGTGCCTGTTTGTTTTCGCTATGGTTTCCTGTTCAGTGTCTGGTATGCCTTGCGCACTGTTCGGTAGCCCAGCCCGTTGGGCAGTTTATTGATGATACCATCGAAGTAGGCCGACCGTTCCGCTACGCGCTGACGGTACGGCACAGCGCGGCACAGGATGTATTTTACCCGGATACCGCCCGTCAGTTTGCGCCATTCCTGGTGAAAAACGTGACGGTGTATCCCACCAAAACCACTGACAATGTCAGCGTCGATAGCGCCGTTTACACGCTCGTTTCCTTTGAAGTGAGTCGGGGGCGGGTATTGCAGGTGCCCATTTACATGGCCAATGGCGCCGACTGTACGGCAATACTGTCAGCGCCTGATACAGTTTTTTTGCAGTCGACTGCATTGGCCACAAGCCGGCCGGATACCCTGCAACTGGCTCCTGATACGGTGCTAACGCCTTTGCCGCAAGAGTTCAATTATGCCTATCTGACCATCGCTGTAGGGGCACTCGGGGTAATAGCCGGCGCGATATACATTCTGTTTGGGGCGCTCCTGCGGCGGCGGTGGCAACAGTATCTGCTTACCCGGTATCACAACCGGTTTATGACTGGCTATAACCAACTTACCCGCAACCTGGGGCCAGAGTCAACCGGCGATACGACAAACCAGGCTATTGTCAACTGGAAAAAATATTTGGAGCGACTCGAAAAAAAGCCATATACCTCACTAACCAGTAGCGAAATTGCCGATCGAATTGGAGACGACCGGCTGACTGATGCCCTGCGCGAAACCGACCGGATGATCTACGGCGGGTCATTCACCGACCAGTCGCCATTGGCGCTGCGTGTCCTGGGCGAGGTAGCGGTGACCGCTTACCAACGTCGCCGGGCGGCAATCAGTTAAGTTGAGTATGTGTTCAATCGGCAGGAATGACCAAACCCGTTCGCTATGTCTCTTTCGCTTAAACAAATCATTATTTATCCGATCAAATCGCTGGGCGGTGTAACGGTGTCCGACGCCCGGATAGATGCTGCCGGGCTGCAGTATGATCGCCGGTATATGCTCGTTGAACCAGCCGGTGACTTCGACGCGCCGATTCGGCAGGCAGCGGACCGGAGGGGCACGTTCATTACCCAGCGAACGGTACACCCAATGGCGTTGATCGATACAGCCATCAACGTACCTGAAAACACGCTCACCGTCTGGCATCGGCACTTTCCCGACGATGTGCTTACCCTGCCATTGGTGCCCTCTGTCGATGACAATCCCATCAGCGTAAGCATCTGGGACAGCGAGGACGTACCTGCACAGTTGGTCAGTGTCGACGCCGATGCCTGGTTTAGCCGGATAATCGGAAAAACCTGCCGACTTGTGTATATGCCAGACACAACTCGCCGTACGATTACCTCCCGCCATGTCCGGCGCGATGAGGTAGCCGATCCGATCGTCAGCTTTGCCGATGGGTTTCCCGTATTACTCATCACGCAGGCATCGTTGAATGAACTGAATCGGCGGGTAGCCACAACCGTCGACGCACCGCTGTCGATGGCCCGTTTCCGACCAAACTTAATCGTTGACGGGCTGTGCTGGCCACACGACGAGGATACCTGGGCAACGGTTAAACTGGGCGAAGCCACGCTCTATGGCGTGAAGCCCTGCGTACGGTGTGTGCTGACCACTATCGACCCGGCCACTGGTAATCGGGGAAAAGAACCGCTGCGAACGCTGGCGACCTACCGCAGCCGGGACAACAAAATTTTGTTTGGCGAAAACTTCCTGCCTGCTCTAACGAGTGTAAACCAGTTGCTACAGGTTGGTGATACCATTGAGGTAGTAAACCGTAAAGAGCCCTGGTTACCAGTCGGCGTTTAATATCTGAGAACACCGGGCTATCCCTGTCTATGTTTCGTCCTGCTATTTACCTGAGCCTCCCCGTTGTGGTGGGAGCCGTTTTATCGAATAAGCTGGCTGTGCGCCTCTCCGACGTTGATCCGGTACATTGGGCCACCACGCCTCTGCTGGGCATTGTTGTCTGGATGATTTACACAGCCGACCGACTCCTGGATGTTCGTCAGGCTACGGCTCCGCTCACATCACGCCACCGGTTTCACGCCGAGAACGCTGATTTGCTGTGGGGAGTTGTTGGGGGGCTGGGTGCCATTGGGGCCATCCTCGTCTTTTTTCTGCCCGCACCAGTCGTTCGTTTTGGGGCCATACTGGGCGTTGCCTGCATAGCCTATGTGCTGGCGGTGTATCAACTCCGGGACCGGCACCCGGCGCTGGTAGCTAAAGAGCCGCTGGTGGCCATTCTGTTTACGGCCGGTGTATGGGGGTCTGTCTGGGTGCAGCGGGAAGCCATTGGCTGGCCTTTCAACGTGCAAAGCGTACTGTTTTTAGGCATCGCTTTCCAAAATCTGCTGCTATTCTCCGTCTTCGAGCAGAAAGATGCGTCTGGCCGGGCTGATTCTGTCTCGCTGGCCACTGTCTGGGGACTTAGCCGGTGCGACACGATCCTTCGCTGGCTTACGTTTGCTATTGTAGCTGGTGCCTTTGCCGTATGTTTTACGGCCGACGATTCGGGTGGCGGGGCACGTTTCTCGCAACGTGCCAGCATCATGCTCGGTATTATGAGTATGACCCTTTATGCCATGCAACGCTACCCAACCTATTTTCTGCGAAGAAACCGCTACCGATTCATTGGCGATGCTGTATTCTGGTTACCTGCCCTGGTGTTATAGGCAATCGGCTGGCTATACACAATAAAAGCGGTCTGGCACACAACCAGACCGCTTTTTATACGATACTTCAGGTACAGTACGTTAAGGCAAAGGCGTCAGATTCACCGCTTCTACACGACTGATTTCTGGCACTGCCTTCAGGATAGCTTCTTCCAGACCGCCTTTGAAGGTCATTGCCGACATAGGGCAACTGCCACAAGAGCCCATCAGCTCAATACGAACAACGCCTTCGTCGCTGACGTCAACTACTTTAACATTACCACCGTCAGCCGCCAGGTAAGGCCGCATACTGTCGAGTGCTTTGTCAACACGGGCAATCAGAGGATTTACGTTGTCTACGACCATTTGTATAAAATCAATGTCTTATTCGTAAATATAGTACAATTCAGGCATTATACCCGGGTAAACTCGACTCGTTTCGTTTCGTCCTGCGTGGCATTACGAATAGCTACCCGGCGAGCCAACGCCTCAGCGGCACCGTTGAATGCTTCAGCCGATGGGCCATCGGCTGAAACCAGCGCGGGTTTTCCATCATCGCCCGCTTCGCGGATGCTTTGCACCAGGGGTACCTGCCCCAGTACCGGCACGTCGAATTTCTCTGACAACATAGCGGCACCCCCGGACCCAAAAATATAGTACCGGTTGTTGGGGAGTTCGGCGGGTGTGAAATAGGCCATATTCTCCACGATCCCCAGCACAGGCACGTTAATCTGGGGCTGTTTGAACATAGCGAGCCCCTTAATGGCGTCGGCAATGGCTACTTTCTGGGGTGTAGTCACAATGATAGCCCCGGTTACGGGCACCGTCTGCACCAGCGATAAATGGATATCGCCCGTGCCGGGCGGAAGGTCGATCAACAGGTAGTCGAGCTCACCCCATTCCGTGTCGGAAAAGAACTGCTGCAACGCCCGACTGGCAACCGGACCCCGCCAAAGCATGGCCTGGTCGGGCGGAACCAGAAAACCAATCGACATTAATTTGATGCCGAACTGCTGAATGGGCTGCAGGCGGTTCTGCCCGTTGATCTGGATAATTTGCGGTTGCATATCTTCCGCGCCGAACATGACCGGAATCGACGGTCCGTAAATATCGGCGTCGATAATGCCCACCTTCGCCCCTGATTTATGCAGGGCAATGGCCAGATTTGCCGTTATCGTTGATTTACCGACACCCCCTTTACCCGAAGCGACGGCAATGATATTTTTCACGCCGGGAAGCAATGGCGCATCGTTGCGAGTCGACGTTACATTGGCCGTCATGTCTACCTGAACGGCTATTTCCGAGCCAATATGGCCGTGAATGGCATCTTCGCAACGCTGCCGGATCAGCTCTTTGAGCGGGCAGGCGGGCGTCGTGAGAACAATCGTGAAGCGAACCGAATCAACACCTAATTTGATGTCTTTGACCATGCCCAGCGAGACAATATCGCGTTTCAGGTCAGGCTCTTCTACATGGCCCAGTGCGGCCAGTACAGTTTGTTCGGTGAGTTTATAACTGGACATTTCTGAAGAAGTTTACCGTTTACTGTTTGCTGTTTTCAGTTGCGCCGCCAGGGAACACAGTTGGTTGCTGGCGGCGCAACTGAAAACAGCAAACAGTAAACGGTAAACTATTTTTATAGTAAACGATTTTGAATATCGGCGCGTTCGGTCGACGTGTCAATCGAGGCGGGCAATTGGTCGAGTTGCCCGATTAACTTCTGTAGAAACTGTTTATGAGCCTCATTTATACCATGTAGCGGCCGATGAGCCAGCGCCCGTTGAATAGACCCCCATTGCTTAATGAAAGCACAAAGGTCGGGTGTAAAGGCGCTGGCGGCAAACTTATCGAATACGTAATCGTGAGCCAGCGCATTCGGGTGAATCAGGTCAGCTTCGTAGAATCGATAATCGCGGAGATCATCTTGTACCAGTTCATAAGCCGGGAAATAGTACACCCCAGACAAGGTAGCTGGCCGGTTTGCCTGTGCCATGGATTCGCCCGACAAGTCGGCGCAGACCGTTCTAAGGAGGGCTTTACTGGCCGAGTTCAGTGTTAACCCATCACGGATGTGACGTATCGGGCTAACGGTCAGAATAATGTTCAGGCGTGGATTGTGCTCATTCAGCAACTGAAAGACCTGCGATAAAGTAGTTCGGACAGGCTCAATACGGCTTAGGTATTTTGTGAACAACGTACCTGGCATTTTATGGCAGTTGGCCACCACCTGCTCTGTGGCCTGATGCTGATACACTACTGCTGAACCGAGCGTGATAAACAGCCAGCTTGCCTGCCGCAGGGCATCGCCAACTTCGCGCAAACGTACCTGAAGTAAAGCGGTAAGCGCTGCTTTTGACTGCCCCCAAAGCGAAGAATGAAAATCATAATGAAACCAGAGCTCGTCGCGCTGTACAAACAGCGCTTCATCCGGTTCACCGCCCGTCAGGGCGAGCCTTAGTAACTTGCTGATCGAGAACGGATTAAATAACGTACCCAGCGGATTGTTCAGCACCACCAACTTATTGGCGAGTAGCTTTTTGCCCATAACATCGGCGAAGCACGACCCGATCGTAACAATCTGATCGGTCAGCTTAAGCTGAGCAGGCAGGCGTTCGGGGGTTAATTCGGTTCGGAAGAGCATATAAGAACCAATAAAAAAACGGACCCGATGAGTCCGTTTTCTGTTACACTAACTTACGAGAAGCTGGTTCATACTAGGCCTGTACAACCGTTTCACCAACTACATCAACTGTAACCTGGTGTTTCACTTCTTTATGCAGATCCAGCGTTGCTTTGTATTCGCCCAGCGTCTTCACGTCTTCGATCGTGATTTTTTTCCGGTCAATATCAAAGCCTTTTTCACGCAGGGCATCAGCGATTTGCGTGTTGGTTACCCGACCAAAGATTTTTCCGCTTTCGCCTGCTTTAGCTACCAGCGTCAGAGTCATATCACCGATTTGCTCTGCCAGAGCGAGCGCGTCGTTTTTGATCTTTTCCACTTTGTGAGCAGCCTGCCGTACGTTTTCGGCAACTACTTTTTTATTAGAAGGGGTTGCCATAACAGCAAAGCCCTGTGGAATCAGGTAGTTACGACCATAGCCCGGCTTCACCGTGACAATGTCGTTTTTATACCCAACGCCGGTTATATCGGTTTTGAGAATGATTTCCATGTCTATAAAGAGTTTACTGTTTACAGTTTGCTGTTTACTGTTGCGTTGCGTAGGTACGTTACGTTGACTACGCAGCGCAACAGCAAACAGCAAACTGTAAACGCTATTTAAGTGAATCGGCTACGAAAGGAAGCAGGGCAAGGTGGCGGGCACGTTTCACGGCCTGACCTACTTTGCGCTGATATTTCAGGCTAGTGCCGGTGATACGCCGGGGTAGAATGCGACCCTGGTCGTTCAACAACTTCAGTAGGAAATTGGGATCTTTATAATCGATATACTTGATGCCGGCTTTCTTGAAGCGGCAGTATTTCTTGCGGACTTCGCCGCTGTTCATTGCTTCGTTCTGTAAGCTCATGGTTGTTTCGTGCCGGTTACCGGGCGTCTGCTGTTTCTTGTTTCTTCTTACCCACCAGGCCGTTTTTCTTACGGTCGTTGTACTCAACGGCATGTTTGTCCAACACCGTCGTGAGGTCACGAATCACGCGCTCGTCACGTAGATACTCGATGTTGAGTTTCTCGATCAGCGACGGATCACACTTAAACTCGAACACCTGATAATAACCCGTGTTCTTGTTCTTGATGGGGTAAGCCAGTTTACGCAAACCCATGCTGTACTCATGCACAAGTTCGGCCCCGTTGCTTGTCAGCAGCGTCCGATACTTGTCAACGGCGTCCTTTATCTGAGTTTCAGATAAAACGGGAGTCAGGATGAACACCGTTTCGTAGTTCTTTTGGAACATGATTTAACTTATTTGATTTGAAATGAGGCCGCAAAGGTAGGAAAAAAGAAAGTAAGTTTCAAGGTACAGGTTTCAGGTTTCAAGGGCTCCGCTGATCTACAATGTGATGGATCAGCGGAGCCCTTGAAACTTGAAACTTGAAACTTGAAACTTGAAACTTGAAACTTGAAACCTGTACCTTGAAACTTACTTCACCGTGAATTCACCCTGGCCAATGCGGAAGCCCTCGGAATAGATTTCGATGGTGTGCCGACCCTCGTTGAAACGCTGACCGCCCCGGCCGTATACAAATGAAATTTGCTGGCCCGTATTGTTGTAATCAATACGTTGCATCGCCGTATAGATCATCTCCTTGTTGGCATATGTGAACTCGCCCGAGCCTGTAGCCATGTCGGAAATAACGGCTCCGCTTGGATCGAGAATGCGCAGGTAAATGTCTTTGGCATTTTGTTGGGTCAACGGGTTCGGGCTGAGTTTGAACGATATCTTGATTTTATCCAGCCGTTTCGCTTTGTAGCTGCCGCCGTCCTGCTCTTTACCCTTTGTGTTCAGGGCCGTAACGGCAATATCGTCGGCATGAAGGGCGGCTGCAACACTCACCTTATCGCTCAGCTCTCGATTTCGGGCCTGTACTTCCCGGGCTTTCGACGCATAACTAACAACTGTGTCTGACAACTCCTGCTTTTCGGATCGCAGGTTAGTGTTTTCTGAATTAAGGGCGGTGTTCTGTTCGGTCAGGATGCCGTTCTCCTCTCGCAGTCGGGCAATTTCCTCGTCTTTCTCAACAAGCAGACTTTCGTACCGACTGATTTTCTGGTTGAAAGCACGGGCATCAAAATTGTTTACATCCCGAATCCTGATTTTGTCTTTCTCGATCTGTTCCTTCACTTTCAACAGCGAATCAACACTGCCGCCAAGCTGCTGTATTTCAGCGATTTTCGCATCGAGCTGGGCTGA
The DNA here is from genome assembly GCF_041321095.1 of Fibrella arboris. Lineage (NCBI taxonomy): Bacteria > Pseudomonadati > Bacteroidota > Cytophagia > Cytophagales > Spirosomataceae > Fibrella > Fibrella arboris. Next base: position 469,910 of record NZ_JBGGWE010000005.1, on the reverse strand, counting down.
GATCGAATCGAGTTTCATTTTCGTCACCAACACCTCTTCGGTTTTAGCGGCAATGGTGGCGTCTTTAGTCTTGTTGTTTTCTTTTTCCTGGTACCAGAAATACAGCAGCAATACGTTTAAGGCAGCCAGTGCCAAAAGGGCGATAATTAAAAAACTACGGCTACTGTTATCGTTTCGTTTTTCGGGTCGTTGTTCCATAGTCAGGATACAGGGTGATGCGGTTAGAGTGGAAACGGCAGGTCGTCGGCAATTTGTATAGTTCTGGCCGAATTCACCGGTTTGCGGCGGAAAAACTACGGTATTCTCCACGAAACTCAAACCTATCTTTGCACAATCTTCCCCAACGGTAGTTACGCCAAGGCTATTTAGTATGACAATTGAAGCAGCTATTCATCAAATTGACCAGCAACTGGCTGGGCGGGCGGCCCTGGTGGCTGTCACGAAAACCAAACCAGTGGCTATGCTACAGGAAGCTTACCGGGCGGGCTGTCGGCGTTTTGGTGAGAACAGGGTTCAGGAAATGGCCGAAAAACAACCACAATTGCCCGCCGATGTACAATGGCACCAGATCGGTCATCTGCAAACGAACAAAGTAAAATACATAGCTCCCTTCGTCAGCCTGATCGAATCGGTCGATAGCCTGAAACTGCTGGAAGAGATTGACCGGCAGGCACGTAAAAATGACCGGGTTATCGACTGCCTGCTGCAGGTGTACATTGCCGATGAAGAAACAAAATTTGGCCTGTTGCCCGAAGAGGTAATAGACCTGCTGCAATCGCCGGAGCTGGACAACCTGCTGAATGTTCGTCTAATCGGCCTGATGGGCATTGCGACTAATACTCCCGACGAGGCGCAGATTAGACAGGAATTTAAAGGTCTGAAACAACTGTTTGACGCAGTCCGGTCTATTGAACGCCCCAACGTAGTGCTCACGGAGCTGTCGATGGGCATGAGCAGCGACTACCTGATCGCTGTGGACGAAGGCAGCACGATGGTCCGTGTAGGCAGCGCCATTTTCGGCAGCAGAAATAGCTAATGGGTGAAAGAGTGAAAGTTGCTCAAGCAGTAGACAGTCCTTGTGGGAACAACTTTCACTCTTTCACCCATCACTCTTTCGCTATTGTCCAGGTACGTACCTGAACGGGTGCCTGCTGGAGGGCATTGTATAGCTCGTGGTCGCTGGCAAATTGCAGTTGCGCCAGCGTATTGAACTCGACCTGTACCGAGAACGCAGGTACGTTGTATGGCCAGGGGTCAACACTCAGAGTGCCATCGGTGCGTTGAAAAACGTAATAGTGCTCCTTATCGGGGCCTATACTGATCTCGAGCCTGCGGCCTTCGGGCGGCACCTGATTCATGCACAGAATGAGCGAAAAGGCGTCGCACCACTGCACAAAGTCATAAGCGTACTGGGTAGCTGCTTTAGAGGCCTTGTACTCACGCCGCCACGACTGCTGATTTTCTTTTTGCTGATCCAAAAACGAATCCAGTTCAGCCGACTGGCCGCGTTTTTCTTCGTACAGAAAACTTGCATGCATCGAGACCATCAGGGCATTCCAGCGGCTTTTTTGCAGGGCCACTTCGATCATGCGCCTGGCCTGGTCAGTCGTAAACTCCAGCACCTGAAAATGCAGTGGTGCCCCGGCCTCTGTCAGGTGGTTACGATCTTGGTAGGGTTGCTGGCCATCATCGTGCTCTGTCAGGGCGATAAGCGTCTCGGGCCAATGCTGGGGCCGTTTATCAGGATGCCAATGCATGGCTAGCTGAAAAGCAAGAAGACCGTGGGCGGGCTGGTGTATTATTTCCCAGCCAACATCGACGAGGCGGACAATCATAAAATAGAATCTGGTTTAAGTCTGACGTTGCGCTACTTTGTCAGGTATTGGTTAACAACAGGGCAACGCCAAACTAGAAACCCCAAATGGCAAATCAGCTAGTTGATCACTTTCACATTTTCGCCCTCTTTGTAGGTGTCACCGGTGACGGCGGCGCGGGCCATCTCGAACAGGCGTACAAGGCGACTATCAGTTGAATCCCAATACTCGGCCATTTCGACATGCACTTTTAATAACGTTAGCTGCGGATCGTCTTTTCCGTCGGGGAACCAGGGCTTGGCCATATCGGACCACAACGCATTGATTTTGCCACGATCGTCCAGTTCTTCGGCCGAACCCGAAATAGAGACAAAGTCAGCGTCAGACGCATTGGCGAAGCTGAGGTTCACTTTATGGTCGTGTTGGGTCACCTGATCGACCTTGGGCGATGATTTTTTTGTGAAGAACCAGAGTGTGCCCTCGGCGTCCATCTGCATGCAGGCCATCGGCCGACTCACCAGGTTCCCCTGTTCATCAAGCGTGGTCATCATGGCAATGCGAATGTCTTCAACCAAATCCTTGATCTTTTCCAGGCCCGTGTTTTTCTGCTGTTGCGTTTCCATAGTGTTGAGAAATAAAAAAGTTTACTGTCTTCAGTTTACCGTTTTCAGTGTTGCTGCCATATAAAGCAGGTAGCTGAACGCGTATCAACTAAAAACGGTAAACTGAAACCCTGCGGCGAACCGCTGTATGACAATGTATTGCGTAAGCAGTGATCAGGCGGTTATTGAGGGCTTACTCACTGCTTACGCATCGAGTTTAATTATACAGGGCGTCACGCAGGTCTATTCCGTAGAACAAAGACGCTGGTGTCGTTGTGGCCGCTGTTTCGATCTCGCGGGGTGAATCCATTTTGAGGATATTCGAGCAGCTGACAATGGTTTGCTGGCACATCGCGTAGACTTGTTTAGCCCGCTCGCCTGAGAGCTGCCGGGCCTCATCAGCACATTTTTCGCATACTTCAACACACGTTTGCGCGAGTAACCGGGTGTTTTCTGAGCCACGAACGTACAGCATAGCCACCTGACGGCACAGATCAGCACAGTCCAGATTCAGGAAAATGAACCGATACCAGTTCTCAATGTCTGCAGCCCGCGATGATTCAGTAGCAGTTTCGTCGCAGAGGGCAGCACAGCCAGTTAACGTATCGTATATTGTCTTGTTCCAGGTCATAAGGTTGCTCGTTTATCTATTCGCTGTGAATCAGGCTTGAGGGAATGTGTAAACTGACGAGTTTTGTGTGTCAGGGTACATGGCGCGGGCTTGCCGACGGGCTTCTAGGATACTGGCCTGAATAGCTTCCTGACGGTCCATGTCGCCACGGGCCATCAACAGATTAGCCAATTCAATGGCTTTTGCCCGGGTGCTGGGACTTAACGACCGCATGGCCGCGGGGAAATGGGTTGGGGTCCAGTTCATAGAAGTCATCATATACCTGCTGTTTAGCCGATACAGGTAAATAATTATGCCAGATTATCTGAATAGAGAAGCCAGGTTCTTACTAAATCGGTTAGTGGCTTATTGTCAGATAGTTAGCATTGAGGGTGGTTAAGGTGTTAATGGGATGAATGGTCAGCCGACCTAAAAATGTGTGGAGTTAATTACCCACCTATTTCCACAAAAAATCCCCGACTGTGGAAGTCGGGGATCCGCTTATGGGATAGGGCAACTGATCGTACTGATTGGTCAGACGACCCTCTTCCCGAAAAGTAACAGATAAATACCCGGGCGGTTAATTGGCGTCCAGTGCGTCGACCCGGTCATCTACGCCGTCTTTCACTGTCTCAATCGCCTTTTTGGTTTTGTCCCAGCTAGTGGCAGTCACCTGATCTATTTCTTTAAGCAAACCAGTCATGGTAGCCCGTTCCTTCTTGAGCGTTGCCAGGGCAGTTGTGAGTTTGGTTTTCGCCGCGCCCGTGGCCGAATTCAGATCGCGCTCGTATTTGGCCGTTTTTTCGTCAATGTCTTCCAGTTCGGCGTTGAGTTCCTTCCGCATATCGTCACGGTCAACGTCCCACGTTTTTTTGAAATCTTTCCGGGCCGAATCAAGATCGGCCTGTTTATTCATCACTTCCTCTTTAGTGGCGCCTTCCTGTTGGGCATTAACTACCTCCTGCTTGGCTTCGGCCACGTCTTCAGCCTTGTTCTCTGTTTTCGATTCACAACTAAACAGGAACGTACCCAGGGTAATGGCTAGCAAAGCAGCCGCATAAGTCATCTTTTTCATAGCGTTGGGTGTTTCTTCTGTAAACTGACAGGCTGTATGAAGGTTTAAGGACGATTAGTTGTAGGCTTGGTTTTTGGTAATCGCTTAGAAATGGTTTACTTCCCTTTCCCCTCCTTTTTTTGTACCTTTGTGGCCTGATTCTTAGAAAAGTACTAAATGAACAGAGAGCAGGAAATTGCCCGTCGGCGGACGTTCGCCATCATCAGCCACCCCGATGCAGGCAAAACCACACTGACCGAAAAACTGCTGCTTTTTGGCGGCGCTATTCAAACCGCCGGAGCCGTAAAATCCAATAAAATAAAGAAGTCGGCTACTTCCGATTTCATGGAGATCGAGAAGCAACGGGGTATCTCCGTAGCTACGTCGGTGATGACCTTCGACTACGACGGAAAAAAGATAAATATCCTTGATACGCCTGGTCACAAAGATTTTGCCGAAGACACCTACCGTACCCTCACTGCGGTTGATAGCGTCATTCTGGTGATCGACTGCGTGAAAGGGGTCGAAGAACAGACTGAGCGACTGATGGAAGTCTGCCGGATGCGGGATACACCGGTGATCATTTTTGTGAATAAAATGGACCGGGAGGGACGTAACCCGTTCGACCTGCTCGACGAACTGGAAGAGAAGCTGAACATCCGGGTGCGTCCCTTAACGTGGCCGGTCAACATGGGTTCTGATTTCAAGGGGGTGTATAGCCTTTACGAGAAAAAGTTATATTTCTTCCGGGTCAATAAAACCAAAGTGGAAGATGACGTGCTTCCTATTGACATCGATACGCCATTACTCGATGAAAAAGTGGGCGCCCGTGATGCCGCTCAACTGCGCGAAGATGTAGAACTGATCGAAGGGGTTTATGACCCGTTTGATGTAGAGGCGTATCGGGCTGGTATGATTGCTCCCGTATTCTTCGGATCAGCGGTCAATAATTTTGGGGTTAAAGAACTCCTGGATGGGTTCTGTCAGGTATCGCCTGAACCAATTGCCCGGCCTACCGACAAGCGCATTGTCGAGCCCGAAGAAGCCAAATTCAGTGGCTTTGTCTTTAAGATCCACGCCAATCTCGATCCACGTCACCGCGACCGCATCGCGTTTCTGCGGGTGTGTTCAGGCCTGTTTGAACGAGGTAAGTTTTACCACCACACGCGCCTCGACAAAGACGTTCGGTTCTCCAGTCCGTTTAGCTTCATGGCCGATGCCAAAGCCGTCGTTGAAGAAGGGTTTCCGGGCGATGTAATTGGCCTCTACGATACAGGTACGTTCAAAATTGGTGATACGCTGACAGAAGGTGAAGATTTTCAGTATCAGGGTATTCCTAGTTTCTCGCCGGAACTGTTCAAAGAACTGATCAACCTTGATCCGATGAAATCGAAGCAGTTGGAGAAAGGTATCCAGCAACTTACCGATGAGGGTGTGGCGCAGTTGTTTACGCTGGCCCTGGGAAATCGTAAGATTGTGGGTACAGTAGGGGAACTTCAGTTTGAAGTGATCCAATACCGGCTCGAGCATGAATACGGAGCTAAATGTCGTTGGGTACACATGAACACGAGCCGTGCCTGCTGGATAACGTCCGACGATAAAGTCAAACTGGCGGAGTTTATCCGGTTGAAGGGGAATCAGATTGGCTATGATAAAGATCAGAATCCTGTATTCCTGGCCGAATCAGACTGGATGCTGCGTATGAACCAGGACAACAATCCGGACATTGTGTTCCATAAAACATCGGAGTTCAAGACTGAAATGGTTTAAGGCGCTTCCTCAGGGTTTGGCCGTTTAAAAGAAATTTCGGCCTCGTGGATAAACTGGTGGTTAATGGTGAAAACAAACCGGTCACTACAATGAAAAAGCTACTTCTGTTGGCAGCGCTGCTTTTTGCAGGTCTGTCAGTCTCTTCTGCTCAGGACAGTGTTAAAGTTGCGAAGCAAAGCGCACGAATGGTCAAGAAAGAAGCCCGAAAAATGAAACATGAAGCGGGCAAAGTGGACGATAAAGTAAGCAAAAACATTGCTAAGGAGACGAAAAAGGAGGCCAAGCACATGAAGAAAGAAGCGAAGATGACTACGAACTAGGGTCATCTTTGATTCATTCAATCCACTAAAAAGGGAAGACCAATCGGTCTTCCCTTTTTAGTGGATTGCCGTTTATGGACAGCCGGAAATGGATTAATGAAATTTAATAACAAGTCTATAGTATAAGTAGTTTAATTGGCAAACAAACCAAACTCAGAGTATGAAAAAGTTGATCTTGTTTGCCGCGCTCCTCATTGCAGGTACGTCGGTTTCGTTTGCTCAGGACGACGCTGCTAAAGCAGCTAAGAAAGAAGCAAAAATGGCCAAAAAAGAGGCTCGGAAAATGAAGCAGCAGGCTGATGCCAATGGCAATGACATGGCAAAAGATATGGCGAAAGACAGCAAAAAAGCCGCTAAAGCCGCCAAGAAAGAAGCCAAAGACATGAAGAACCCATAGCTGGTTCGTATACATACAATAAAAAAGGGAGCATTAACTGATGCTCCCTTTTTTATTGTATGTCAGGCGTTCTGTAGCGTCTGGCGAGCGGCTGCTGGGTGCGTAGTGAGCCAATGCCCGGTATCGCCACCGGGCCGAAAGAACCATTGAGGCGTTTATCGGTCTCGACCACCGAGTCTCCAACCATCGGTGATGCGCTATGGATGCCTTTATAAAAAGCTACTGACTCACGGGCGTGTAACGGTCTACAGGCTGTTCCAGTTATACTATAATAAATAAGTTGGTTAGTGGACGCGATCGGAAAGGTTCCTGATCGCCCGGCTAACTGCTGTAGGGGTCTCCAGCGGCAGCAAATGCCCCGCCCCGGAAATGATCTCTATCGTTGCCTGAGGAAGGTAGGGCTGCACCATCGTGGATTGTACCGAATGGGGCAACGCGTTGTCGTGGTCGCCCGCCAGAATGGTTACAGGTACGTCTATACGCCCCATACGATCTGTAATGTCGTTCAGACTGCCCGTTGTGAGCCAGGCCGACCAGCCCTGTGGCGAACTGCGTAGATTGTCGGCGATGAGTTGTTGCCGAATGGTGTCCGAAAGGGGTAGGTTTGTGATGTTAGCCACCGTTTTTCCAGCCGCTTTGCGCTGCTCGTCAGGTGGCAGACTGGGCTGTTCCAGCATTTCCTGACGGTCTTTATTCGTGATAGGTTCGGCCCCTGGTGGCGACGGAGCGAGCAGTACCATGCCCCGTAAACCCGTAGAGCGATAGTCTGCCAACGTACCTGCCGCCAGCGCCAGCGCGATCTTGCCGCCCATCGAATGCCCTATCAACAAAAAAGGGCGGGTGCCCAACTGCGCGGTAATGACCGCAGCAACTTCATTGGAAACGTCGTCAACGGACTGATGTTCAGTTAAAGCGGGCGACTCTCCGAAGCCGGGCAGGTCGATGGTCAGGCAGTAAAATTCCTCGGCCAGTTGGTCCAGCACGGCATTCCACGACTGAATTGAGCCGCCGAAGAAATGCAGAAAAACCAGTGCAGGCTTCGTTGTGTGGGGCGGAGTACGGGTGAGGGTGGTAAGCATACAGTTAAAATTCTACCTTCAGTCTGGCTGGCTGGTCGGTGATTTCGAGCATCTGACCGTAGGGCACGATGGTAATCTGACCAAATTCCTGGAGAATCAGCTTGTAGGCATCGGCCACAGGGCGTGGCTTTCGGTCGAGATCGTAGAGCCCACAGGCATTGACCCGGTTATTCAACTCGGCCAGGCCCGTGTCCCAATCAATCTGGTCGATCAGGCTATACCAGGTGAACCCTAGCACGGGCACCCCGTCCCGGCGCATCTGCATGACGTTCAACCATTGCTTATACAGCCAGGTGGGGGCATTGTCGGCTTCAAATACGTTTGTTTCCGTATGCATCACCGGCTTGTGATACCGGTTATAATATTGCTTCGTGATCTGATACCAACCCAGTACATCCATTGAGCTCATCATCTGGCCATCGGGTAGCTTGATCTGTTCATTCCGGCCATAATAGTCGTTGCCCATCACCTGATATCCCGGCGGCTGACCCGCCATAAACCAGTTGTATTCTTTCCGGGTCATACCGTTGTCGAGCAGGTAAAGGACTATGTCGGCAATAGGTGGATGCGCATAGAGCAAGTCCAGCGAGAGAAAGCGCAGTTCATTGTGCAGCTTGATCTCGGCAGTGGGGAGGGAGCAAACTTCGTGGATGAATTCAGCGCTCTCACTTTGCACAATCACAGTGTCCGGGCGGTACCTGGCAATCTGCTGCGTACCCATAATACTGGCGGCGACAATGTGCTTCAGAGCCGTAACAAAGGCTTTGTCGCTTTTCAACTGTTCATTCCAGACACCATCTTTAGCGCTGTGCCGGGCTGTCACGTAGATCTCATTGACGGGCGTATAGTAACGTACCCAGGGGTAGCGCTGCGCAACGGCCGCACAGTAATCAGCAAAATGAATGGGTAATTCGGGGTTCTGAAAGTTGCCAACCCAGTCGGGTACGCCAAAGTGCATCAGGTCGAGAATGGGAGTGATGCCCTGCCTTTTGATTTCGGCCATAGCCAGATCAGCGAACTCCCAGTTGAACTTACCCGGCCCTTCATGAATGCTGTAGTAAGGCAGGCCATAGCGCAACACTTTCAAGCCCAGCTCTTTTACCAGGCCAATATCTTCTTTATACCGGTCATAATGCCCGCATTCCCGCAACTGATCTCGCCGAACCTTACCTTGATTAATGGTTGGGTAGGAGCATTCAATGCCCGTGGCAAACATAAAGTTGGAAGGGGACCCATCGGGAAGGCCATTACCGGTAGAGGCCGATGAGCCACCGTATTGATCGCCCTCGTACGCGCCCGTACCGAAATGTTTTTCAATGTGTTTTAAGAAATCCATACTGTTGTTATGAGCAACCTGATACATAGCCAGACAAAGGCGCTGCTCAGTTGGTCCCTTTAAGAAAGTTATCTGCTGTTCGTAAGGATAACGCCATGATTGTCAGGGCGGGGTTAACGCTAAGGGCCGATGGGAAGGTGGAATTGTCGCTGATATAGAGGTTGGGCACATCGAACGATCTGCCGAAGGGGTCAACAACGGCTTCGTCGGGTGAATGCCCCATACGGCATGTACCGATCACATGGGCCGAACGGGGGAAGGCCCACACATTTTTTGCCCCGGCCGCCGCCCAGATACCGCGCATGACCTGGTCGGCATGGGCATTCATTTTCTGTTCATTTTCGCCGTTTGAGAAATAGACTCGCGGTTTGGGCAGACCACGACTGTCTGTTTCATCCGATAATTCGAGGTAGTTATGCCTGTAGGGCAGGCAATCGCCCAGAATGTTGATGCCCGCTACGTGGTTATACTGGCTCATGGCCCGTTGCAATGCCGGTCCCCAAAGGCCAGGTCCTCTGGCCATCTGCTTCACATAGGTGACCGGCATGACGCCAATAGACTGTAGCAGATAGCCCCCCGCGAAATCAGCCGATCTGTTGGCGAAGGGCCGGTGGGTATCTTCCGAAATCAGACCGCCGGGAATGCCTTTGTAGGGGCGAACATCCTCGTCGAACTCGCCCCATATCTGCAAACCTGTATGCGCCATCAGGTTGCGGCCAACCTGCCCGCTGCTGTTGGCTAACTCATTTAGCAGCAATAGCCGGGGCGTTTCAACCGCCCCGGCGCATAGAAAGACCGCCTGGCAACGTTGCCGATACGTTTGTCCGTTCAGGCTATATACCACCGCTGTGATGCGTCCCAGGGTGTCCCGATCGAAAGCTGTTACGTAAGCGCCTGGCCTGATTTCGGCCCCGTATGTCCGGGCCAGCGCCAGGTACGTTACATCCATGCTGGCTTTGGCCCCCACGCTACACCCCGCCTGGCAGAATCCCCGGTTGGTGCAGGCATCACGCCAGCCAACACCAGGTTGATAATACCGGCCCGATAAGGCGGCGTTGGCAGCCGGTGACGTGCGAATGCCCAACGCCGCACAACCACGCTGCATAAGTTGGGCCGCGCCGTTTAAGGGTAGGGGAGGTAACGGATATGCCTGGGTACGTGCCGGCCCCCAGGGGTAATTTGCCGGACCAGAGACGCCTAGGAATTGCTCAACCTCGTTGTAGTACGGTACCAGATCGGCCTGGAAGTCAATGGGCCAATCGGCAGCTACACCGAACTCCGTCTGCATGCGCAGGTCATCGGGCTGGGCGCGGGGCGTATAGGCCGTGAAATGAAGCGTAGAGCCCCCCACACCCGTTCCCGAATTATTTGACCCAAAAGCGAGGGGATCCTGGCCTGCACTCAGTCGTTCATCGTTCCAGAAGAGAAAGTTCTGCGCCCGCTCATCGGTGGCATAATCTGTTTGAGGATTCTTTTCAGGCCCGGCTTCCAGGGCTACTACGCGTCTGCCCGCCTGGGCAAGCCGGGCGAGGAGGGGTGCGCCTCCCGCACCGGTGCCGATGATAACAGCATCAACAGCGTCATTTGTGTTGTAGGTACGTCCCCATGAAGACGTCTCAGCGCTCGATAAAGTCGGCATAGATATAGATGCACTGAAGCTCCAGCTTCGGTAGGCATTAGAACATACAATACTGGTATACTACCGAAGCTGGAGCTTCAGTGCTACTTCTTTATGGTTCTTTCGGTTCGCGTGTTTCCAGCTGATCCAGGCCAATCAGCTCCCAACCGGGCTTGTCGGCCATGCCAACGTACCCGAAAGCTTCCTGCACCAGCGGATGACTGTAATAGATCCCTACTAGCTCAGCCAGCACCTCTTCAAAAAAACGGTCAGCCGCCAGCCGTTGCCACGAGTCGCCAGGGGCAGTTCCCTGTTGAATCTGACCCAGTAACTCGTCCTGCTGCGTTGTCGTCAGCTGGTCGAACGGTTGGCCGAACAGGGTCTGGGCCGATTCGTGAAGCCCCTGAATGCCCTGCCGGTAGGCGTCGGTATCGGCAGGCATCGTATCGTATCGCCAGCCGTCGGTTTCACCTGCCGCCAGCCGTTCATCCACCGGCCCAACCAGATCGACAACGTACCCAGTCTGAGGAATGAGCCGATCGGCCATCTGCTGTAATGTTGTGGCTTCTTCGGGGCTAAAAAAACGGTACGGACCACGCTGGTAGGTAAGCCGTTCGAGTAGCACCTCTCGGGTTTTGGCACTGACGTGTTCGGTTGTCAGTAGTGCTCTAACCGTGCCGACTGGATATGGTGGAGACTGGTTCATCCTAATTTGCCACCTGTTACTTCAACCAAACTGCCTGTCATAAAGCTGCCATCGGTCGAGGCCAGCATGACATAGGCCGGGGCCAGTTCTTCTGGTTGTCCAGGCCGCGCCAGGGCAACTTCATGGCCGAAATGCTCGACCTCCGACATGGGCATCGTGCCCGGTATGTTGGGCGTCCAGACGGGACCGGGTACCACCGCATTGACCCGAATGCCCCGCTCGCCGAGTTGAATGGCCAGCGATTTGGTGAAAGCGTGAATAGCCCCTTTGGTAGCGGTGTAATCGATCAGCAACGGATTGCCTACAATGCCCACGATACTGCCCGTGTTCACGATGGCATCGCCTTCGTGGAGGTGCGGCAGGGCTGCCTGGGCCATGAAGAAGTACCCGAAAATATTGGTCTCGAAGGTGCGCCGAAGCTGCTCCTCCGTAATGTCTTCAAACTTCTCCTGTGCCATCTGGTAGGCCGCATTGTTGACCAGAATATTCAGCTTACCGTACTCATCTACGGTTTGCTGGACGGCGTCCCGGCAGGCGTTCGATTCACGCACGTCGGCCTGAATGACCAGGCAACGGCCACCTTTAGCTTCAACCATCCGCTTTGTCTCAGCGGCATCGTCGGTGTTTTCATTGTACAGAATGGCCACGTGAGCGCCCTCCATACCGAATGCCACCGCCACGGCCCGCCCAATCCCTGAGTCGGCACCGGTGATCAGCGCTACCTTTCCCGTGAGTTTACCAGCCGCTTTATAATTCGACAAATCGCTGTCGGGCTGTTGTTGCATGGCAGCCTGTTGGGCCGGATAAGGCAATTTTTCACCTTTTATTTCGTCTGATGAGGGACGAGACTCCTGCATGTGCATACCGTTAATAAAATAAGTTCAGGCAATTTATAGCGTTAAACAGGTTCAGAAGAAGCTTGGTTATAAATAGGCCTGAACGGCCTTTTATGCACTTAACATCATTTTAACGGCGGTTTGGGGGCATTTTAATGTACTACAGGGAGCTTCGTGACCGGCTCAGCTGGAGACCGAACCATATATTGACAGGGTTCATTAAATAAGTCGTATTTTTCACTCTTTCAACTATTGATGGATACTATGTATGTTTCGGATATGAAAGTCCTGGTGGTAGAAGATGAGCCCAAGCTGGCCTCGTTCGTGAAGAAAGGGTTAGAAGAGCAAAAGTGTGAAGTTGATCTGGCCTATGATGGGCAGATTGGGCGAACAATGGCCCTCAGCAACAGCTATGACGTAATTGTCCTCGATGTAAATCTGCCCAAGATAAATGGGTTCGATCTGGCCCAGACAATCCGGCATGAGCAGGTTCAGACACCTATACTGATGCTGACAGCCATGGGGTCGGTAGATGATAAGGTGGCCGGGTTTGAGGCTGGTGCCGACGATTACCTGGTGAAGCCGTTCGAGTTCCGTGAGCTGATGGCCCGGATCCGTGCGCTGCATAAGCGTGGCGCCGAAGGCGGCAGTGCGGTAAGCGTTCTGCGTGTGGCTGATCTTGAACTTGATCTGAACGAGAAGATTGCGCGCCGCGGTGGTAAACGAATCGAGCTGACTGCCAAAGAGTTTGGCTTGCTCGAGTACCTCATGCGCAACAGGGGCCGGGTGGTTTCCCGCGTCGATATTGCCGAAAAAGTATGGGATATTCATTTCGACACGGGCACGAACGTGATCGACGTGTACGTGAATTTCCTGCGGAAGAAGGTCGATAAAGAATTTCCGACCAAGCTCATTCATACCGTCATCGGCATGGGCTATATCATGAAAGAAGAGTGACGATCCGTGCCCGCCTGACACTCCTGTTCTCCCTGCTGGTTGGTTCTATTCTGTTGCTGTTTTCGGTATCTATCTATCTGCTCTATAGTCAGTATAGGGAGGTTGATTTCTATGCCCGCCTGCATGAGAAAGCCGTAACTACGGTTCGTTTGCGCGAAGATGCCGGTGACGTAGCCAGTACCGATTTGCCTTTCATGGTCGGTGAGCGCGTAACGATCTATAATCCACTGAATCAGGTTATTTTTTCGTCGGGACATGGGTTTAACCCAACACTGTCGGCCAAACAGTTTCGTCAGATTCGTGACGGGCACGAAATCCGCTTGACGCACGGTGAGATTGAGACCATTGGCATTCGGTATCTCAGCAAGACCAGGCAGGCGCTGGTCGTTATGGCCACTGCGTATGATCAGTACGGATTCAATAAACTGCGTCGGCTGCGCGAAATCCTGATTTTTGGCTGGCTGGCCTGTTTCGTGATGGTTGGTGTGGCTGGCTGGCTTTTCTCGTCCGATGCCATACGGCCTGTTTCAGAGATCATTGATCAGGTGAACGACATCTCGGCAACCAATATTCACGAACGACTGCATGTGAGCCGGAAGCGCGACGAACTGGCTGAACTGGCCCGCACGTTCAACGACATGCTGAACCGGCTGGAAGAAGCTTTTGTCACGCAGCGTAGCTTCGTTTCACACGCATCCCATGAGTTACGTACCCCGTTGGCTATCATGCGGGGTAACATAGATGTCGCCCTGCTCCAACCCCGCGATGCCCCCTATTACCAGCAAACGCTCACCGATGTGCTGGACGAAGTACAAACGATGATCGATCTGGCCAACGGATTGCTTGATCTGGCACGGGCCAGTTCAGAATCTACCGCCATTTCATTCCGGCCCACCCGGCTCGACGAACTGCTCTGGCAGGCGCGCAGCAAACTGCTGTCGAAAAATCCCGCGTATAGCATCGATATTGATTTCGATAACCTGCCCGAGCAGGATGATGACCTGACCATTCAGGGTGAAGAAGCACTGTTGCGGACTGCTTTTCAAAACCTGATGGAGAACGGCTGTAAATATTCGGCCAACGGAGGTGTGATGGTCCGTATTTCGTTTGCGCCCCAACAAATTCAGCTTGCCTTTACCGATGCTGGCTATGGCATTGCCGCCGATGCGCTGCCCCACCTGTTCGAGCCATTTTACCGGTCGCCGTCAACAACGAGTGTCGCACCGGGACATGGCATTGGGCTAGCCTTAACACACCGGATTGTGCTTCTTCACAACGGGCAGATCCAGGTACGTTCAAAGGAAGGAGAAGGCACTACCGTAACGGTCCAGTTTCCGCTACCGGTTTCCCGGCTAGCGACGGTGACTTCCTGATTGCAGAAATTTCAGTCGGCAACACCTAAAAATGGGCGCTTTTTGCTTTGGTAAGTAGGTGAATAGTGGTGATTCGGTAAATGGATAATCGAGTTTCTTAAGTAAGCGATTCATTCATAGCTGGTTATCTCCCACTCATTTTCCGAGTTACTGTTTATTGGCTGCTTCCCAACCTTTTTTGCAACATCTATGCGTCAATGTCTTACCCTGCTGAGCGTGCTTTGGCTCTCGGCTTTTCTACAATTTGCACAGGCTCAGTCAACAGACGTGCCATCGGCTCCGGGCCGTTGGTCGGCGGCTAAAGCCAATGCCTGGTATGCCAAAGAGCCTTTTCTGTTCGGTGGCAATTATAATCCGGCCAACGCCATTAATGAATTGGAGTTCTGGCAAGCCGAAACGTTCGATCCGGCTACCATCGACAAGGAACTTGGCTGGGCCGAAAAAATGGGCATCAATACCATGCGGGTATTTTTGCACGACCTGCCGTACCAGCAGGATGCCAAAGGGTTCATTAAGCGCATCGACACCTTCCTGAGCCTCTGTCAGAAGCACAAGATCCGCCCCATGCTGGTGTTATTCGATTCGTGCTGGGATCCATACCCGAAGCTTGGCAAACAGCATGATCCCGTACCAGGCATTCATAATTCGGGCTGGGTGCAGTCGCCTGGTGCCGATGCGCTAACCGACGTGTCGCAGTATCCGCGGCTGGAAGCCTATGTGAAAGGCATTATCGGGGCGTTTAGAAATGACAACCGCGTACTAATGTGGGACATGTGGAATGAGCCCGATAATACGAATGATAACAGTTACGGCGAGCGGCATACGATTAAAACAGAGCTGCCTGTAGCCCGTAAGATCGACATCATCGGCAAACTGCTGCCGCAGGTATTTCAGTGGGGGCGATCGGTGAACCCGACCCAGCCACTGTCGTCTGGTATCTGGCGCAACTTTGTCGACAACTGGACGAATGCGTCCTCCATTCCGGCCTTTAACCGAATGCAGCTGGAAAACTCGGATGTGATCACGTTTCACCAGTATAGCGATGCCCCTTCACTGGAAAAACTCATTGCCGGATTGAAAAAACTGGGGCGGCCACTCATCTGCACCGAATTTATGGCGCGGGGCGTAAACAGCAAGTTTCAGACACACCTGCCCATTGCCAAACGTGAGAAAGTCGGTATGATCTGCTGGGGTTTTGTGGCGGGCAAATCGCAAACGTTTTTGCCCTGGGACAGCTGGCAGAAACCCTACGTGAATGGCCGGGAGCCCAGCGTCTGGTTCCACGAGATCCTGCGCGGCGACGGTACGTTTTATGATCCCGCTGAAGAAACAGCTATTAAGTCAGCAATGGGTAAGAAGTAATAATTAGTCTCGTATTCACATAAAAAGCCGCTCCAGGTCATCCAGAGCGGCTTTTTTATGTGGCTATTGAGCTGAAGGGCCTATGATTTTTTGCCTTTCTTCGCGCCACCTTTCTTCGCAGGTGTTCCATCGAGGGTGTTGATCCAGGAGGCCAGTTTCAGCGCATCTTCTTTAGGTACCTGTTTCATCGGGGCCATGGCGATAAAGCCTGGCCAGTTGGCTGGTTTAGGCGTGTAGATCAACTCTACGATCTGATCGTTTGTGTAGTTGCGTTTAGCCACATCTTTGTAAGCCGGTCCAACCAGTTTCACGTCAACCCGGTGACAGGCGATACAGGTGTATTTGGTCATAAGAGCTTTCATATCGTCAGGAATATTGTCCTGCGCCTGGGCTGAGAATGATGCCGACAGTAGACCGGCGGTAGCAAGAAGGAAGCCGAACGCTTTTTTCATCGTAAGAAATTGATTGGCAATTGGGTTGACTGGATTGTATTGTAGTATTCTGGAGAGACAAAGGTAAACGCTGGCCGTTGCTGAATCAATTCAACATTGCCCTCTTACCCATGTAACAGGTATATGACCGCTTTTTACCCTAAAAGTTTAGTCAACGTCGAAAATGTTAAACGAACTTGCCCAATCGAGCCTGGGTTTTAGCTACATGACAACCTACGATTTTAGAAGTTACCACACCCGGTCGACCAATGCAGCGACCGTGGAAGAGCGGGCGGCTATCAATCAGGAATTGAAAGACTTATACAACAGCCTGCCCGAAAACGAAAAGGAGGCGTTCAACCAGCAGCTTCAGACGTTTCTGGCCCGTGAGATGGGCCGGTTGAAATCAGACTACGAATCAGTGAAGGGCGGCATGTAACAGGTGCCAGCCGGATAGTAACTGAGTGATTCCAATTGGACGCACTGATCGGTCATAAACCTATCTGCAAAAAAAGCTGGGTACGTTCACAACGTCCCAGCTTTTCAAGAATTAGTGGCTACCGGCTTAGTCTTTCAGGCTGCTCAGGTACGTTTTGTTCCCATTCTTGTTGATATAGTATTTGCCACCACGCGGGCCCGTCATGACCTGTTCGCCATTCGGGCCTTTCATCGACCGGTCAACGGGCGCTTTATAATCGGCTGGAGTGGCTTTGGTTTCGGGCTTCGAAGCTACTTTGTCCGTCTTTTTCTCCGCTTTGGCCGCTTTCTTGTCGGCTTTGGTTACAGCAGATTCCGCATCGTTCTTATCAGCCTTGTCAGCAGCCTCTTTTTTATTGTCTTTGGCGGCTTTCTTATCGGCTTTGGCGGCGGCTTTGTCAGCCTTGGCGGCTTCTTTCTCGGCGTCGGTTTTGGCAGCTTTCTTATCGGCTTTCGCCTCCTTTTTGTCTTCTTTGGCGGCTTTCTTATCGGCTTTAGCGTCAGCCTTTTCTTTCTTGGCTTTCTCTTTTTTAGGCTTCGTATCCTGGGCAGGCGCTGTAAAAGCAACGAGAACGCCGAGCAACAGGGTTAGCCATACGGCAGACTTTTTCATGAGTACAAATTGATTAAGGTGAAACTTGCTACTTGGACGGAAAAGTGGCTGAAAAGTTGCCTAAAAGCAATGGCCTAATCAAAATTTAAGGGAGTTCGCCTAAGAAAAATAACGGATCAACCAGACAGGTAGCCCGTATTAATGCTGCGCTAATACGACCGCCGGTGCATTGATCGACTTCTTCAGGACGTACTCGGCCAGCACAGGAAAATGATCGGAGAACGAAACACCCGATAAGGTCTGGCAGGCTCTGATCTGCCAGTCCTGACTAACGAACTGCTGATCGATACGTACACAATAAGGATGGCGGTTCAGGGTAAATCCCAGCCCGTGCCCTGCTTCTTCGAACGCATTTCTGAAGTTCTGACTCAGCTTTCCGTACGAATAGCCCATTGGTGTTTCGTTGAAATCCCCGCAGATAATAACTGGGTATCGACTGCCCGCCACATACGACTCTACCTCCTGTAGCTGGGTGTTCCGGTGCTGGAAGCCCTCTTTCAGCCGCTGAAACGTATCGCCTAGCTCGACAAAAAAACGACGCAGGTCGCCCGTCGCCAGTGCGTCGATGGCTTTGCTGGTTCGCACACCCATCGACCAGAGATGCACGTTAACTACCCGAATGGTATCGGCACCGTAGGCAATATCGGCGCAGAGAAAACCATTAATGTCTGGCCCCTGCGCGCGCTCCCAGAGGTGGCCATACTGCTTCAGGATCGGGAACCGGGAGAAAAGCGCCAGGCCTACCTGCCGGTCATCGCCAAAGCAGGTCAGTTTTTCGATTTTAGCGGCGTACTGCCGGTCAAGCTGCGCGTTGGGGGAATATTCCTGGAAACAGGCAATGTCGGCTTTAAGCGACAGGGCTGTGCTGGCCGACGTACCTGCCGGAAATGTTTCGCTGTTGAAACTTAACACTGTCAATGCCTGCGCCTGTGGCCTGTCTGCTGTGCCTGAACTGGTGCCAACAACCCGCTTCACGAGCAGAAAGGAGAACAGTACCCAGACCAGACCAGCCATAGCAATCGTATGCTGCTGTCTGTAAAGCAGGTAAATACAGGCGGCAATACCGCTGGGAATAGCCAGTGGCAGACTCATCATGATAAAGCCCGTGGCCCAATGCCCGATGGTTGGCGAATAACAGAAAGCGACCGTAACGAATAAATAAATGAGGGTGCTGTAAGCCATCGGAAATTGCCGATAGCGTCTGAAGAACAGCTGGATAGCCTCGATCAATACGCCCCAAAAAAAGAAGAGAAACGATACCCGCCGGTTTATGTAGGTACGGATAATGGACATGATAAAAGGCCATCAGGTGATTGGCACGCCAGGGCTGGCGGCGTTATTTGACATCGAATCGGCCATCGCCGATCCGGGTGCCTTCTGCGTACAACTCCACTCTGTAGGTGCCTGGCTTATAGGCACTGTCACGGTGGAAAAAGATAGCTACTGCTTGGTCGTCTGGCTCAAGTACTACCGTCTGGCGGGTGCTATAGCCCAGTTCATGCCCGTCGACCCATAGCGTGCCAGCGCCCGTATTATCGCCAACTACGGCACCGTTCGTGTCCAGTACGCGAACGTAAATGTCGGTGCTACGTACCTGGGCCACCGGATTTGACGGGATGATGAAAGCGATTTTTAACCGATCAATACGCGACGCTTTGTAGGGGCCACCGCGTCGTTCTTTCCCATTGGCGGCCAGTGCCGATACGTCTACATCAACAGCCTTAATGGCAGAAGCAAGCGTCACTTTCTCTTGCAGGTCGGCGTTCTTGAGCGAGTAGTCATTCACCGTTTTGGCCAGCGCCGCCCGTTCTGATTTCAAGCCTTCATTTTCAGACAGGATGGTCAGCTTTTCCTGCTCCAATGTGCGGGTGCGGTTGAGGAGCGAACCATTCTCGTCCCTGAACTTGCGGATGTCGGCCTCGTTGGCAACCAGGAAATTTTGGTAATCCCTGATTTTCAGATCGTATCGCTGCAGCGAGAAGCTGAGGTCGAATTTGAGCTTTTTCTTATCGTTCTCAAGCTGCTGTTTAATGCGCTGTAATACCGTGACGTTACCACCAAGTTGACGCACCTCAACGATCTTCTGATTCAGAATGATGGCAATGGAATCGAGTTTTTGCTGTACAGTAGCAAACTGCTCTACTTTAGTGGTCAGCTGCTTCTGAACTTCCAGCGTTTCATTGCGCGAACCCATGAACAGATAAGCCAACAGCGACACGATGCCAACCAATGCCCCAATGGTCATGTTGATGGCTCCCTGCCGGGTGTTCATTGTGTCCGTATCCATTGGCTGCTTTTTTCGTATCAGCAAAAGAACGACCGCTAACTTAACCTCGACTTAAGCTGACTTTAAAACCACCTTAAAATGATCTTGGATCGAGGGTTATGGCCTCAGTTACAGTCGGAAACCCCCGGATCTGAAATCATGCCCGGAATAGGGTGAGCGTAAAAATGGTGCCTTTGTGGTCAGACTGTACAGTGATGGTACCCTTGTGTAACTGCGTAACCTGGGCCACAACAGCCAGGCCAACCCCATGCCCCCGACTCGACCGGGCCGTTGCGTTACCCCTGAAGAACGGTTGAAAAATATGAGCCAGATCAGCCTTGGCAATGGGTGGCCCCTCATTGGAAACGGCGATCTGGATAGTGCGTGCAACGGCTCGAAAAGCAACGTTGGCCGTGTGATCGGGTGAGAACTTGCAGGCGTTATCCATGAGATTCATCAACAGCACTTGCAGGGCGGCCCGGTTGCCGGACGTAATCAGCGCCTCTTCATCGTCGGGAAAATCAGGGAACGTAAGTTGAATGGTATAGTCGTTGTGCCAGGCCTGAAGCTGCGTTTTGGCCTCCCACAGCAGTTCATCCATCCGAACGGGCACGAAGGGCATGGTATCGGTCCGAATCGACGAATTGGCCAGATCGAGCAGGGCGTTGGTCAGTTGCACCAGGCTGCGGGTGTCTTCCTGCAACGATTGCAGCGTACGCTCGTAGGCTTCCGGTTCCCGTTGCTGGATCAGTGCCACGTCGATCTGGGAATTGATTTTTGTCAGCGGGTTTTTTAATTCATGCGACACGTTGGCGATAAACATTTTCTGCGTGTTCAGCGCCTGTTCAATCCGGTCGAGCAGTTGATTGAAGGTGGTGACCAGTAAACCAATCTCGTCAGATCGATTAGGGTGCAGCACACGCCTCTCAACATTCGACGGAAAGATGGCATTGACCTGCCTGATGATACCCGACATGGGGGCCAGCGCCCGGTCGGCAAAAAACCAGCCCGAGATACCCAGTAGTAGAATGGCCGCCAGGATCATAATCGACAGGATCTTCTTCAGGTCGATCAGTGCTTCCTGCCCCACTTCATCAATACCGCTGGCGATGACCCAGTTGCTGCTATTGCCGCCGGTTAACCGAATGGCTACAAGCTGATGATCACCCTGGTTCAGGTACAGTGTCTGCAGGGTCGAGTCGAGCCGGGGAATGAACTGCTCATGAAATTTCGTGTTCGCCGGATTGGTAGCGAACAAAATCTCGTGGGTACGTTCGTTATAGACCGAAATGCTTTCGTTGAGCAGCAGCCTTCGTTCGGCCGTTTCAATGAGCCGCAACACCGTGGTGTCGGTCTGCTGTAGGTCGAAGAGGAGGGTAGTGGTGGTGATAGCGCGATCTTGCAGGCGTTTGTAGAAGCGTTTTTCGAGGTAGAGTTTGCTGAAGAAGTAAACGCCCAGCGAGAAGACCAGTAGGATCAGCGTAACCAGAATGGCAAACTGGTAGGTCAGCCGGGTACGTATGTTCATCATTACACTGTCACTTTTACGACATACCCCATGCCAATCTGTGTGTGCAGTAGTTTCGGCTCAAAATCACGGTCGATTTTTTTGCGCAGGAAGTTGATGTATACCTCGATCACGTTGGTGCCGGTGTCGAAGGTAACATCCCAGAACCGCTCGGCCAGTTCCACTTTGGAAATAACCCGTCCCTGATGGCGCAGGAAATATTCGAGCAGTTGAAACTCTTTGGCCGTCAGCGTTATTTCTTTGCCCGCCCGCACCACGCTCTTGGTGTCGGGGTTCAGTTCCAGGTCCGCGATCCTGAGCAGGTTGGCGGTGGGCGGCATGCCCTGCGTGCGCCTTGTTAAGGCCCTGACCCGCGCCATCAGCTCGCGAAATTCAAATGGTTTTACCAGGTAATCATCGGCACCGGCGTCGAGGCCAACAATCTTGTCGTCGGTAGTACCCAGGGCCGTCAGCATCAGGATGGGAGTGGTAACGTTGGCATCCCGTAGCTTTCGACATAGGTCGAGCCCGTTCATACCGGGCAGGATAATATCCGAGATGATAAGGGCATACTCGGACTGGGTAGCTAGCCGAAAGCCCATTGTGCCATCGTAGGCAACATCGACCTCCCACTGGTGCTCTTCGAGTCCTTGTCTAATGCTTTGTACGGTTTTGACCTCATCTTCGATAATCAGAATTTTCATCATAGGGCGTGTTGTGGGAACACATGACCGGGGAAAGATAGCTATAACCAGTTAAGCGGCCGTTCTGGCAGACCAAATGGGGTAAATTTCGTATCTTTACTATACAAACAGTTTGCTTATCCACCGTATGCTAACAGACCAATCGACTCTCTCAACCGTACACGAACCCACTGGTCAGGAACCCGTCGTTTACCTAAAACGGTATTATGGGTATGACCGCTTCCGGCCCATGCAGGAGGCTATTATCCGGTCGATCGTGAGCGGTCGGGATACGG
Source organism: Fibrella arboris (assembly GCF_041321095.1). Lineage (NCBI taxonomy): Bacteria > Pseudomonadati > Bacteroidota > Cytophagia > Cytophagales > Spirosomataceae > Fibrella > Fibrella arboris. The sequence goes on along the minus strand of NZ_JBGGWE010000005.1, from coordinate 447,803 downwards.
TAGTGCTAATGCCGACGGGCGGAGGCAAGTCAGTCTGTTTCCAGATTCCGGCGCTCATGATGCCTGGTCTGTGTATCGTGGTGTCGCCCTTGATCGCCCTGATGAAAGACCAGGTAGAAGCCCTGCACCTGAACGGTATTGCCGCGGCTTATATCAATAGTTCGCAGGGCGTAAAAGAGATTCGGGAAGTTGAAGCCAATTGCCTGAGCGGAAAGATCAAACTGCTATACGTATCGCCTGAGAAGCTCCTGTCAGAATCCTTTTATGTGTTTCTGAACCGGATAAAGCTGTCGATGTTTGCCATCGACGAAGCGCACTGTATTTCATCCTGGGGGCACGATTTCCGGCCTGAATATACCCAGTTGAATACCTTGAGGAAGTGGTTTCCGAACGTACCCATCATTGCCCTCACTGCCACCGCCGACCGCCTCACCCGGCAGGATATTGCCGAGCGGCTCGACATGCACGACCCGGCGGTGTTCATCGCCTCGTTCAACCGCACCAACCTGAGTCTCCAGGTAATGCCCGGCACCAACCGTATCGGGCAGATCACCAAACTGCTGAGCCTGAAACCCAACACGTCGGGTATCATTTACTGCCTGAGCCGCAAAGCCTGCGAACAACTGGCAACCAAATTGATGGAGAAAGGCTACTCAGCGGCCTTCTACCACGCCGGGATGGACTCGAATGAACGCGCCCGTATTCAGGAGGCATTCCTGCGCGATGATGTGCGGATCATGTGCGCGACCATTGCCTTCGGTATGGGTATCGACAAGAGCAACGTGCGCTGGGTGATGCACTACAACATGCCCAAAAACATTGAGGGCTATTACCAGGAAATTGGCCGCGCCGGGCGTGATGGCCTGCCTTCGCAGACGGTGCTTTTCTACAGTTTTGCGGATGTGGCCACCTACACGCAGATGCTCACCGAGAACAAGCCGGCTAACCTGGAACTGCAACTGGCCAAGCTGGAACGGATGAAGCAATATGCCGAAGCCAACACCTGCCGCCGCCAGATCCTGCTGTCCTATTTCTCGGAACAACTGCCCGAACCCTGTGGTAATTGTGATGTGTGCCGGAGCCCGCGCATCACGTTCGATGCCACCACGATTGCGCAGAAAGCCCTGTCGGCCATTATCCGCCTGGGCGAACGGGTACCCATGAACACATTGATTGATGTGCTGCGCGGCTCGCGAAACTACGCCATCATCTCCCAGGGGTTCGACAAGATCAAGACGTATGGCGCCGGGGCGGATCTGAAATTCGAGGAATGGCGGAGTTACCTGCACCAGCTCATCAACATCGGCGTGATTGAGGTAGCCTACGAAAACCACTATGCGCTGCGCAAAGGGCTACTGGCCGACGATGTGCTGTTCAACGGTAAAACGATTAGCCTGGTCCGCCCCGACGACGTACCCAAACCGGTGGTGGAGAAAGCGCCCCGTACCCGGAACGAAGGGGCCGCCAGCCGCGACGAACTGTTCGAGCGGTTGCGTGTACTTCGCAAGCGTATCGCCGATGCGCAGAATGTGCCGCCCTACGTGGTCTTTACCGACTCGACGCTGGAAGATATGGCTCGCCTGCGTCCCGGCACGCCCGATGCCTTCCGGAATGTATCAGGTGTTGGCGAGCGCAAGCTGGAAATGTTCGGTACTGCTTTCCTGACCGAAATTGCTGACTTTCTTGGCACAAAGGTGGGCGAAAGCGTTTCTCAGGTACGTAGTGAAGTGCCCACCAGACCCCGCGAAACGGCCAGGCCCAAAGGATCTACGCAGCAGATGACCCTGGAGCTTTATCAGCAGGGAATGACGATTCAGCAGATAGCGCAGGCCCGGGAGCTTGGGCCATCGAGCATTGCCAATCACCTGATTCAGCTGAATCAGGGCGGTTACGACGTTGACCTTGCCAGCCTGATCACGCCCGACGAACGCCGCGAGATCGAGGCCGCCATTGCGGTTGTGGGCATCGAAGAAAACCGAACTAAACCCGTTTTCGAGCACCTTGAAGGCCGCTACGATTACGGCAAGATAAACATCACTATCGCGTTGATGGGACGGTAGGGGAGGGCATTCGTTGAGTCTACTCACTCAGTAACGCTTCGATTCTACTCTTCAAAAGTGCATCGGCAAGAAAACAGTCAATTTCCACAATGGCGGTCAGAATATCATATAGCCATATCTGCAAAATCAACAATCAAATCAACATCGCTATCTGGGCTGAATTTGTCGGTCAAAAGGTACACAGGTGCTTGACTTTGTGCAATTTACACCGTCGTGTAATAACCGATGTGTAGTTCTTAGCAGATTCATCCGTCAATTGAACAAGGATCAGGTAGTGAAACTATTCTTACACACGAATGGCCGGATTCAGTGTTGAGTTTGGTTGTACTTGAACGAAGTCGCCATCATGTCTGTCAACACGGACCTGTCAACGTCGGCTAGCTTTTTAATGTAGATACAGCTTTTGCCGGTTTTGTGTTTGCCCAGGCGTTGCAGGAAATCAGCTTTGGCCTCCGCGTCCTGGGCTAGGTAAAGCACAATGGCATTTGAACGGGGCGAAAAGCCAACAAGCGGCATATCGCCTTCGCGACCACTGTCATATCGGTAGTGGTGAGTGCCAAAGCCAACGATCGCCGACCCCCACATTTTAGCGGGCAGGCCAGTTAGGGTTTCAAGTAAATCAACCAGTTGGAAACAGTCGGCTCGTTTGGTGTCGTCGGCTACCGAGTTGATAAAATCAGTAACGCTGGCTGTTGTTTCGACCGTCTTGTTTGCCGCCATGTCAGTACACGTTATACTAAGTGATTAGTGCTTGCTCAAATAATTGCCCGACTCGATCAGCGTTTGCTGACCATCCGACTTCAGGAAAACGTACATCTGACAAGGCAGCTGTTTTTTATCCAACTGCACAGTTACATCCCGGCGGGCATACTCATCATCGGGATGGTTTTCGATGCCTTCGTATTCATCCAGCTGCTTCAGAATTGATTCATTGGTGAGGGCAAATACGTCGCCCCAAACGCGGTAAGGGCTGTCTGGTTCATAGGTAGCGCCGGGGTACCAGCCCAGATCAAACAATCGGCCAGGTACGTAACCATGGCCCACGAACCGGGCGTTTTTCCGAAGTAGCTGAGCCATCGGGTTATCGTACGTATTTCGCAGCGTGCCGTATACAAATAAATTCATGCCTAAACGTTATAATTGGGCGTAGGCGAGTGAAGATAAGTAATAGAATTGAAACCTATAGAGCCTGGTTCGTCTTATCCGTTTATGAATGCTGAAGAAACGCAAACCCGTCATAGTCAACGGTTGCCAACATTACTATCGGCCTTGCACATGCTTTATGTAGGCAGGGCATTAGCTGGTTTTGTTGCGGATGAACAATCCCCGCGCCCGCCAGTCGATCTGGCCGTTGTTGACGCGACTATTGAAGCCTTTACCGACGAGATTTGCGCTACCGAACTGCTCCACGAAGCGGCCCTGCTGGTAGGTGACGTGGCGGCGTGATTTTATACTATCAGGGTTTAAGCGTGAAGGGCTCCGCCGATCACCTGTGTGGTAAATCAGCGGAGCCCTTCACGCTTGAACCCTGATGCTACAACTTACTTTACTGCCATCGCCAGCTTAACCGCTTCGTACGCGTTTACGATACCGCCTGATTTGCTCAGTGAACTGAATGGCACCATTGACCCACCCGCACGGCCAGGTTTACGTACCATTACGTCGGGCTTGTAGGCACTTTTCATCAGAATATCTTTCACCTGAACGGCCGTCAGATTGGGGAAATACGAGCGCAGCAACGCGGCCACACCCGCTACGCAGGGAGACGCCATACTCGTTCCCGTCAAGCTCTGATACCCATTATGGGGTGTCGTGGCGTCGATGTCGGTGCCGGGGGCAAACAGGTCAACGCGTGTGCCGTAGTTCGACGACGAAGCGGGCAGGGCCGAATTTAACCGACGGGTTGAATTGCCCACTGTCATGTAGTTTTTGGCAATCGTGCCATCTTCGTATTCGGGCCGTGGGTACGTTGGCAGTGAGTCTACATTCTCACCGTTGTTGCCTGCTGCATGTACCAGCAATACGTCTTTCGATTCGGCGTATTTAATGGCCGCATCTACGGCGTCTTTATACGGCGAAAACCGTTTGCCAAAGCTCATGTTGATCACCTTGGCCCCGTTGTCGACCGCATACCGGATACCATTGGCTACGTCTTTGTCGCGTTCGTCGCCACCGCTGGGCACCACGCCGACCATCATCAGCCGAACGTTATCAGCGATGCCATCCACGCCAATGCCGTTGCCCCGTTTGGCACCGATGATACCAGCCACGTGACTGCCGTGCATCGCCAACTCTTCCGACTTGCCGATGATCAGTTTCGGGCTGCCATAATACCGCTCGTTCGGATTGTTTGGATCGTCGCCAACGGCTTTGCGGGCGTTATCGGGTGGGGTGTCGCCTCCGATGTCTGATAAGACAAGTGGCTTCAGCCGGTCATACACCTGTTTCACGCGGGTAATCAGGTTGTCGAAGCTTTCTGCCTGTGGGGCGAAGATTTCGGTCAGCAGATTTTTAGCCCCCAGTGCGGCGGTGTCGTTCCCCGTTTCAACACGGGTAATGCTTTCGCGCTCAAACGGTTTACCGGCCAGCAACGTAGCCATGGCATCCATACCACGCTTGTAAGTAGCCTCGTCCCGTACCAGCGTCCGCAGTGAAGTAGTGCGGGCATTCGACTTGGCATACTGGCCTTTTGCTTTCTGATAAATGTCGTACTGTTTCTTCTCGGTAGCCGATAGCTTGGCGGGGTCAACCTGCTCGAATTTTGACTTCCAGTCGTTGGTGATCTGCCCTACTTCGTCCAGATCGGCTTCATAGGTGGTACCATCTTTAGCCCCCATGAAATTCCAGCCGTTTACATCATCGACGTACCCGTTCTTATCGTCGTCAGCATTGTTGCCGGGCGTTTCTTTCGGGTTTTTCCAGATTATATCGCGCAGGTCTTCATGGGCAATATCAATCCCCGAATCGACCACGCCCACTACCACCGGAACCGATTTGCGGCCCTTGAGCAACTGGTAGGCTTTATCGAGACTAATGCCTGGAATAGAGTCAGTAGCGGGGTCTTTGTATGACCATTGGTTGAACTTTGCGGGTGGATTAAGCGATTGCGCCGCGCCGCAGAGAGGCAGGCCAAGGCTGGCCATCAGGGCCAGAGCTAAAGGCCCGGAGAGTGATGTGTTTTTCATTACCCTAATTAACGTTTAAATACTCGTTTATGTGCGGCTGCCAACACCTTTAAGCATCACTAAATCTAATTTACTCCTAACTTGCGCGTAATTAATCATCGCGTGTTGCTGTCCGTATGAACATCCACGAATACCAGGGTAAAGAAATATTGAAACGCTACGGCGTTCGGATTCAGGAAGGCATCGTTGCCGAGTCGCCCGAAAAAGCGGTTGAGGCCGCCAAACAGATCATGGCACAGACAAACTCGAAGTTTGTCGTCGTGAAATCGCAGATCCATGCCGGTGGGCGCGGAAAAGGCCAGATAAAAGGCGGCACACAGCGCGGCGTAGCCCTTGCCAAATCGGTTGATGACGTGCGCGAAATCGCTAAAAACCTGATCGGCAATGTATTGGTGACCATCCAGACCGGAGCTGAAGGCAAAAAAGTGAATAAAGTGCTGGTAGCACAAGACGTATACTATCCGGGCGAGAGTGAACCCAAGGAAATGTATATCGGCATTTTGCTCGACCGTACCAAAGGCTGCAACGTCATTATGGCCAGCACCGAGGGTGGTATGGACATTGAAGAAGTGGCGGAACATTCGCCCGAAAAAATCGTAAAAGAGTGGATCGATCCAGCCGTGGGCCTGCAGCCCTTCCAGGCACGTAAAGTGGCGTTTGGACTGGGCATGAATGGCGAGGCATTTAAAGAGATGGTCAAATTCGTGACCAACCTCTACAAAGCCTACGTGGACACCGACGCGTCGATGTTCGAAATTAACCCGGTACTGAAAACGTCGGACAATAAAATTATGGCGGTCGATGCGAAAGTAAACATCGACGACAACGCCCTGTACCGCCACCCCGACCTGGCCAATTACCGCGACGTAACGGAAGAAGATCCGCTCGAAGTGGAAGCCTCGGCCAACGACCTGAACTACGTAAAACTCGACGGCAACGTGGGTTGCATGGTAAACGGTGCTGGGCTGGCCATGGCTACGATGGACATCATCAAACTGTCGGGTGGTGAGCCGGCCAACTTCCTGGACGTTGGGGGTGGAGCCAACGCCAAAACGGTGGAAGCCGGTTTCCGGATCATCCTGAAAGACCCGAACGTAAAGGCCATCCTGATCAACATCTTCGGCGGTATCGTTCGTTGTGACCGGGTGGCCACAGGTGTGGTAGAGGCTTACAAAGCTATCGGTGATATTCCGGTACCGATCATCGTTCGTTTGCAAGGCACCAACGCCGCCGAAGGAGCCCGTATCATCGACGAGTCGGGGCTGAAAGTGCAGTCGGCCGTTGCCCTCTCCGAAGCCGCCGAGAAAGTGCGGCAGGTGGTGGCCGCCCTGTAACGTACCTAAAGTTCACAAAAAAGGCTCTCCTGCGAACAGGAGGGCCTTTTTTGTATAGGCGAAATTGAGCTATCCTGCTGCTGCCAGAGGCGGGTTTATCACTCATCGCCAAGTCATAATACTAATTCAAATCGGACAAGACGTATTTTTGTGCCTGGATTATGCGGCCCTCATCATTGAACCAGAAGAGCAACTTAAAGCTCGACAACGCATCGCGGGTTTTCGAGGCCGCCTGCGCTTCATCCGCTTGCTCAAAACCAACCAGGTCAAGACCCAACAAGCAGCATAGCCATGGCGGATGGGCGTTTCCACAACGGAAAACGCCCATCCGCCGGTTCAGGTTTGTCAAAACAGGGTCCGCTGGGCTTTGATAATCGGTCGGCATGAGGCACGGATACCGAACAACTGTTCGTCGGAGAAACCGTTCATTTTGCCCAGCACCGTATGGGCAGCTAAGCAGTAGGCGCAGCCATTAACTTGGGAAACGGTTATGTAAATGGCTTCGCGCAGCCGGGCGTTGAAGGCCCCTTTGGCCTGTTCCTGCTGAAAGGTCAGGTAGTTGCTCAGCGCATTATCCGAGTGGACGAATATGGCGTACAGATTGGGCACCATACCCAGCTTTTGGGTCAGTACGTCGAATAGTTGTTGGTTGGAAGCGGAGATCTGTTCCCGAATTAGCACAGTGAAGGTTGCCATGAGCTGATTGGTTTATGAGATCGATATTGACCATACAAACGTAGTGTGCCGACCAGCCGCGAAACGAAGCGTTATTGCCGGCCTTTATGACACTTTTCCCCGAACTGTGTTTTTCGGAGTAAGTGCCTTCCAGAAAACGACCTTATCTTCCCCGGCCTGGTAGAAATCGCGAATCCGGGCTTCCTCGACGTAGCCGCATCGCCGGTAAAATGCTCGCTGATACTCATACTTGGGTAACCCGGACGTTTCGACCAGCAACAGCCGTTCACCGCGTTCCCGCAGCGCCTGCTCAACGTAGCGTATCAGAGCCGCGCCGCGCCCCTGGCCCTGACGGTCGGGATGAATAGCGATTAAGTACAGGTTCCAAGTCCCTTCAGTCAGCCGCTCTGGTGCGTAATAAGCTACACCTGCCAGACCAGTATCGGTCAGCCAGCAGTCGCTACTGGCTGGGTTCGTCAAATAATCAGTCATCATATCGTCGAGCATAGCTGACGGAAACAAATCAACGGTATCAATCAGGGCTTTCAGGGCAGGTACGTCGTCTGGCGTAACAGATCGAATGATGCCGGACTTCGGGTCGCCTGTTGCCCCGGTAGTAGACGAGTTGGAATCGCTTTGCATGGTAATTTTGAACTTATTAAACGATGGTGGACTGAATTTCAGGTTGTAGCGACATCAAAATAGCGGAAACCGCAGCCCCAGCTTTGCCGTCAGGTAACTGTTTGACCCAACCGCTACCGGCGAGCTGGCGGGTACTACATACGCATTCGCTTCCCCAAAGGCAGCTACGGGTTTGGAGAATTGCCAGTTGATGCCAAACCCGCCCGAAACAAATCCATTTAGTTTTGATGCCGATTCAAGGGACAGCAACTGCGTCTGTGCATCGTACACCAACTGAGGCACCGTAATGCTATTCAGACCGACCCCGCCCGTCAGGTAGGGTTTTAGCGGGCGATCTTTACCGTACCAGATAATATAGGCCCCAAACGCATTGGCCTGATAAACGCCTTTTAACTCGCTCACGATCCGCTGTAAGGCCGGGTCAACATTGGCAACGAGTCTGGCCGTCTGCACCGGCAGCAAATTAGCATCCCAGGCACCCGCCACCGATACCCGTGAATTAATCCGGTATTCAAGGGTAAACGACGTGCCACGTCCGTTTCCCGCCACCTTGCGCAGGGCCGAAACTGGGAAAGCTAAGCTAACGCCCGTCGTCGTGAAAAAGCGGCCAGCAGACGTCTCACCAGTTGGCCTTTCAACAGGAAACGTACCCACAGCCTGGGCCTGGGCCCTACAGGCTACTACAAGGCTAACCGTCAGCAACAGCACCCATCTCAGTCCGCTCACGTTCATTGCAAAGCTGCGTTACCGAACAGCACCGAAAATGCTTTGCACCAGATCAGCACATAGCGCTGTTTAGACGGGTCGGCGGTGGGGGGGAGTTCAATGGTAAAGTTGCCGGTCTGTTCCAGCCGGGTAACTTCCAGAAAATTGCGCAGGCTGGTGGTTTCGGCGATGTAAATCCGCAAATCCGGCCCGGCATCGGTGTTGAAATCCGTGAACACCAACGTTCGTTTGCCCGCTTTTTCGTAGAGTTGTACCGCCCCGCTCACGACATGGACGTTGTTCATGAACCGCCCCTGCGCCAGCAGGGTCCGCCCGGTGCTGTCGGTGGTGGCAACGGTAGTCAGGCTGCTGACGGTGCCAGTCGCCGGGCTGGTCGTGCTGCTTATCAGCACGGTCGTAGTCGGCAGAATGGGGTCTTCGTGCGACCCGCAGCCTGCCAGCAGCGCAAGTAGCAGCAAGGAAATGAAGTTGATTTTCATCGGTCCGTTATCGGTTACCATTTTAGAAAAATACCGGCGTTATAAGCGCGCGAGAACGGTACGTTTTGCCCGGCCAATGCCCCGATGACGCTGGCAGTCAGGCCGAGTTTGTCCGGCACAAAGTCGTAAGTGGCTTTAAGACCAGCTCCCAGGAATTGCTGATTGTTCAGGTACGTACCCGAAAACTGGTAGGCTTCGGTATTGACAAACGGGCCGCTTCTGGCCGACAATCGGAAGTCCAGCGTACCGGCCAGCCACACGCGGGAATGCAGTTTATACCCGAACTCGCCGTTCAGCTTTAAAAAGTTGCTGTAATTCTGGGTCATAAAGCCGTAACCTGCTTCGGCAAAGTAATACGTGCGGCTTCCGCCGGCGCCTACTGACAGATAAGGCAGCACCGTCCAGCCCTCGAAGCCCGACCGCAGCCCCAGCCGGTCATTGTTTACGAACGTGTTGGCCAGTGCATCGACACCCACACTTAGTTTGACCTGCCCATCAAGCAAAGCCCGTTTGAGGCCTAAGCCCACATTCCCCAAACCATATAGCGAGCCGGTCGGTGTGGAGTTTGGGGAGGGATTGCCCGGCCAGCGGGTGCGCAGCCGTTTGTAAGGCAGCACTCCCCGAATCGCCCAGCCGTTGGCAACGCCGTATTCGGCATAGAGTTGCCAGGTTACGTCGCTGGCATCTCGGTAAACGGGCTGCTCAGCACCGGTGGGGCCATACACGGCGTTGTAATACAGCCCCGAATAGCCGACCTGGACAAAGCCCTTCCGAAAACCCGGCACCCAGGGGCCACCGGCCAGGGCGAACGGTGCCGCAGCCAGCCATGCAAGAGAAAGTAGTAGTACCTGACGCATCATCGGGAATTTTTTGAGTTGGCGAATCATGAAGGAGTTTTCCATTAGAACGAATAGCTGATTTCGGGGGCAAACACTACGCTGCGCGTCAGGCCATCGGGGCGTACTGCCCGCACAGCCAGCGGCACACCAGCGGTGAACCCGGCGCGCATGGTAGGGCTCAGCATCCACCAGCCTGCCAGCGTTGCGTTCAGCGTCAGGCCCTTTGAGCCGGCAATCGGTACGTTGCGCCCGTTGGGGTCCGTGTAGGTGTCCTCCGCAACGTGATAAATGCCCAGCAGACCAGCGTTCAGGGTCAACCGGGAGCCGACCGGCAGGGTGTAGGCAATCCGCGCCAGCCCATCGGCCCGCCTGACAAACTGGTTCGAGGGAGGGTAAGGCCGGGCTTCCGTCCGGCGGTCGGTAGCGGCCAGAAAGGTGTTGGCGTTGGCGCCCGTCAGTGGCTGCTGCCACCCCACCGAAACCTGCCAGCGGGTGCTACTCACCGATAGCCCACCGATTACATCGAGCGTTCCCAGACTGCTTTGGTACTGCATCGGCAGTGGCTGGTTCTGGCTTGTCAGGTTGCCCCGGTTGAGCGGTAGCTTGGCGCCAATCGTCAGCGCGGTTTTCCAGCGGCCCTGGGTTGGCCATGAATACGTACCCGACAGGAACACATCCCCCGGCCCCGTGGCCCTGCCTAAGTTTCCCTGTGCGTAGTTGCCGGTCAGTTTCGCCTGAACCGCCCAGGCCGACGACAGTTTTCGGTCGTACTGAATCCCCGGCGTAAAGACAAACACGGATTCGTCGCCAATACCCACCGGCAGCAGCAGCGTCAGCGTCTGGTCGTAGGCATCATCCGCCGAACCGTGCTGTTTTAGTGTACCGATTGTGCAAAAACCAGCATCGCTGCATCCCTGCGCACGGGCCGGAAGCTGAACCAGACTAAGCTGGATCAGGAGAAGGGAAAAGGTCAGTCGGGGTTGCATAAACGGGAGAGTGGGGGATCAGTGAGCAGCTTTGTCTTTTAGCGCGGGCCAGTTTTTATCGGCTTTCTGGATGTAGCCGGTCCGGTCTTTGTCCCAGAGCGACTTTACCTTCGTGTTGTAGTTCAAATACAGCTTACCGTCCTGAACGGTCCAGGCATCGGGTTGCGTGGGCGCTTTGTGGCCATCGGCGGTGCCGTAGGCGCAGTAGCCGCCATACTGCGGGGCATACTGTGCCGGGTTGGCCTTGAAGGCATCGCGGTTCCGGTCACTGGCAAACCGCCAGTTGGCCCCCTGCCAGGCATACGAATAGGCCGAATCGCCCAAAACGGGTTTGCCTTCGGTGAAATAAGCCACCGCGTCGTAGCCCCGAATAGCGTTGCCGTCTTTGACGAATATGGGCGACGTTTGCGCCAGGGCGGTGGTAGCGGAAACCAGCAGAACGAGCAGTGGACGAATAATCGGTTTCATTGGCGATAATTGGTTATTGATTGTGTTTGTTGACGCATTTGTTGAAGAATGGCATCGTGAATTAAGTCGGGCCGTTTCCAGGGAATGAAATGATTCAGGCCCGAAATCATCTGGACGGTAACAGGGGCATTGATGAGCATTTTTTGGGTGAACAGGGCATTGGCGGGCGGCACCAGCGGATCATCGTCGCCCTGAATCACGATCACCGGCACCCGGATCGTTGTCCACAGGGGCACCATCTGCTGGAGTTCGCCTTTCAGCGGAAGTATCTCCTGGTTGCTGACCCGCAGCTCGACGGGCAACCAGTACCGAATCGGGAACGCATCGCCGACCACCCGGTACCACTCTTTTTGTTCCAGATCGGGCGAGACCGATGGAGCCACCAGCACTAATCCGCCTACGGCGTCGGGGTAATCCATCGCCAGCCGAACCGCCAGCGGACCGCCCAGCGAATGCCCCACCACAATCGGCTTTTGCCCCGCCCGGCTTTGCCGCAGTAACGGGGCGATGGCGGCAGCCTGCGCCCGGAGCGAGCGCTCCGTTTTGCCGAGGTCCGACTTGCCGAAGCCGGGCCGGTCAACTGATACAAGCCGGGCGTGGCGGTAGAGCGATGGATCCGTAAAGAACTGGATGAACGCATCCCACGAACCCGGCGAGCCATGAATGAACAGGACCATTGGCAGCGTGTCGGCTCCCATACTGGCATAGTGCATCGTGCGTTCACCAGCCCGATACTGGCCAAATGTGGGTTTGACGGGCTGATTGGCGAAATACTGCGCCACGTTCTCATCCGACATCCGAATGGAAACGCACTTGGGCAACATCGTGGCCAATACCAGACAAAACAGGCCCAGCCGCCGCCAACGCAGCAGAGACGTACCTACAGCGCGTACCGGAGAGAGCTTAGCATTTTCCATTGGCCTACAGCAGTATATGAATCAGTTGCCACAGGCCCATGCCTACAAAGACGGCTCCGGTCAGGCGGTTCAGCCACGCGCTGCCCAGCAGCGGCAGCACCCGATGCCGCAGCCGGTCGGCGAGCCAGACGACCCCGGCCAGCCACGCGAAAGCCCCCACCGCCGTACTCACCGCAAACACCCACTGACTGCCCTGCGTGTTGGTCAAGCCCAGCAGTTGCCCCCCAATCGGGCGGCCCCCCGCCGGGGCCCGGCTCAGATACAGCCACACCGCCGACCAGAAAGGCAGCAGTTGGGGGTTGGTACCGCCCAGCACAATCCCTTTCCAGAACAGGGAGAATGCTGGGACAGAGTGTGCCTCAACCACAGGGGCAACAGCCGCCCGCAGCGCAACCGGCTGTTGCCGGAACGCAACCAGCCCGGCAACCAGCAGCACCGCAACTGGTGCATAGGTCAGCACCACCGACCACCCCGGCCCCATCGGCAGCAGCATGGCCCCGCCAGCCGCCAGCGCGCTGTAGCCGATTTCGGGCAGACTGCCCCCAGCGGCCAGCCACAGCCCGGCGCGTCGGCTCTGGGCGAGCGTTGTTTGCAACACGGCGATGTTTACCGTACCGGGGTGCAGCGACCCGACAAAGCTGATGGCAGCGACGAGCAGGAAGAGTGTGAGCATGGGTGGTAAGGAATGGTGCGTTAGTGACTGACCGCCTGATGCTGAACTGTCGAGTACGCCACGCCGAAATGGTCGGGCAACTCGACAGCCGGGAATTCGTGCCGCACCGCCACCTGAATCAAGGCCATGTGATGAACCGCGTGCTCGACGTTGTAGAGTAGTTCGCGGGCCACCGTCGAGGGAATCTGAACCGGTTCGCTACCGGCCACAGACAGATCAGCTTCTAAGCATAAAGGCTGGTTCAGGTCAATTCGGCTAATGGCGCGGTCGATGCGGCTGATGCGCCGGAGCGTTTCGTCGGTGTCGGTTTCTAATTGCAAGTCGCGCTGTCGCCGGTCGTAGTTGAGTGGAGCCGGTACGCCGTGGTCCGGCATACCGGAGCGGGCCTCCCGCTGAGCGGTGGCAACAGAGCGAATTAGTAGTTCATAAAATTCAACGATGTGCCGAATGTGTTTGCCAATGGTGTTGCCCGACAAAACGGGCAATGGACGGGCGTAATCGGCATCGGACAACTGACCAATCAGGTCGGCGAGTTGCATCAGGCTATCAGTACTGGCGGATTTGAGCGACATAACGAATGAAGGGATTGGGTTGGTGGGGTTAGCCTTTCAGCCCGGCCCGTTTTAGTAAAGGCAACGCCGTCACGACGGGCAACCACTGTTGCCACGTAAGCAGCAGAATGGCGATACAGCTTGCGGCCACGACCACCGCCAGGAAGAACAGGTAGCCCCCGTCGCCGAGGATGTCGATACCCAATACCGTCAGGTGCGAGAGGATGGCCCCGGCCATGACGCCCAGACCCAGACCGGCCCCGATCCAACTGGTGCGCGGGTACAGAATCAGTCCGGCAGCGATCAGCTCAACCACGCCCGACCCGATGCGCCCCCAGGGTTCAACGCCCAGCTTTGAGAAGATATAGACGGATTCGGCCTGTGCCCCAAACTTGAAATAGAGCGTTTGCAGCAGAATGATGGCGGCTACCAGACGAGCGGCCCACAGCAGATAAACAGGAAGCTTTTCCATAAGTCAGGGGTGGTTTAGCGGAGTGCCCGCAACGGCGGACCGGCCCAACCGGTTTAGAGTGCCGACGAAATTGTTTTAGCCCAGTTGGCATCCGCTTTTTTGTGCAGGTTCACTTCGTCTTTGTTCCACTTGGTCAGGGTGTTGTTGATGAAGCTGTGGTAAAACAAGAACAGCTTGCCGCCCGCGATTTTAAAGGTTTCGGGGTCCACCTCGACTTTCTCGCCCGTGGCCCCCATCGCGTAGGCACACCAGCCACCGTATTGCGGTTCAAATTTGTCGGGACTATCCTGGAAGGCTTTCAGGTTGGCCGCCGAGGCAAAGCGGTACGTTACGCCTTTGTGGGTGTAGGCGCTGGCGGCTGACCCTTTCAGGGCTTTATTCTGCGTGAAGTAGGCCACTGGGTCGTAGCCCTGAATGGCCAGCCCGTTTTCTACGTTGAACTGTTGTTTACGGGCCGCTGGCGTTGATTGGGCCGATGCCATGAAGCCCAGCGTGAGGGCAAGGAGCAGCACTGTGAGTGTTTTCATTGGGTTGTGAGGCCGCCGGAGCAACCGGTTTAGCTTGATTGGCCTGTCCGCTTGGGTGTGGCCGGTTGGTTACCCATTGCCAAAACCCGTTCCAACTGTGCCAGACGTGAGCAAAAGCACGGCAATCAGCCTGTAAACAGCGATTAACAGCCGTTGACCCGTTGCTTTAGCCGCGCCATGCCAACGGATTTTTTACGATATGTCGTAACACTTCGGAAATGGCGTAGCTTTAATACGTTGTGATGGTGGCTAATCATCTCCGGCCGATGGCCAAAAGACAGCATATCCGAGCGGGAAGGGAGTTTAGTTGCCCTAAACACCCTTCAGGACTGAAAATTGCAGCTTTATAGCCAGAAACACTGCGTTTGCGCAGGCCCTGACGAATGGAACCGACTTTGCCTATCTCCGAGAAAATTCTGCGCCTGTCGCACTCAACTGTCGAGCAGGCGCTCGAGCCAATTCTGCTCTTCGACCGCCACGGCCACGTTAGCCGGGCCAATCCGATGGCTGCCCGGCAATTGGGTTACGAACGGGCCGAGCTGCTGGGTATATCATTCCAGACGCTGCACCCGGCCTTCGACCCACCCGCCTACCAGCGGCTTTGGCAGCAATTGCGGCAGGACCAGACCCTCACGCTCGACATCCGGCAGGTTCGGCGCGATGGCACGCACCGGCTGACCGAAATGGGCCTCAACTTCGTCCGGCTCGACGCGCAGGATTATCTGTGTACGTTTGTGCGCGACGTTACCGAGCGGGGGCAGTTGGACGAAACCCTCCGGCGCATCTCCGAAAACACGGCCGCTGACATCGGCACCGACTTTTTTCAGTCGCTGGTGCAGCAACTGACCCGAACCCTCGACGTGCAGTACGCGATGGTGACCGAGTGTACGAACGTGGAGAAAACCCGCGTCCGAACGCTGGCCTTCGGGCAGCGCGACGTCCTGCTGGAGAACGTGGAGTATGACCTGGCCGGTACGCCCTGCGACATCGTGATGCGGGGCCGCACGTTGTACAACCCCTCCGATTTTCCACTGAACTTCACGCCCTACGGCGATCTGGAATCGTATCTGGGCGTGCCGATACAGGACAAAACGGGCGACGTAATCGGGCATCTGGCCGTGATGGATTCGCGCCCCATGACCAATCATCACCGTTACGTGGGCATTCTGCGGGTGCTGGCCGCCCGGTCGGGGGCCGAGATTGGCCGACAGGTGGCGGAGGAAAAACTGCGGCAAATTCAGCAGCATCTGGAAGAAACCGTGGAAACGCGCACCGTCGAGCTGGCCCGCGCCAAAGAAGAAGCCGAGCGGGCCAACCGCGCCAAAAGTGAGTTTCTGGCCACGATGAGCCACGAACTACGTACCCCGCTCAACGGTATTCTGGGCTATACCCAATTATTCCGGCAGGACGAGCGGCTGACCAACGGACTAAGAAAAGGTGTGGACGTGATTCATACCTGCGCGGAAGACCTGCTCACGCTCATCAATGACGTGCTGGACCTGGCTAAGATTGAAGCCCGGCGCATGGACGTACTGACCGAACCGCTGCACTTGCCCACCCTGCTACAAAACCTGACCGGCCTGATGCGGGTGCGGGCCGAACAAAAAGGACTTCATTTTGCCCTCCACCCAGCGCCCGATCTGCCCGACTGGGTGCTGGGCGACGAGCGCAAGCTCCGGCAGGTGCTGCTGAACCTGTTGGGCAACGCCGTTAAATTTACCGAAACGGGCAGCGTCGCCCTACATGTTGACCGGTTGGCTGGTGCTGACACCCTGCGGTTTGTGGTGTCCGATACCGGTACGGGCATTTCGGGCGAACAGATTGACGCTATTTTTCAGCCCTTCGGCCAGATTCGCCAGCCGGGGCAGTATATCGAAGGTACCGGCCTGGGACTGTCCATTACCGATCAGTTGGTTGGTCTTATGAACGGCCAGCTTACGGTTTGTAGCGAACCGGGCGCAGGCAGCTGGTTTCGACTCCTGGTTGGGCTGCCCCCGGCCCCCGTCATTGGATCCGTTACAGCGACAGCGGCTCAGCCGACCCCCGCCGACGTACCCGCCGAGCTTCCGCCCCCCAACCAGATGCGAAACCTGCTTCGGCTGGCCGAAATGGGCGATGTGGGCGGCATCTTGACCGGCCTGGAAACCCTGGATGCAGACAACCCGGCCTTTGCCCACTTCACGGACGAACTGCGGCAGGCGGCTGAAAATTTCGACATGGCCCGGTTAAAAAAATACCTCAAGAAACAAATCAGTACGCGATGAACCCTTCATTTGAAGCCGGTGGCGATCTGGACGGGCGCGGGCGCACGATCCTACTCGTAGACGATATGCCCAACAACATCAGCGTGCTGTTCGAGACGCTGACCCGCTTCGACTACAAAGTGCTGGTGGCCCGCGACGGCAAAAGCGCCATTGAACAGGCCCGGCTGGCCCAGCCCGATCTGATCCTGCTGGACGTGATGATGCCCGGCATGGACGGGTTTGAGACCTGCCGTCGGCTCAAACACGACCCCGCCCTGCGTACCATCCCGGTCCTGTTCATGACCGCGCTCTCGGAAACGATTGACAAGGTCAACGGCTTCAACATGGGGGCCGTGGACTACATCACCAAGCCGTTCCAGTTGCAGGAGGTCGTCTCTCGCATCAATACCCACCTCGAACTACGCCGGTTACAGCGCGAACTGGAAGCCGCCAACGCCTCGCTCGAACGGCGCGTGGCCGAACGTACTGACTCGCTGGCGAAGGCGTTGGCCGAAGTTGAGCAGTTGAAAAACCAGCTGCAGGCCGAAAACACGTACCTGCGCGACGAAATCCGGCAGACGACTAATTTCGGAGAGATCATCAGCCAGAGCAAAGCTTTCGGGCGGGTGCTGCGGCAGGTCGAGCAGGTAGCCCCCACCAGCACCACCGTGCTGATTCTGGGCGAGTCGGGGACGGGGAAGGAACTGCTGGCGCGGGCCGTGCACAACCGCAGCGGGCGCAAAAACAAGGCGCTGGTCAAGATCAACTGCGCGGCCCTGCCCGCCACGCTCATCGAAAGTGAGCTGTTCGGCCACGAGAAGGGCGCGTTTACGGGAGCCATGACCCAGAAAATCGGGCGGTTTGAACTGGCCGACGGCGGCACGATCTTCTTAGACGAGATCGGCGAGCTGCCGCTGGAACTGCAACCCAAGCTACTACGGGTGTTGCAGGAAGGCGAACTGGAGCGGGTGGGCGGCAGCAAAACCCTGAAGATCGCCGTGCGGGTGATTGCCGCCACCAACCGCGATCTGGAGAAGGAAGTGGCCGAGGGTCGTTTCCGCGAAGACCTGTATTACCGGCTGGCCGTGTTCCCGATTCTGAGCCTACCCCTGCGCGAACGCAAAGACGACATTCCGCTGCTGGTGCGGCACTTCTGCCAAAAACACGGCCCCGGCATCGGCAAGAGCATCGACCTAGTTCCTGCTGAAGTCATTGACGCGCTCACCGACTATAACTGGCCGGGCAACATCCGCGAATTGGAAAACGTGGTGCAACGGGCGCTGATCCTCTCGCCCGGCCGCAAACTCGACCTCGGCGACTGGACCCGGCGCAAACCCGCTTCGCCCAAACCCGTCGGTTTCGTCACGATGGAAGAAGCCGAACGTACCTACATTCTGAGCGTGCTGGAACATACCCGTTGGAAAGTCAGCGGCAGAAACGGAGCCGCCGAACTCTTAGACATGATTCCTACCACGCTCGATTCGCGGATGAAAAAGCTGGGCATTCAGCGACCGTAATGGTTTATGGTTTTGTAGTTCGGGCGAAATTGACAACTAGGCGGGTGGAATCGGTATTCTCCGCCCGGATGCGGCCCGTGAACTTTGTCCCAACAAATAAGTGCAAAACAATTCACGTAAACGGACCAAAGTCATGTCACAATTCACAGTTCCGACCCGCGATCAGGTATCGCCCGCCACGCAAACGGCTTTTGATGGCCTCCAAAAAATGGCGGGCTTCGTGCCCAACCTTTTCGCTACGTTCGGCCACTCCGAACATGCGTTGCCTCGGTACCTGGCTTTCCAGGGGGCTAAAACGTCGCTGTCGAACAAAGAAAAAGAAGCGGTTAATTTGATCGTCAGCGAGGTCAATGGCTGCCGGTATTGCCAGAGTGCCCACACGGCTATCGGGAAGATGAACGGCTTCTCGGACGAGGAAATCCTCGACATCCGCGCCGGCCAGAGCGCCAATCCCAAACTGAACACGCTGGTCGTGCTGGCCAAAGACATTACTGAAAACAAAGGCCGCGCAGCAGCCCAAAACGTCGCTGCTTTTTACGAAGCCGGTTATACCAAAGGCAACTTGGTCGATCTGATTTTACAGGTGAGCGACAAAATCGCGGCTAATTACCTCCACAACCTGACCGGCGTAGAAATCGACTGGCCCTTAGTCGCCGAACTCGAAGCAACGGCTGCCTGATGGCTGCGTACAGGATTCATTGATTATTCCTTATGGGTACGTACCATAAGGAATAATCAATTTTTACCATCCAAACGATGCTGGCAATTTACCACGAACCCACTACCGACGGAACCATTCGGCTCATTGAACACGAAGTCGGTTTCTACCGTCAATTTTTCGATGAAACCATCCACCCGAATGAGGTACGGACGGGTCGGCAGCAGCGGTTGCTAACCGTCGCCTGGAACACTGGGGCCGACCAGACCGTGACGATTGACGGGCTGACGTACCTGTTTCCGGCCCAGTCGGTGCTGCCCTTAGTCGTCAATCAGACGTTTCGTTTTGAGCGGGCCGATACTGTCGTCGCCTGGCAGTTCGACCGCGAGTTTTATTGCATCATCGACCACGACAAAGAAGTGTCCTGCTCCGGGTTGCTCTTCTATGGTCGTCCCGAACCCCAGTTTCTGCGCCTGTCAACCGACGATCAGGTAAAACTAACGGCCCTGCTGGTGGTGTTCAGCGACGAATTTGCTACCCGCGATACCATTCAGGGCGAGATGCTCAGGATGCTGCTCAAACGCCTGATTATCACCCTGACCCGGCTCACCAAAGCGCAGTATCGGGCAGAAACAATGACCGACTCAGGGCTGGAATTGACCCGGCAGTTTCGGATGCTGGTCGAGCAGAACTACCGCCAACAACACCAGGTGGGCTTTTATGCGGATCAGCTCAACAAATCCCCCAAAACCCTGACCAACGTATTCGCCTTACACGAGCGGGAAAGTCCGCTGCAAGTCATCCACGAACGCATTGGTCTGGAAGCCAGGCGTCTGCTGTCGTTCACCGACAAATCGGCCAAAGAAATCAGTTACGAGCTGGGTTTCGACGAAGTGTCGAATTTTAGCCGGTTTTTCAAAAAAATAGTGGGCGTGCCGCCGTCCGAATTCAAGGAGCAGCTACACCAGGGACCTAAAGCGCCGACGTCAGTTGGGACCTAAATCGATCAGTATGCACCGTCACTTTCCCGCCTATTCCATTGGTCATTTCATCAACCAGCCCGCGAATCCAACTCAATTTGAGATTACCCGCTTTGAGACAATGGCCGAACCCGACGTTGACGACCTGCACCGCCACACGTTCTACGAAATCATCTGGGTTGACGCCGGGCGTAGTCGGCAAACAATTGATTATCAGCCTTACGAATTGGCCCCCACATCTTTATTTTTTATTTCGCCGGGGCAACTGCATGAGTTTGAAGAATGGGAACCCCTGCACGGGGGCAGTATTTTGTTTACCGAAGCGTTTTTTCTGCTCAACCAGTCGAATAAAGACAAACTCTTTGAACTTAGTTTTCTGGACAATTTTTACGCCAACCCACTTTTACAACCCACGCCTGCCGACTTTCAGGACATCCGCCAGACAATTGACCTGCTCATCCGCGAACGAGAGCG
Source organism: Fibrella arboris (assembly GCF_041321095.1). Classification (NCBI taxonomy): domain Bacteria; kingdom Pseudomonadati; phylum Bacteroidota; class Cytophagia; order Cytophagales; family Spirosomataceae; genus Fibrella; species Fibrella arboris. The sequence continues at coordinate 427,397 of NZ_JBGGWE010000005.1, read as the reverse complement.
GCCCGACCATACGGCAGCCATTACCCAACCGCTGCTTCAGGTACTACTGGCGCAAATTCAGCGGTGCGTTACCCGGCAGCAGAATCGTCTGCTCAACCGGCGCTACATAATTCAGTTCAAAAAGCTTAAACACCTGCTCGACGAACACTACACCGAGAACCAACCCGTTCGGTATTACGCATCGACCCTGAACGTCACTCCGCACCACCTGAATTTGATTTGCCAGGAGGTAGCCGGGAAAACCGCCAGCGATGTTATTCGGGAGCGGGGTCTGCTGGAAGCCAAACGGCTGCTGACCTTTACAGACCAGACAATAACGGAGATAGCGGCTGAACTCAACTTCATGGACCCCTCGTATTTCGCCCGTGTCTTCCGGGCAGCCACGGGCCAATCACCAGCGGCTTTCCGACAGGTTATGTCCGAATCGTACCGGGTATAGTCGGTTGCCTGCTGACAGGCAACCTGTTCCGCCGGGTACTTTTGTGTCGTCACGTTTCAACCCAATACGATGATGACACAGCAAACAACCAGATGGGTTTTTGAACCCGCACATTGCAAAATTGGCTTCGCCGTTACGCACTTCGGCATTACCGAAGCCGAAGGCCACTTTACAAAATTCGACGGCACCATCGTGGCGGAGGCCAACGATTTTTCGGACGCTCAGGTCACCCTCCACGTCGATGTGAGCAGCATTGACACGCTCGATAAACAGCGCGATGGTCACCTGCTCTCGGCTGACTTTTTCAACGCTGAAAAGCATCCGGCAACCGTGAGAATCAGTTGTCAGATTGAGTTATTAAAACAGGCATAAGGCAGAACATGAACAAAATCTGGTTTATCACAGGCATCTCCAGCGGGCTGGGCAAAGCCCTCGCCGAAGCCGTTATGCAGCACGGCGACCACGTAATCGGCACGTTTCGTACTGAGCAGCAGGTAGCAGCCTTTAACAGACAAGAGGTGCCAAATGGCCTGGCGGTTCAATTGGACATTACCCAGCCCGACCAGATTCAACAGGCCGTACAGCTGGTACAGGAGCGTTACGGTCGGATTGACGTACTGGTCAATAATGCAGGCTACGGGTTTGCCGGGGCCGTTGAGGAAGCGTCGGCGACCGAAGTGAGAGCTGTCTTCGAGAGTAATTTCTTCGGCACACTGGCACTGACCCAGGCCTTTTTACCGCTTTTCAGGCAGCAGAAAAGCGGTTATATCGTTCAGATTTCTTCGCAGGCCGGGGTGAAAGCTACCCCCGGCTTTGGCATCTACAACGCCAGTAAATTTGCTCTTGAAGGTGTCAGCGAAGCCTTAGCCGCCGAGATAGCCCCGTTAGGCATTCGCCTGACGCTTGTGGAGCCGGGGCCGTTCCGCACTAACTTTGCGGGGCCGTCTTTCGGTCAGGCGCAACTGCACATAGCCGATTACAATGCCACTGCCGGGGTTTTTCGTCAGCGAATGCAGCAGGTAAACGGGAGTCAGGAAGGCGACCCGGTCAAAGCGGCTGAGGCTATCTGGCAACTCGCGCAACAGGATAATCCTCCACTACGGATGCCGCTGGGCAAGATTGCGCTGGCGTCTATCACCGCCAAAATAGACAGCCTGCGGCAGGATGTTGAAGCGGGCCGGACAGTGGCAGAAGGGGTTGTTTTTGGTTGATGACCGCTCATGCGCTGATCTACATTTGTTCGACAGCCTGTTCAAAATCTACGAATAGACGGAAATCTACGATATTTCGTAAAGTAATTGATCGGAAAAAGAAATCTTAAGGCTCATAACTATCTAACTATGAGATAGTTATGAGCTTTTTTTGCTTGGTACAGGCTTTGTCAACCTATTTCTATAGCCAACTGACCAAGCCATGTGTACTGCCACATACCTGCCCCGCCCGCACGGGGGATTTCTCTTCACCCACAGCCGCGACGAGAAAACCGTCCGGCCAGCTGCGCTCCTGCCCAGAACGTACCTGCGCAACGGTCAGGAGATCGTTTATCCGAAAGACCCGCAGGGGGGCGGCACCTGGATAGCCAGCAGTAGCTATACAACGGTTTGCCTGCTCAACGGTGCGTTCACGGCGCACCAGCCCCAACTGCCCTATGGCAGCGGTCCCGGCGGGGAACCGCAACCGCGCCATAGCCGGGGCTTAGTGCCGCTCCACGTATTCGATTACGACACACCCGACAATTTTCTACGTCAGTACGATCCCTCGGGGCTGGAGCCGTTTACCCTGCTGATTACTCAGATGGCCGGATCGCCGGCCGGCCGCCTGACCGAACTTCGCTGGAATGGCAAACGCCTGTTTATTAACGATAAAGACCCAGACCGCCCCCACATCTGGTCGTCGGCAACACTCTATACGCCCGATGTGATCGAGCAACGCGAAGGCTGGTTTCGGGATTGGCTTCATCACCAGCTGCAGCCATCCGTTGAAGCCACCCGGGCTTTCCATACCTACGCAGGCGATGACGATGCTGAAAACGCCATACGTATGAACCGCCCAAATGGTCTGATGACGCTTAGCCTGACCAGCGTGGTACATCAAGACGAAGCCGTCGAACTGCTCTACGACGATTTTATGAGCGGGCAATCCCACCAACTTACCCTAACCCGGTCCGATTATGCAACCGCTTAGTTTGCCCGATGCCCCGGCCTGTAGCCTAAAACCGACAGCGGTTTTCTCCACGCTGAAGCTCTGGCTTCGCCGTCAACTTACGACTGTCCCGTTCCTAATCCGGTTACGGTCGTGGGAATATTGGCCATTCGGGGTGGTTTACGTACCCGTGTTTGTCTACTGGCTCTGGCTGTCGCTGAAGGCGCGGTCACTGTTTTTCTTTTCGGCTAGCAACCCCTCCATCGAAACGGGTGGCCTGCTGGGTGAGTCGAAAAGTGCCATTCTGGACCGCATCGGCGCTGCCTACAAGCCCAAAACGCTGCGGGTGCCGTTGCCCACTCACACCGACCACCTGTTCGCGGAGCTGGCTCGGCTGAACTTCCGCTACCCGCTCATTGCTAAGCCAGACGTGGGCGAACGCGGCTGGCGCGTCGAGAAGATCGACCACTGGGACCAATTGGTTCACTACGCCCAAAGCAGCCCCGGCGATTTTCTGATTCAGGCGTATGTAGACGAACCCCTCGAATTGGGCGTGTTCTATTACCGGATGCCGGGGCAGACCCAGGGCGTGGTGTCGTCGGTGGTGCAGAAGGCGTTCCTGAGCATCCGGGGCAATGGCCGCGATTGCATCGAGGTACTCATTCGGCAGAACGAGCGAGCCGTGCTGCAATGGTCCGCCCTGTGCCACCAATACGGCTCCCGCTTTCATGAGATTCCCGCACCAGGCGAAGTTATCACCCTCGTACCGATTGGTAATCACAGCCGGGGAACGATGTTTTTAGACGCCAACCACCTGATTACCCCCGAACTCACCCGCGTTTTCGACCGCATCAGTGCCGATATCGACGGGTTCTACTTCGGGCGTTACGATCTGCGCTGCCGGTCGGTGGCTGACCTGTACGCCGGTCGGCATATAGCTATCCTGGAGTTGAACGGGGCTGGGGCCGAACCGGCTCACATCTACCAGCCGGGCTTTTCGCTCTGGCGGGCCTGGGGCGTTCTGCTGCACCACTGGTGGGTACTGTACGCCATCAGCCGCGAAAACCACCGGCGGGGTGTCCCCTACATGACCGGGCGCGAAGCCCTTCGTTTCTGGCAACAAACCCAAACCACAAAACGCGCATGAACGCCCTCCTCGCTCCCGAAACCACCGATTTAAACGGTCTGACCGTCCTGCTCACGGCTGGCCCCACGCAGGAAGCCATTGATCCGGTTCGCTACATCAGTAACCATTCGACGGGCAAAATGGGGTACGCCATCGCCGATGTGCTGGCCGAATGGGGAGCCACGGTTACGCTCGTTAGCGGACCTACGACCCTTAAGGCTGGTCATCCCGCCGTCCGGGTCGTGCCGGTGGTGTCGGCGGCTCAGATGCACGCAGCCTGCCAAGCCTATTTTCCAACCGCTACGCTGACGATTCTGGCTGCCGCCGTGGCTGACTATACGCCCAAAGTAGTGGCCGACCGGAAGTTGAAGAAGAAGGCCGAGTTCAGCATTGAACTGGTCAGGACCGTGGACATTGCGGCCCGGCTGGGCCATCAGAAGCGGCCCGATCAGTTTCTGGTGGGCTTCGCGCTTGAAACTGACAACGAGCAAGCCAACGCAGAGGCCAAGTTAGTCAGCAAAAATTTAGACCTGATTGTGCTGAACTCTCTCCGTCATGCTGGAGCCGGGTTTGGGCACGACACCAACCAGGTCTCCCTCCTCGACCGCGTCGGCACCGTTCGGGAGTTGCCCTTGAACACCAAACGAGCCATCGCCGAAAGCCTTGTCCGCCATATTGCAGGGTCGCTGGTGGCTTAGGTTGTGTAATCCATACGGAATCCTAACTGATAGTCGAAGCCATGATAAGTTCTGAAGGCAACCCCCTCGTTATTTTCCCGAAGTAGGTAAGGTGAAGAGCTTGACAAACTGATATATAGGCTGGCTCTGTGTAGACATTAGGAGCTTGCAAAATACTACTCGACCCGTTTTTTGGCCTTCAGTATTTGCTGGGCGATGCTTTTTGGACGAGCTATAACCGTTGCTATATCGTTGTAGTAGTTAAGGGAAACAAAGGTAAGTTACTGATTGAGGGGTTAATTACAACTTCTGGAGTGTCTCAACTATACGCTTTTACGAGTATAACGCTATGGTACAGATAAGAGTCCAGGCCACTTAAGGCTCTGTTAATCAGCATGATATTTTCTTAAACAAAACAAGGAGATACTTAAGTAGTGCCATAATTGAAGAGAATGCAAACCGCTTACAAACTTACCGTCTGCTTCCCCGGCTTGAGCGGCTGGGTACGTCCCTGCCAGCGGAGTGTACCGGGAATACCAGCGGGTAGGGTTACTTCCCCTTTGAGTGTATTACCGGGGCCTCGCTCGAACTTAACGGCAATGGTACCGGCTGGGTGGGGCATACTTCCTTCAACACGTGGCAACGTACCCAGATACGGAAGGATACTCACCGAGCGAAATCCCGGTTCGGCGGGGTTGATACCACATACGGTGGATAAAAACTCGTAGACGGGTGAGGCGCTCCAGGCGTGACAGTCCGAGCGGGTGGGTTCGGGTTGTTCGGCGAAGGTGGTCAGGCCGTTGGCGATCATGGTGTGCCAGGGCTTTAGCTGAGGAATGAATTCGTCGCCCATGCCCGTCTTTTTTAGCGCCTGAAACAGATAGAATTTGAAATAATACGTGGCCGGCCGCAGGCTATCGGCCTGGGTTGGGCGCAGAATGGTTGCCAGCACGGTACGTTGCTGAGCCGCAGGAATGGCATTGGTCAGAATGGCCAGAATATTGGCGTGCTGACTAAACTGTTTTTTCTCGGGTGTATCGGCCAGCAACCCACGGGCGGGCACCCAACAACGTTCCATCACCGCTTTGTTGGTGCGTCGCGCCAGTTCGCGGTAATACTCTGCTTTCTGATTCTGGCCGTAATGCGCAAAGAGATCAGCGGCTTTCAGGTACGTATAGGCCTGTTGCAGGGTGAGCACGCTCGACCCGCCCTGCCCGCCGTCGGGTACACCACCAATGTTATACGCTGGATTCCAGGGCCACGACCAGTCGACAAAATTCCACCAGCTAAGCGGTCCGTTCAGGCCTGTGGTGCGGTCAAGGCGGGATTCGTGCCAGTTCAGGACGCGTTCGATCCCGTCGAGGCGGGCGCTGACGAAGGCATCGTCGCGGCGGTGCATCCAGTAGTCGTGCACCATGCAGACCCAGAACAGCGAGAAAGTTGGGATAACCTGCTGATCGGCTGATGGATAGCGGCTTTGGGTGAGCCCTTCGGGGAGCCGACTATTGTCATACTCGAGAATGGCCTTCCGCATGAGCCGGTCGTCGCCAGTCACATAGAGCGAGATAAGCGACTGAATCCGGGTATCGCCAACATATTGCAGTTGTTCGTAGTAGGGGCAATCGAAATAGGTTTCGCCCGCACAGAGCTGGGCTGTTCGCCAGCCTACGTCCCACACCCGCACGAGGCTACTGTCGGCCGCATTGAATCGGGCCTTCTGGTCGAACGGATAGGCCGAATAGTCGCCTCGTAACCGGTTGATGGTCAGTGGCTCGTCGGCCGTCTGAATGGTCAGTTGCAGATACCGGTATGTGCGGAACCAGAGGGGCCGGAAGGTGCGCTGCTGCCCGCCATCGGCAATGAACTGATCGTCGAACCCTTTTATTTGCTTGCCCTCTATCTCGTTCCGGTTCCCTTTTTGATCTTTAGCATCGACCAGGCTTTCGGCATAGGTCAGGGTCATCGACGCAGCTTGGCCGGCCGAGACAGTCAACTCCGGGTAGGCGTTTGTCAGGGTTGCCTGATCGAACAGAATCGTGGCTTTGGTCTTCGCAGGAACCACAAACGTTGTTTTCCCGGTCAAAAAATCGGGTGGTACATTCACGCCGTCGGCCCGCCGAACGGCGGCCAGATTAACGGGTATACTGGTCATCTGGGGGATCGTTCGGGGTACTAAGCCCCAGTTTCCGTCAGAACCCAGGCCACGTGCCTTGGCCGAAAACCAGGCCTGTCTGGCAGCGGGCCAGGTGGTATCGTTGAAATTGGCTTGTTCCCACCCCCAGGGATACAGACTGGCATCGACCTGGTCGCCATCGCCCACGACGATGTAGGTACGTAGCTTGGCGATATCGTTTTTCACGGGGGCGTAGGCCGGGTTCTGAAACACCTTCCAGCTGCCATTGGTGTTCACGATCTTCTCCGCATCACCGTCGCCCTGCATCACAAACCCAAGTTGGTAGCTCATCTGAGATACCGGTGCCGACTCACCTAAATGCCAGACCTGCGCCGCCAGTATGTTGTTGCCGGCCTGTAGAAACGGAGCCAGATCAAGAGTTTCGTAATTCCAGTGCTGCGGATCGCTCCGGGCCGGTCCCAGCGCTACCGCTTTACCATTGACAAACAGGCGGTAACGATTGTCGGCCGAGACGTGCACAATGAACGTACCTGGCTTTTGAGACAGGTTGATCGTTTTTCGAAAGTGATAAACGCCATACTGCCGGGCCGACGCGGTGGGGTGAATGAGCCATTTAGCGTCCCAGGTTGTGGTTTGCCATTTCGACACCGGCGCGGCGGGTTGTGGAGGCTGGTAAACGGGTTGCGCCTGAACAAAAAAAGAGCTAGTAACCAGCAGGGGTAGGAGTAGACGGTGCATAGGCCAAAGTTAATTTAAAGTCACGATCCTTCGGCGTCATGCATGGTCATTCGCTACGCTGGCATGGGTTGTTCTGCCCTAAATGACAGCGTAGCGAATGATAAAGGTTTAGCTTTTGAGCAGGCCTGCCGGCACACTTAACTCGCCCGTTTGCGGATCGATCAGGCCGTTGCGTTCATCTTCGATATTGGTAGCCTGGGTATACACATCGCCGCCAATGGAGCGAGCACGCAATTCCTGTTTAAACTGCCGGATTCGTTCCGTTCGGTCTTCTGCATCCTGAGGGCCACCATAGTTGGCGAAGCCAAAACCACCCCATTCACTGACAATAAGCGGCACCTGCTTTCGATAAAAAAACGGGTCGCCGACAACGAGTGGGAAAGCAGCCACACCATTGAGGTCTCCCTGCACCAGCCGGTCGAGTACGTTGCGCCAGTGATTCAGGTCGGGCGTATAGAGATGGGCTGTCAGTAGGTCAGATTTCAGGCGCCCTTCCTGCGAGATGTGGTGCCAACCGTCGTTATCAACCACTATGAACTGCGGATGATTGATTTGCATGTAGTGATAGGTATCGATGATGTACTGGCGCGTGTCGGTATTGTTGGCGATGTCTTCGGCACCCCAGTCTTCGTTGTATAAGCTCCAGATAATCACCGACGGATGGGTTTCAATCAGGGCCAGCATGCGGTCGAGTTCGGCGCGGTGATTTTCCCGGCTGCGCTGATTGGAGCGGTGTGGGCTGGGCACCTCTACCCATAATAGTAGGCCCAGTTCGTCAGCCAGGTTATAAATACGCGGGTCAATGCCGGCAATGTGTACGCGAACCAGGTTACAGCCCAATGCCTGCATGGCGTAGAAATGGCGCTGCATCTCTTCATACGTTGCCCGGCCGGGTTGATACAGGATACCGTCCAGGTACGTTGACTTCCCATTCAGGTACACGCAGCAGCCGCGAGCCTCTGCTTTTCGAAGGCCAAAGTGTGCTTCAATCTGGGCGATGTTTCCTTTCTCGTCGATGAGTTGCGCCTTTAATCGATAGAGGTGTGGATCGTCTGGCGACCAAAGTCGGGCCTCGGGCAACTCAACGACGACACGCTGATTTTTTTGTCCGAAATCGAGGTGTAACGGAAAATCACTGGTAGCCAGCGTGCCTGCTTCAGGGTTTGACTGGTCGTCGATCTGCAGGCGAATCACGTAGTTGCCGGGGTCGTGGATGCGTGTGGTCAGGTTGAACCGTACCAGGTTATCTTCGATCACGCTGACTACGCCCACCCGTGACCGAAGCCGGTTTCGTTCGACGGTTTCGATCCAGACACTACGGACGGGGCCGGTGTAGGTCTGGTACCAGATGCCCCCCCGTTTATACACGAGCGATTCCTGTTTTCCCCGTGGGATATCCGCATCCATGGTATCGGCAATGCGCACCGTAAGGCGATTGGTGGGCTGAAGCAGCTTTTCGCCCAGTTCATACGAGAACGACGTGTATTCGCCGTAGTGAATCGATTCACCCTCGATGGTCTGCAACTGCTTGCCGTTCAGCCAAACCTGCGTTTCGTAGCCACAGGCACCGAACGTCAGCTGGTACATAGGTTGCGGACGATCGTTGCTGGTCGCATCGCGTTCGGGTAAGTCAAATTCACGTTCGTACCAAACCACCACTTTATCCTGCCAGCCGGGGCCATCGTTGAGCTGGTGGGCCTGAGCAATATGATCTTCCACCGACCCAGGCCAATGGGCCGTGTAGGCGTAATCGTGGCCCAATTGCCAGTGCTGCGCCAGCCCTTCATCGGCAATATCGTGCGTGAATCGCCAGTCACCATCGAGCAGCAGATACGTGTTCGATCGTAGCACGGCGCGTGGGAGCGGATTGATGGGCGCAGGCGCATCAGTCGGCGTAGTCAGGCTTTCTGTGGCGTTGAAATTGCGGAAGGTCGGTTGCATACTGGAGTCGTAGTTGATACGTACCCAACCCGCGCTGACCCAGGGGGTTCACCAAAACTGATTTACCGTACCGTTCATAAACCTGTAGAGCCTGAAGGGAGCCCCTGCCGGTTTAGCTGCGTTCATTTCATTTCACGCAGGCAAAAACCATACATAACGGCGAAGAGGACGCTGAAAAAGACGCTGAACGACGTACCCAGACTGGCTAGCCCCACATAATAGAGCGGCAGCACGAACCCCAGCAAGGCCCCTGCGATATAGACGTAGAAGCCAATCCGCCGCAGCCTGAACATCAGGAAAGCGCCAAAGAGCGTAACCAGCGAATACACAAATTGCCCAATGCTCAACTGCCGCACTACACGCGGGTCTTCGGGCATTGGATTGTCGCTATTGGCCCCGCTGTCTTCGTAAAAATTACGCGGGTCGCGGCGATCCGCGTTGGCCTCACCGGCTGGTTTATGACCTGTAAATGGCGTTTCGGCTACCCGTTCAGGGTTAGCGAGCGCAACGCCACTTTCAATAAGGCCCCAACTGCAACTGAGAAATGAGAAAATACAAAGGATGGTCAAAAATTGAGAACGCATGAGTCGGAGTATCAAGTTTCAGGTTTCTGGTATCAAATGACTGGTTGGCGAAGCTACTTGAAACCAGAAACCTGAAACTCGACACTTTATTTAGTTGTGAACTTACAGTTGCCGGGCTAGTTTTACCCCGTAAAGGGGTACAAAAAAACCATATTTCAACCAGAATCATGACACTTCAGGAACTAACCGACAACATTCGTACCCGCGTAACGCACGCCGATAGCCTGGACGCCAGCGCTAAACTCGTTACCGACCTGGGCGTTGTCTTCATTGATGCCAAACAATCGCCTGCCGTGGTGACAAACGACGATCAGCCGGCCGACACTGAACTACACGTAAAAGTAGCCGATCTGGAACGCATGGCTTCCGGCGACCTGAACCCGATGATGGCTTTTATGACCGGAAAACTGAAAGTCAAAGGCGACATGGGCGTGGCCATGAAGATGGGCCAGGTGATGGGGTAGAGTGAAAGAGTGAATGGCGAAAGAGCGGGGGATAGGGTGGAAAAGTTAACAAATCAGTAATTTGACGGGTCAATCGCTCTTTCACTCTTTCGCCATTCACTCTTTCGCCATATGACTTCTCGCCGAACCTTTATTAAATCGAGTGCGCTGGCCGCTGCTGGAAGCGTGGCGTTTACCATTGTGCCCCGGCATGTAGTAGGGCGCGGGTACGTTGCGCCATCCGACAAATTAAATATAGCGGCGGTGGGCTGTGGCGGTAAGGCAGATGTGAACATACGACTGGCCCACAATGGGGGGAGCGACAATATTGTAGCCCTCTGCGACGTAGACGACCGGCAGGCCGTTAAGTACCGGGCCCAATTTCCGAAAGCCCCTTATTTCCACGATTACCGCGAGATGCTGGCAAAAGTCGGCTCGTCTATCGATGCAGTCATCGTGTCGACACCGGATCATATGCATGCGCCAATTGCCATGGCGGCCATGAATCTTGGTAAGCATGTCTACGTTGAAAAACCGCTGACCCACGATATCTACGAAGCCCGGTTGCTGACCGAAGCGGCTCGCCGAAATAAGGTGGTGACGCAGATGGGCAATCAGGGGAGCAGCGGCGATTCGACCCGATACGTTGAGGCGATTATTCAGGCCAACCTCATTGGTCATGTACACACCGTGTACTGCTGGACCAACCGGCCCGTTTGGCCCCAGGGTGTGCAGTCGCCAAAAGACAGAAAAGAATCGCAGCCCATACCTGCCGAAGTTGACTGGAATAAGTGGCTGGGCACGGCTCCTTACCGCGATTATCACGCGGCCTACATGCCCTTTCGCTGGCGGGGCTACTGGGATTTTGGCACCGGCGCACTGGGCGACATGGGCTGCCACTTTATGGATGTGCCCTTCCGCGCCCTGAAGCTCAAGTACCCCACTTCCGTTGAATGCAGTGTAGGCTCGGTCTATGCCGATTTCTTTCAGGAAGCGTACTTTGATGATGTCTGCCCGCCATCGTCGAGCATTCATATGACGTTCCCCTCCGAGGATAAAAAGGTGCCGGAGATCAAGCTGTCGTGGTTCGATGGCGGTATTCGGCCACCATTGCCGGAAGGAGTTTCCTACGACCAGGTCTTTTTTAATCAGGATGGAGGCATGCTGTTCATCGGTTCGAAAGGCATGCTGGCGGCCGGGATTTTCGGGGATGATTACAAACTACTACCCATCGAAAAATTTAAAGGACGTACCCTGCCTGCACCCATTCGCCCACTGGTCGACGGAAAAACCGAAGGCCATCAACAGCAGTGGGTAAAAGCCTGCAAGCAGGGATACGGAGCTTACACATCGTCGTCGTTTGATCAGGCCGGACCGCTCACCGAAACGGTGCTGATGGGTAACCTGGCTACCCGCAGCTACCTTGCCCGTGAGAACGGTCAGTTCCCTGGGCGTAAAAGATTGCTTTGGGATGGCGACGCCATGAAAATTACCAACTTCGATTACGCCAATCAGTTTGTGAAACGTGCGTATGCCAACGGCTATTCGCTGTAAGCGCGTGGCTTATTTGCAGGCGTCTTTGGCTTGTGTGTAGCTAGCCTGAATGTCGCTGCGCTGTTGCGCGGTGTATAAGGAAGTACAGGCAATGACCGCATCGGCATAGGCCTTGTACGCGTCTACGTACGCATTACACTTCGTTTTATTCGTTGGATCTGACGAGAAGGCGCTGGCGGCAGCGGTGAATTTGTCACCAAGAGCCGAAGCGTTATCGCAGCCACCGGGTGTTACGGTGTCGCTGCTTTTTTTGCAGCCTACCAGCAGGGTAATGGCTGTGGCAAGCGAAAATGAAAGTGTGCGGATTTTCATACAGAGTTATGTTTAGTTCGATTATGCAGTCAAAAGTCGTTACCACTTTTGTAGGGCTGGGTACGTTGTTGAGGCAACGGATGATCGGCTGACCAAACGGTAGGCATCTCTATGGGTATGCACTACATTTTGAGTAGGTTTGTAGGATCAAGCCAACATGATGCGCGCTTTATTCGTAACCTGTACCCTCTACATCGTCTCTTTTTGCCTTGCTATTGCTCAGGTGCCCGTCCGCTACACCGTTAGCGGGTACGTACACGAATTGGGAAGCCGCGAAGCGTTATTAGGTGCTACTATCCGGCTGAATAACAGGCCCGTAGGTACGCAGACCAACACGTTTGGTTTTTATTCGCTCACACTGCCCGAGGCCGATTCGGTAACGCTGGTGTTTTCGCTGATCGGTTATCAGCCGCAGCGCCGGACGCTGGCGCTGCACCAGAACCAGGTAATCGGTGTCGACTTGGCCCCCGGTGAACTACTGAACGAAGTGGTCGTGAGTGAGAAACGGCAGGAGAATCGGGTAAGCGACAGTCCGCAGATGAGTCAGATCGACTTGCCTATTGCACAGATCAGAAAGATACCGGCGCTATTGGGCGAGAAAGACGTGCTGAAAGTGCTGCAACTGATGCCCGGCGTGCAGAAAGGGTCCGAAGGCCAAAGCGGCCTCTATGTGCGGGGTGGCGGGCCCGACCAGAACCTGATCGTACTCGACGATGCGGTGGTGTACAATGCCAGCCACCTGTTTGGGTTCTTCTCGGTCTTCAACGGCGATGCACTCAAGAGTGTGGAGCTGACCAAGGGTGGTTTCCCGGCTCGGTTTGGGGGGCGGCTCTCGTCGGTGCTCGACCTGACCATGAAAGATGGCGCCCGCGACAAGCTACACGGTGAAATAGGCATTGGTTTGATTGCCAGCCGGATCATGCTGGAAGGGCCACTGACCAAAAATAAAAAGACAGGTCAGCCTTCTGGTTCATTCGTGATCTCGGGTCGGCGAACGTACCTGGACGTGATCTCTGCGCCAATCGTGAAAGCGCAAACCAACGGCGAAACGTCGGCGGGTTACTATTTCTACGATCTCAATGCCAAAGCAAACTACGACTTGGGTCCCCGCGACCGGGTTTATCTGAGCGGCTATTTCGGGCGCGATAAGTTTTATGCCAACGACAACACCGATAACACAGGCATCGGCATGGGTTGGGGTAACGCTACGGGTACGTTACGCTGGAATCACCAGTTCAACCAAAAATTGTTTGCCAATACATCGCTGATATTCAGTGACTACCAGTTTGTGATCAATGCCAATCAGCTGATTGATTCACAAAACCGGTTTGTGCTGGATTACACATCAGGTATTCGTGATTTTTCATTGAAGCACGACCTCGATTTTTATCCGGCCCCCAATCATGCGCTGCGCTTTGGGATGCAGGTAACGGCGCACCGGTTTACACCGTCGGCCATTGTGCTACAGAATAACAGCTTATCCAGCCTTCGCCGCGAAGTTGACCGGATTGATGTGCTCGAATCTGGTCTGTATGCCGAAGATACGTGGCGACCTACAGACCATTGGCGGCTAAATGGCGGCCTGCGCATCAGCGCGTTCACAGGCAATGGTCTTGGGTACGTTCGGCCCGAGCCTCGCCTCTCGGTGGCCTATATCATTAAACCTGATTTATCGGTAAAGGCATCCTACGCCTTAATGAATCAGTATGTTCACCTGCTAAGCAATACAGGCATTGGCCTGCCAACCGACTTGTGGGTGCCCACCACAGATCGGGTACGTCCGCAACAGTCGCAACAGTGGGCCGCTGGCTTAGCTAAAGACTTCCCGAAACATGGACTAGCGTTGACCATCGAAGGCTACTATAAGCGGATGGACAATATTATCAATTACAAAGAAGGCGCCAGCTTTCTGCTGGTCGATGATCCTACATCGGCTAAACGGGTACGCTGGGAAGACAACGTCACGGCGGGACGCGGCTGGAGCTATGGGGCCGAGTTGCTGTTACACAAAAAGGAAGGCCGGTTCAGCGGCTGGGTTGGTTACACGCTTTCCTGGACACAATGGCAGTTCAGCGAGTTGAATGGTGGTCGGCCTTTCTTCCCCCGCTACGACCGTCGCCACGACATATCGGTTGTGGGAATGTATGATCTTAGTCCCCGCATTACACTCTCGGCCACCTGGGTATATGGTACTGGCCAGGCGCTGACGGTGCCCAACGCCCGCTACCGTTCGTTTGGCCTGAGTAATGGTATCGATTATGTGAAAGATGCCAGTGGGGCTGTTACCGGTGTTAGCCCCCTGGTGTTCAATGGTGGAACGGGAGTGCGCGATTATGGGCAGGATAAAAATGCGTTTCGTGCCGAGCCCTATCACCGGCTCGACGTAGGCGTTCAGTTTCATCGTAAACGGAAGACGCACGAAAGCACCTGGGAGTTTAGCGCCTACAACGCGTACAACCGTCGTAATCCGTTCTTCTACAATATCGAGAGCAAACGCCAGGCCGTTGGGCAGCCCGATATTACCGTTTTATACAAGTATTCGGTGTTCCCGATCGTACCGGCATTTAGTTATTCCTATAAGTTTTAACCCTGGTGCCCGCGCAAGCCAGCATGAAAAGACTACTTTATATATCAATTTTTCTTGTGCTTACTGCCTGTGGTAGCCTACGCAACGAGGTGAGTCCATCCCTGTTGTCAACTGAAGGCGAGAAGTTGGTCGTGAACAGCTATATATCGCCTCAGGATACACTATTGTCGGTGAAAGTGTCGCGCTCGAAGCCAGTACTGGGCGAACAAACGGATGCGCTGCCATACAATGTGGCCAACGCGATCGTCTCCTTGACTGACGGAGACAGGGTAGTTGTGCTTCGGTATCTGTCTGACAAACAGTGGTATGAGGCACGGGCGAACCTGTTACCAATCGTTGCCGGACGAACGTACACGTTGACCGTCAGCACACCCGACGGCAAACAGGTAACGGCCAGGGCTACTGTGCCTAAGCCCGTGCCCATCAATCAGGGCATTCTGGACTCGACTGTTGTTACCGTTGGGAATCGGCTACAGAAAATTTATTCGGTACGTTTCGATTGGCAGGATCCGCGCGACGAACCTAATTTCTATGAATACGCCGCTTATTTTAGGTGGGGTTACAATAATGATCCATACGGACAAGTGAATCAGCAGAGTAACAGCCTGCGGTTGCTATCGTTTTCCCGTGAGAACAGAACTGGTAACCTGCTAACCGATGACCGCCAGGATGGTGCGCTGTTGACTTCACTGGCTGCTGAAGTCGGGTTAGTGGAAGTGAATGTAATGGCAACCAATGCGGCGGAAGCGTTGAAAAAATTAACGATGGGGACAATATTGCCTAACCCTCAGGTGATTCTACGACTGCTGAGTACCGAAGAATTGTACTACCGCTACACAGACGCCATTATTCGCCAGCGCGAAAATCGCAGCAATCCCTTTGCCGAACCTGTGCTGATCCCCACCAACATACAGGGTGGATTAGGCTGCTTTGCCGCCTATAACCGCACCGAGAAAGTTTTTCTGATGCGCTGAACGTCAGCCACAAATCCTTTGATCGCGATGGTGAAGGCGAAAAAGGAGTAAACACAGAGACGCCGAGCGTATAGAGAGGGGAAAATTCCAACTCTACGCGCTCGGCGTCTCTGTGTTTACTCCTTTAGTTTAGGCTACCGGCGAGCTGTTGATCACTTCGGTTTGCTTGCGGATCGACTCCATGTGAATGATCTTGTAGATCTCTTCAACGAGCTCGGGATACAGGTTCAGCTTGGCGCCCAACTGCTTGCGTGACTCCAGAATCTCTTTCCAACGGTCGGGCTGGAACATCGATACGTTGTTGTCGCGCTTGTATTCGGCCAGCTTCTCCACCAGCGACATACGAGCGGCCAGGTGTTCAACCAGCTGACGGTCAACGCTGTCGATCTTCACGCGGATCTGCTCCATAGCACTCTGGAACTCCCGATCGCTCGACTCGAGCTGACGGATATGCAGGTGCTCCAGCATGTCGCCGAAGGCGGCAGGGGTAAGCTGTTGAGCAGCATCACTCCACGCTTTGTCAGGGTCGATATGCGATTCAACGATCAGACCGTCATAGTTCAGGTCCATCGCCATCTGAGCCAGTTCGTTCAGGTACGCCCGCTTGCCAGCCATGTGGCTCGGGTCGCCAATGATCGGCAACTGAGGGAACATGGTGCGCAGTTCGATCGCCATCTGCCACATCGGAATGTTGCGGTATTTGCTGGCTTCGCCCGTAGAGAACCCACGGTGAATAGCCCCCAGCTTGGTGATACCGGCACCGGCAATCCGCTCGAAGGCACCAACCCAAAGAGCCAGGTCCGGGTTAACCGGATTTTTTACCAGCACAGGTACGTCAACACCTTTCAGGGCATCGGCAATTTCCTGCACATTGAAGGGGTTAACCGTCGTACGGGCACCTACCCAAAGAATATCGACGCCATATTTCAGGGCCAGCTCAATGTGCTGTGGGGTAGCTACTTCAACGGCAAAAGGCAAGCCGGTTTCGGCTTTGGCCCGCTGAATCCAGGCCAGGGCTGGTTCGCCCATCCCTTCAAAGCTACCTGGCCGGGTCCGGGGTTTCCAAACACCGGCGCGAATGGCGTGAACCTGGCCCAGCGCAGCTAACTGGCGAGCGGTTTCAACAAGTTGTTCTTCTGTTTCTGCACTGCAAGGCCCTGCTATAATGAGGGGTTTGCCGTCGGTCTGTATCCACGAATCGAGCGGCTCTACGGCTAAATCTGGTTTCATGAGGTTACGTGTACGCTAGTTGTAAAGTTGACTATTCCGCTTGTAAAATTTCCGGGTACAAATTTATAGTATATTTGCAGGAGCAAAAGCCCTAAATGGGGCTGATTCTCACCCAAGTCTTGTACGATTATTAGTCTGTTGAAAAAGTAGAGGATAGCTTGAAAAACCTTTTTTGGCCAAAAATACGTTTATCTTTAGGCCGTTAATGTCAAGCTACTGAACGACCGTATGGCGAACGCACCGGAAACGGCGCATTGACTATGTCGAACCGAAGTAATCTAATCACATCCCCCGTCCAACCGGCTGTAACTACAAAACTGACTGTAGCTCAACCGGTATCTTTTGAGGACACATCGATTGCCTTCTCTTCCCAGTCGAATTTCAAACTTCGAAAAACGTACTGGCTTTTTGCGTTGATGAACCAAGGTTGGCTCGTAAAAGTAGGGACTTTTTTTATAAAACTGGCCCTGAAACTACAGCTCCCCATTAAAAAGCTCATCAAAAAGACCATTTTTGAGCAGTTCTGCGGGGGGGAATGCATCCGCGATTGCGAGAAGACCATCCTCAATCTGCACACCGCTCAGGTCGGCACGATCCTCGATTATTCCATCGAAGGGGAAGCAAACGAAAAGTGCTTTGATAGCACTGTACTGGAGATTCTGCGCACGATCGAACGGGCCAGCGAATCAGCTGATATTCCGTTCTCTGTATTCAAAGTCACCGGACTGGCTGAAACGGAACTACTCGAAGCCGTTCAACGCGGCGATGAACTGACTGAATCGGAACAGACTGCCTTCGAACGGGTACGTGAACGGGTAGACACACTCTGTCGCCGGGCATATGACCGAAAAGTGCGGATCTTTATTGATGCCGAAGAAAGCTGGATTCAGGATACCATCGACAAACTGGCCTACGAGATGATGGACCGCTACAACCACGAGCGGTGTGTGGTCTATAATACGTACCAGATGTACCGTTGGGAAATGTACGATCAGCTGGTGAAAGCAACGGAGCTTGCGCGCGAAAAAGGCTACTACCTCGGTGCCAAGCTGGTGCGGGGAGCCTATCTGGAAAAAGAACGCATCCGGTCTCACGAAGATGAATACCAGGATCCAATCCAGGCGACGAAGGAGGATACCGATCGTGATTTCAACCGGGCCATTGATTTCTGCCTCTCAAACCGCGACGAAGTGTCGATCTGTCTGGGCACGCACAATGAGTACAGTTGCCAGTACACCATTGCCCAGATGAAACGCATGGGTATTGCGCCCAACGATCCGCACATCTACTTCGCGCAGTTGCTGGGCATGAGTGACAATATTTCCTATAATCTGGCTAACTCGGGCTTTAACGTAGCCAAGTACGTGCCCTATGGGCCGGTAGAAGCCGTAATGCCTTACCTGTTCCGTCGGGCAGAAGAGAATAAATCAATTGCTGGTCAGAGTAGCCGCGAGTTTACCCTCGTCAGAAGCGAACTGGAACGCCGCAAAGGCTGCAACAAATAAAAGGAGAAAGGAGGAGGGAGGAATGGAAGAAAGGGGCTTTGCTATATCTATTTTGAACAGCGCAGCAATCCTTTCTTCCATTCCTCCCTCCTCCTTTCTCCTTATTTCCTTATGATTCAGAAGAACCCGATCCGTTTTTTTTTGCTGGCGTTATTGCTGATAGGTATTGATCAGGCGTCGAAACTCTGGATCCTGCAGTATATGCAGGAACATCTGTACATGCCGATCCATGTCGTTGGCGACTGGTTCAAATTTCAATATGTGCTAAACCCCGGTATGGCGTTTGGCATGGAACTGAATCACCAGTACGGAAAGCTGGTTCTCAGCGTTTTTCGCCTGTTTGCCATGGTCGGCATTGGCTGGTATCTGGTGTATCTGGCCAGAAACGGCGCGCCAAATGGATTGCTTTACGCCATGGCGCTTATTCTGGCGGGTGCTATCGGGAACGTGATCGATAGTACATTCTACGGCGTCTATCTCCATAACGCGCCCTATGGTGCACCAACGCCCTGGTTTCACGGCCAGGTGATCGACTTTATTTTCTTCGATTTATGGGAAGGCATTTTGCCTCGCTGGATTCCGATCTGGGGGGGCAGTTACTTTTCCATGCCGATCTTCAACTTTGCCGATTCGTGCATATTTGTTGGCGTTTGCCTTATTCTGTTTTTCCAGCGTCGTTTTTATCAGCAGCAAGCCGAGCGGGAAGGGCTGCTCCCTGATGATCCAGACGCGACTAACGCGGCAGTAGTGCCTATGCCGGAAACTGCTGAAGAACTGGACGAAATGACTCCCGTTGATGAAGTGGCTACTGTGGAATCGACCTTACCCACTGAGGGTAATCCAGAAACGCCTGGTGAGTCAGAGGGGCCATCCGATAAACCCATTTCGCTGGTCGACGCGCCTTTGAGAGAAAAAGAAGCATAACAGTTTCGAGCTATACCAACGCCAAAGAGGGTCATTACCGCATGGTAATGACCCTCTTTGGCGTTGGTATAGCTCGAAACTGGCTCAAAGACAACGTACCTGGCGTGAGAAAAGGCTAGTTGGCTTATTGCTTTCACTAACCACTCTTTTATGACCAACTACCTACTTCAGTACGGTCAGCTTTACCGACGAGTCAGTGCCGATGCGGATCGTGTTTTTTTGAAAATCGGCTTCGGTGGCCGTGCTGATGTTCACAAATGTCTGTGGATTGCGGTCGACGAGCGGAAACCACGACGATTGCACCTGCACCATCAGGCGGTGGCCTTTTTTGAAGGTGTGCAGCGCATCATTGAGCGTGAACGAAACAGGCGTTGATTGGCCTGGTACAAAGGCTTCCGGCTTTTCCATTGAATTCCGGAACTTGCCCCGCATTACATCGCCGCGCACCAGTCGCTGATAGCCTCCCAGCGTTATGTTTTTCGGATTCGGACGAGGGGCACTCGCTGTGTCGGGCAACACGTCGATGAGTTTAACGATGAAATCCGCGTCGGTGCCGGTCATGGCTACGCGAAGATCGATGGTAATTGGGCCGGCCAGGGTAAGGTCGTTTTGTAGCGGCTCTGTCTGAAAGACCACTACATCGGGGCGGCGGGCCGCAAATCGCTGATCGTCGATCATGTAGGCATTATTACGCCGTGCCCAGGTACCATCTGTATAGGGCACCGGTTTTGCCGGATCGCTCGTGTATGCTGTAGGTACGTTGCTGCCAGTCGAAGCGTTGGCCAGTTGATTGTCCGCAGCCAGAAAGAACGTCTGTTCTGTCGTTGATGTTGGGGGCCAACTGGCAAACGATTGCCATTGATTGCTGCCCGTATTGAACACGCGGGCTTCGGTTGGTACGTAGCGGCCTTTATCTTTCAGATGGTACAGGAAAAAGGGTGTTTCCACCGAGTCGCGGTAAGCCTGAGCGGTATTGCTGCCGAATTGGAAATCGCCGAAGGCAGACCAGTCGCGGCGGGCCCAGGCTCCGTGTGTCCACGGCCCCATCACGAGCTGGTTCTGATTGTTGGCGTTCTTTTCCAGCGTCTTGTACGTGTTCAAAGCGCCAAACAGATCTTCGGCGTCATACCAGCCACCTACCACCAACGTTGCCGGTGGCGTGGCTCCCGGACGTACCTGAGCCAGTGCCGGACGAATGTTGCGGCTTTGCCAGTAGGCATCGTAGGTTTCGTGGGCCAGGTACTCGTTCCAGATTTTGCCCTTATTGTTAAAGTAAGCCGGGCCGTTGGCATTTTTCAGCGGGCCTAGGTTCAAAAAAAACTGGTACGCGTCGGTGGTCTTATACGTAAACACGGGCGGGTAGTCCTGAATTGGGCCGGTGCGGGGTGCATCGAAGTAATTCATGAATGAGAAATTGTCGAGCAGGAAAAACGCACCGTTATGGCGGGCATCATCGCCCATGAACTCGTCGGTAACCGGTGCCTGTGGCGATACCGCTTTAATGGCGGGGTGGGCGTTGGGCAGGGCAGCCGATGCGTAGAAGCCGGGGTAGGAAATGCCCATGATGCCTACGCGCCCATTGTTGTTAGGTACGTTCTTGAGGAGCCATTCTACGGTGTCGTAGGTATCTGTGCTTTCATCGATGGGCCCCACGGCTTGCAGGTTTTTTAGCCACTTCGAGGTTTTTACGGTCGTATCTTCCCGTGTGCCGGTGTAAATGCTGTATCGCGCGTGTTTTTTGCCAAGCTCCTTTTTAGACCCGTTCAGGCCATTCACAGCGGGCGTCATCTCCTCAAACTGGCCTTCGCTCATGTACCGCCCGCGCACGTCCTGGTTTACGAAAATAAATTTCTCCCGTGAGAGTTCAATTGATGGGCCGGGTCCCTGCTTCGGGTAGTTCGTTTCACCGTATGGCCCGGCTGAGTAGGGGGTACGTTCCAGCAGAAACGGGTAGCGCGGTCCGGCGTTCCGGTTCGAGGGCGACGCATCCTTTGGGATATAAATGACCGTATAAAGTTTGGTGCCGTCGCGCATCGGGATCTGTCGGTCGATCTTCGTGTAGTGCGTGCGGACAAAGGCCGTATCGGTTGGCGTTTGCGCAAAAATTGATTCGGTAAGCAGGCAGGAGACCAGGCCAATTAACAAGCGATTAGGCATATGTTGAGCAGGTGATAGTGTGAACAAAACTACGATGAAAAAAGAGGAAGTAATTCCTGGAAACAGTACTGTTAAATCGTGAAAATGTACAATAGACTGTAAGTTTTGAATTAAAAATCAGCTGCACTACTGGAGTGAATCCAATTTTTTCGTTAGTTGGTAAATCGAACCATTCCAAACCACTTGATACCCCCACCATATACCTTACTCATAGACCTGCACTACCTGCCTTGCCTCGATGTTATGCGTGGAATGGCCCTTGCCGATAAGGTGCTGATTGAGGCGCACGAAAACTACCAGAAGCAAAGTTACCGTAACCGTTGTTACGTACTGACCAGCAATAAAATCGACTGTTTGACAGTGCCCGTTAGTCATAGCTCACGTCGACAACTGATCAGGGAAGTACGAATCGATTACGGCCAAAACTGGATCGACCGACATACGCGCTGCCTTAAATCGGCTTACGCTAAATCGCCGTATTTTGAGTATCTGATGCCGGAATTAGAGGAGATTTTCCACCAGCATCATCCCTTTTTATTCGATTTAAACTGGTCATTGCTGACATTCTGTCGGAAGTGGCTTCGACTGAGTACCCCGGTTAACCTGACAGAATGGTACGAAAAGACGCCACCAACCGGCGTATTTGACGCCCGTTCGGCTATTGAGCCAGGTCAGTTTGTCGAAATTGGACTGTTTGGTCCAATATCGGACTACCACCAAAACTTTGGTGCTGAATTTGTACCAAACCTGAGTGTATTGGATTTGCTGTTTGCCGGCGAAACAATGAATGAAAAGCGTTAGCGCGTAAATCGTCTTTCATGCCTTACTCCCGGCGAACAAACCCAAAATAAAATACGTTATTTCAGTAAGACGCTAATACGATTAGGAACCCCAAGCGAATGGAAGCAAAATTCTCAAACCGCGTAAAAGAAGTCATCTCCCTCAGCCGGGAAGAGGCTTTGCGGCTCGGTCACGATTACATCGGCACCGAACACTTGCTGCTGGGCATGATTCGCGAGGGCGAAGGCGTAGCGGTGGGGCTGCTCAAAAAACTGTCGATCTCACTCGACGAACTGCGCATCACCATCGAACAAGCCACGAAAGGAACCGCAACCAACAACGTTAAAAATCTGGCCAATATCCCCCTGACCCGTCAGTCGGAGAAAACCCTGAAGATTACGTACTTAGAAGCGAAGATTTTCAAGAGCCCGCTGATCGGCACAGAACATTTGTTACTGTCGATTCTGCGCGACGAAGACAACGTTGCCACGCAGATTCTGCACAAATTCAACGTCAACTACGAAGTTATCAAGGAGATGCTGGAATATCAATCAACCGGAACTCAGCCCAATATGGCGCATGATACCGACGACGATGATGATGCCTCACGCGGCATGTTCGGCGGCAGTGGTAGCGGCACCGGGCAGGGTAAAGACAAAGGTTCAGAAAAGTCGCGTACGCCTGTACTCGATAACTTTGGCCGGGATTTAACCAAACTCGCCGAGGTGGGTAAGCTCGACCCGATTGTTGGTCGTGAGAAAGAAATTGAACGCGTGGCCCAGATTCTGAGCCGCCGTAAGAAGAATAACCCGATCCTGATCGGTGAGCCTGGTGTTGGTAAAACAGCCATCGCCGAAGGTCTTGCGTTGCGGATCGTTCAGAAAAAGGTATCGCGGGTGCTGTTCGGCAAGCGTGTCGTTACGCTCGATCTGGCCTCGCTGGTGGCTGGTACCAAGTACCGTGGTCAGTTCGAAGAGCGGATGAAGGCCGTCATGAACGAGCTGGAAAAATCGCCCGAAGTGATCCTGTTCATCGATGAGTTGCACACGATCGTGGGTGCGGGGGGCGCCTCAGGCTCACTCGATGCCTCGAACATGTTCAAGCCAGCCCTGGCTCGCGGCGACATTCAATGCATCGGGGCCACCACACTCGACGAGTACCGGCAGTACATCGAAAAAGATGGCGCCCTGGCCCGTCGTTTCCAGATGGTCATGGTCGATGCCACGTCGATTGACGAAACCATCGAGATCCTGAATAATATCAAGGATAAGTACGAAGATCACCACCACGTGAACTATACGCCAGAGGCGATCGAAGCGTCGGTAAAACTGTCGGAGCGTTATATCTCTGACCGCTTCCTGCCCGACAAAGCCATCGACGTACTGGATGAGGTGGGTGCTCGTGTACACATCAGTAACATCACTGTTCCCGAAGATATTCTGAAGCTCGAAGAGTCGATCGAGAATATCAAAAAGGAGAAGAACCAGGTGGTGAAGAGCCAGAAGTACGAGGAGGCCGCTCAACTCCGTGATAAAGAGAAGCGCCTGATCGATCAGCTGGACCGTGCCAAACAGGCCTGGGAAGAAGATACCAAGAAGCGCCGGTATACGGTAACCGAAGAGAATGTGGCCGAAGTAGTGGCCATGATGACCGGTATCCCCGTAACGAGCGTGTCCAACGACGAGGGTAAGAAACTCGTCAGGATGGGCGACGAACTGAAAGGCAAAGTGATCGGGCAGCAGTCGGCCATCGACAAGCTCGTGAAAGCCATTCAACGTACCCGCGTTGGACTGAAGGATCCCAAGAAACCAATCGGTTCGTTTATTTTCCTGGGCCCGACGGGTGTAGGGAAGACCGAACTGGCGAAGGTGCTGGCAACGTACTTGTTCGACAAAGACGATGCGCTGGTTCGTATCGACATGTCGGAGTATATGGAGAAATTCAGCGTATCGCGGCTGGTTGGTGCCCCTCCGGGCTACGTAGGGTACGAGGAAGGTGGTCAGCTGACCGAAAAGATTCGTCGGAAGCCGTACTCGGTCGTATTGCTTGACGAGATCGAGAAAGCCCACCCGGATGTGTTCAACATCCTGTTGCAGGTGCTCGACGATGGTATCCTGACCGATGGTTTGGGTCGCCGTGTTGACTTCCGGAATACGATCATCATCATGACCTCAAACATCGGGGTACGTGACCTGAAAGATTTTGGAGCCGGTATTGGGTTCGCCTCGAAGCGTAGCGCAGAGAATCAGGACGAATTGATGAAATCGACTATTCAGTCGGCCCTTCGGAAAGCGTTCTCGCCTGAGTTCCTGAACCGCCTTGATGATGTGATCGTGTTCAATTCACTGCAACGTGAAGACATTCACCACATCATTGACCTGATGCTTGGCAAGCTGCTGGGCCGCGTGCTGAACCTGGGTTATAATGTTGAACTCACCGAGAAGGCGAAAGACTTCCTGGCCGAGAAAGGCTACGACCCGCAGTATGGCGCCCGTCCGTTGAGCCGTGCCATCCAGCGCTATCTGGAAGATCCCGTGGCAGAAGAAATTCTGAAAGGTGAGCTGAAAGAAGGCGACGTGATTCTGGCCGACTACAGTGGCGAGGGTGAATTGCTGACTATTTCAGTGAAAAAGCCTGAAGCCGTAACGGAATAATCGGCTTCCCGTTTCATAAACAAAACCCCGGATGGTGTATCACTGTCCGGGGTTTTTCGTTGTTGAAATACGCTGTTTATTTACCCAACGAATTGAACTATGAGAAACTCGGTACGAATTGCCTTGCCGTTGTTGGTGGTAAGTCAGGTCATGTTCAGCCCATCTGCACGGGCACAGACCGAGAAAGGTGTGGGCTGGCTATCAGGTAATGTTGGGTGGCAAACGGGGCGTACCGACCTTTTTCAGAATAGTGATAAGTTGTCTACGCTCACCATCTCGCTGACACAAGGTACATTTCTACAAGATAATGTACTGATAGGCGCCGACTTACGGCTGACGCGCATACAAGATATAACCCGGCAAGGATTCAACTTCGACGCTGTGAGCGATTCCCGGCAAACTACCTTTGGCGCTACACCGTTTATTCGTCGCTTCTGGGGGAAGGAGGCGCTTCATGGGTACGTTGGTGGTGGGCTGGCTGTATCCTACGGCCGTAATCGGCTGCTGACAACCAATACGCAACAAAGCATATCGGAACAGGAATCAACGCAATGGCGGCTAACCCCGGAGTTTCAGGCGGGAGTACTCTATGCCATCAATACCCGGTGGGGATTAGAATTGAGTGCCAGATCGGCCCTTTTTCCAGTGGCATTTTCCAACCTGAATCTAGGTCTGGTAGTATTGACCGACGTGAAGAAGAAACGGTCGGTAGTGACCTCGAGGCAGACACCCGCTCAACTCCTGACCGGCAATTGGGTAGTTGGAGGGACGTTTGAACTGGGCACAAATACACAGGAACTCATTTCTGGCGGCGATAAGTTGACTACGGTACAGCGACAGATAACCAGGCAAGTGGTGGTGAGCCCATCGATTGGCTACATACCCGGTAAACGCTGGGTGGTTGGCATAGCGATACCGATCAGGCAACAGGAATTGACGAATGAATTTAATCGCTCATCGACGGATTCACAGAAAGGAATTGTATTGACCAAGTCGATTGGCATAGAGCCATTTGCCAAGAAATACCTGTCGAAAACCCAATTCGGGCCCTTCGTAGCGGGTCGTGTTGGCTGGCGTGATGAGCAAGTCTCCGGCGATGGTGCCTTGCAATCACGAGCAGCAGCGTATAGCTGGCGAATCAGTGGCGGACTGGCCTACCTGCTGGGTACGCGCTTTATCGTTGAAGGCGAACTGGGTGGCGTAGGCCACGACTGGAGCAACGACCAACAAACAGGCGACGCCCGTACTAATACCGAGATAAGTCTGTCATTACGCCCGTCGCTGACGATGACCTACGTCTTTTTGTGACTTATACTAGAATTAACATACATTGATTCGTAGTTTGTTAGATAACGAGTAAGTTTAGTTGCATTAAATCGCAACTAAACTTACTCGTTATGAAAAAGCTTTTTACACTCACGCTATTAGGCGCACTGACCTTACCGGCCTTTGCGCAAACGCAGAAAGGACAGACTATCACGTCGGGAACTGTTGGCCTATCGATAGATAATACTAAGACAGCTGGCCAGGACCCGACCAGATCTGTACTGTATACGAACAAGTACACGTTTACAGAACTGCGCCTTAACAGAGGTAAATTCATTCGTGATAATTGGCTCCTAGGAGCAAGTCTGGCTGGAAGATATGATTGGAATGGCCAGGAAAATAGCCTGAATACGCCATCCTCCTTTCGCACTGCAACGAACGAAACTATCAACTCATCAGCAGGTGTATATATTCGTCGGTACTGGCCGGTAGTAGAGCGCCTGAGCGTCTATGTCGGTGGAGGATTGGCAACCGATCGGTCCGAACAGCTAAGCAGTAGCTTAATGAATGGTCAGCCATCATTAAATAGGAGTAGGACTATTTCTTGGGAGATTGCGCCTACTTTCCAGGTGGGTGGTCTGTATGCGTTGACCGAACGAATTGGCGTTGAGGCGTCGATTACAGGCAATGGATTTCCTGTGGGCGTTGGGACTGCCAATTTTGGCGTTGCTATATTGGGAGGTAGAAGCCGTTCGGGGCCAACTCTCGCTGCTGATAACTTTGTTACAGCGCAAACGAACCAAGGCCGCTGGCTGCTCGGAACTTCAGCAAGTATAAATGGAACAAGTAATACGGTCGACCCAACTGGCAATCAGGCAGACCGGGCCCTACAGGCAAGAGTTGAAGCTAGCCTGTCAGCAGGAAGGTTTGTGAAAGATAACCTGCTTGTAGGCATTGGTGTTGATTTAAGCGTTTATCGAAACAGCTCAACATACAACACGGCTAGTGCAACAACTTACTTACTTACGTTTAGCCCGTTTGTTCGTTCTTATCTGGGCACGTCCAGATTGCGTCCGTATGTAGAACTGGGTGGCCATTATGGGTACGAGAATGTGGTATCCAATGAATTTCTCCGGTATGCGGGATTATCAGCTAGTACTGGCCTGGCCTGTATGGTGGGGAATAGATTTATAGTACAGACTGAGTTGATTTCGGTAAATGGGACTTATCAATGGCTGCCTTTTCTTCCTGATGTGACGAGCAATACACTTAGGTTGGGTGTTAGGGCAACTACGCTCTCGAATATCTCTGTGGCCTATTCGCTATAGCTACTTCATTACTTGGGTGCACTCGGCTACTTTATCGGTGTTTATGATGTCGATGCCGAGTTTATAGAGTTTCTTCCAGGCGTCGGGGGTGTCGGGGGCGTTCCAGAAGCGGATGGGGCAACCCGTGTCGTGTGCGCGTTTGATGATGCGCTTCAGCTTCGCCTTGTCGTCGTCAGGTACGTCGCCGGTGCCGTCCCAGCGGGCATATGACCGGAAATTATCGGAGATCAGCGCCACGCGTTTGGCTGTTTCGTCGTCATAGAGTTCACTGGGCCTCCCGTCGAAGAACAGGTACGTTGGCTGATCCAAATAAAATTCGGGGCGGGGGCGATTGCCGGTGATGACGATCCGAACGGCCATCGGCGAAACTGACCGGCTGAACGCAGCCAGGTTGTTTTCGAGCAATGGCAACAGTTTAGGCAACACATCGTCCACTTTATCTTTTACGTCGAGAACCAGCGAAGGCGCGTATTTCCGGTCGGTGCTGATGCGCCCCTGATTCTTTTCGAAAAGCGCAATAATTGGTTTTATGTACAGGCTTTCCAAGGTGCGGGTAGCTGTATCGGCTTCCTTCGGCAGATGGGCAACCACCAACTGTCCGTTGCGCAAATAAATATCGGCTTCAATAAAATCGGCCCGGGCTTCAATCGCCTTCGTCAATGGTCGCGGCTTTTCGTAGTCATTATGCGCAAAAACCTTTTGGGCGTTAGCGAATGATGAAAGAACGAAAGCGAAAACGAGCAACAGAATCAGAAGGCGCATAGGGGCGGAGAGAAAGAAATAAGTAGTGTCAAGTGGCGCTGCTAAAAGTAAGCATTATTAAGTCGGCAGCGCTACTTGACACCTGAAACATGAAGCTTGAAACGAACGACCTTACACCAGCTTCCAGCCCTCGCGGTAGTCGCGTGAGACAAACTGATTGGCTTCGTCGAAATTGGTGATTTTCATGTTTTTGCCATCCCAGGTCAATTGCTTGCGGCCGGGGTACGTAAAGCTTTTACCGTCGGCCTTAGGCACCCGGAGTGTGTAGCTGCGAATAGCCAGGTTACCCATCAGCACTGACTCGGTCAGCGGACCGGCAAAGTCGAACGACGAGGTGAGTGCTTTATGCTCTTTGCTATTGAATCCCGCTTTACAGGCCTCTGTCCAGAACACCTGATGGCCATTTTCGGCGAGCGATACCGTACCTGCGGTGCCTGCTTTTGGTTTAGGAGCCGCTTCCCGCTTATCACCGCTTTTGGTGTATAGTTTCGGATTGTCGCCGTACATACCGCAGGCAATCATGCCTTTATCGCCAATCAGGAACACGCCGTTCTCCCCGTTTTCAGGGAAAGGTTCACCGGCTGGCAGCATCTCTGGCCGGAACGGACGGAGACCACCATCGAGCCAGACCATCTTCACCGCCGACTTGTTCTTGCTCGACTGGGGGAATTGCAGCTCGACGTGCGATGAGGGTGGGCAGCCTTCCGGAATGTATTCAGGAGTCCAGTCTTTCAGGAATACCGAACCAATGCTGCTTTCTACCTGTGTGGGGTAACCCAGGCCCAGCACCCGGAAGGGCACGTCCATGATGTGGCAGCCGATATCACCCAGGGCGCCGGCACCGAAGTTCCACCAGCCCCGCCACTTGAAGGGGTGGTAGGCAGGCGTGTAGCCTACCTTCTGCGCTGGCCCGAGCCAGAGATCCCAGTCAAGATCAACGGGGGTTTCAGACGCTGCCTGCGGTACCGGAATGCCCTGTGGCCACACGGGGCGGTTGGTCCAGAGATAAACCGTATGCACGTTGCCAACCAGCCCTTGATCAAACCAGTCGACCATTTCCTTCTGCTGCGGGTTCGACGAGCCCTGGTTGCCCATCTGCGTGACGACCTTATATTTCCGGGCGGCTTCGGTCAGCATCCGGGCTTCATGGATGTTGTGGGTCAGGGGCTTCTGCACATATACGTGCTTTCCGCGCTGCATGGCAGCCATGGCTACCACGGCGTGCGTATGGTCGGCGGTCGATACCGTTACGGCGTCGATGGTTTTGCCTTCCTTATCGAGCATTTCACGAAAATCCTTGTACCGCCTGGCGTTTGGAAACTTGGTGAAATTCTCTTTCACCCGTTGCAGGCCCCAGTCTACGTCGCAGAGGGCCACCACGTTGTTGACTCCGTTATTGTATGAATTGTTGAGGTCGCTGGCTCCCTTGCCGCCGAAGCCTACGCTGGCAATGTTGAGTTTATCGGAAGGAGCAATGAAGCCTTTCCCCAGTACGTGGCGGGGTACAATGAAGAACGAACCAGCGGCTAAAGCGCCGGTTTGTAAAAACTTCCGGCGCGACGCGTCGTTAGGTTGGTTAGTCTGACTCATGAATCCGTGTTGTTGAGATCAAATTGTGAACACACTAAATAAAGACAGCGACCCGGTTACCTTACCTGATTGAATCGGTAAAATAGCGCCCTGTTTCCCGGCTACCAGCAAACAGGGCCTGATTCAGGTACGTTACCAATACCTGAATCAGGCTGGGGGAGTCTATTTTTTGTTATGCTTCTACTCTACTTTTGCTTTCACGACATACTTTACCGAAGCCGCGTACATGAATTCAGTAACCAAGCCCAAAAACACGGACACCCTTGACCGGAAAAATGCCGAAGCGCTACTAGGCGGAGGCCAGAAACGGATCGACGCCCAGCACGCCAAAGGAAAACTGACCGCCCGCGAACGCATTGCACTTCTGGTGGATGAAGGGTCTTTTGAAGAGATTGGGAAGTTCGTGATGCACCGGACCAAAGACTTTGGTTTAGATAAAGAATATTACCTGGGCGACGGGGTAGTAACGGGTTACGGGACGGTCAGCGGTCGGCTGGTTTATGTCTTTGCACAGGATTTCACGGTTTTTGGCGGGGCGCTTTCTGAAACCCATGCCGAGAAGATCTGCAAGCTGATGGACCTGGCCATGCAAAATGGGGCACCGGTCATCGGGCTTAATGACTCAGGCGGGGCCCGGATTCAGGAAGGGGTGCTGTCGCTGGCCGGTTACGCCGATATCTTCTACCGAAACACGCGCGCTTCGGGTGTCATTCCGCAGTTGTCGGCCATTATGGGCCCCTGTGCGGGTGGTGCCGTGTACAGCCCGGCCATCACCGATTTTATTTTCATGGTTGAAAACACGAGCTATATGTTCGTGACGGGCCCCAACGTGGTGAAAACCGTGACCCACGAAGAGGTAACGGCCGAGGAACTGGGTGGCGCCAGCACACACAGCACCAAATCGGGCGTGACGCACTTTTCGAGCGCTACTGAACTGGCCTGTATTCAGGGCCTGAAGCAGCTCCTGAGCTATATTCCACAGAACTGCGAAGACCAGCCGCCCAGGCTGGCGTACGAAGCGCCGGAAAGCGAAAGTCGGCCGGAGCTGAACACGATCATTCCCGACAATCCGAACCAGCCGTACGACATGCGCGAAGTAATTGATGCGCTGGTAGATGCCGATTCGTTCATGGAGGTGCACAAGAACTTCGCCGAAAATATTGTGGTCGGTTTTGCCCGTATTGGCGGCCGCAGTATTGGTGTGGTTGGTAACCAGCCGGCCGTGCTGGCGGGTGTACTGGATATTCAGGCGAGCACCAAAGCCGCCCGATTCGTCCGCTTCTGCGACTGTTTCAACGTACCTATCCTTGTGCTGGAAGACGTACCTGGCTTTTTGCCCGGCACCGATCAGGAATGGAACGGCATCATTACCAACGGCGCCAAACTATTATATGCCTTCTGCGAAGCCACCGTGCCACGCGTAACCGTCATTACGCGTAAAGCGTATGGGGGCGCTTATGATGTGATGAACTCGAAGCATATCGGTGCTGACCTGAACTACGCCTGGCCATCAGCAGAGATTGCCGTGATGGGCGCCAGTGGGGCAGCCGAGATTATTTTCAAACGCGATATTGCTGAAGCCGCTGACCCACAGGCCAAACTCCAGGAGAAGGTACAGGAATACACGGAAAAGTTTGCCAATCCATACCGGGCCGCGCACCGGGGCTACATCGACGAGGTGATCTACCCCGAAGAAACCCGGCAGAAGATGATGCGGGCGTTTCAGATGCTGGAAAACAAAGTGGCAACGCTCCCTCGAAAAAAACACGGAAATATTCCGCTGTAAGGAGTTTGCTGTTTTCAGTGTACTGTCTTCTATTACGTGGTTAAACCAACATCAGGTAGGTTAGCAGCGCAGCAGAAGACAGTACACTGAAAACAGTAAACTCCCTTCCAGAGTCATATCTTTTTGACGGTCAAAATCGTTCATTAGTAAAACGACTACCCATATATATGAGATCGAGTTATACTGGCTGGCTACTGGCCATGTTGCTGGGTATTGGCCTGTTACTGCCCAATGTGGTACAGGCCACCCATGTGCGGGCTGGTGAGATTACCACAAAGCGCATACCGAGTGCTACCGGCATAACGTATGAAATCACCCTCACGGCCTATTATGATATTATAGGGGGAGCGGGAGCAGCACAGGCCGCAGATAATGCGCTCTTCTGCTTTGGCGATGGTACCAGCCGTGATGTTCCGCGTGTGCTTCCGATCCGGCTGCTGAACAGAGGCACATCGATCAACATTTATCGGGTGGTGTATACGTACCCAGGGCCTGGCGTTTATTCGATTTCTGCCCGTGTCGTGAACCGGAATGATGGAACTCGGAATATTCAGAATGGTGCGTCGCAGAACGTAAGTTTTTTCGTGACAACCACTATTTCGGCCAATGCCGCCCTGGGCTTTAACACAAATCCAATCCTGCTCAACCCACCCGTCGATTCGGCCCGCATTGGCCAGAAATATTGCCACAATCCTGCGGCCTACGACCCCGACGGCGATAGCCTCTCATACCGTATTTCCATTCCACAGTATTCAGGAGATGGGGCCCCCTGTCGCTCGTTTGCTGTACCACAATATCAGCTGCCCAGCGATGTGATTGCGCCGGGCCGCACCGAGGCGGGTACGTCTCCTGCCTCCTTCTCGGTCAACGCCAAAACGGGGGATGTGTGCTGGGATGCGCCTATGGAGGCGGGCCAGTACAACTACGCCTTCATCATCCAGGAGTGGCGCAACGGGGTGCTGATCGGGGAGATCACCCGCGATGTGCAGGTGATCGTCATCGACGCCACCAACAAACGCCCCCTGATCGACCCCATCGCTGATATCTGTGCCGAGGCAGGCACGCTGGTCACCCAGACCATCCGGGTGGTGGACCCCGACGGCAACCGGGTCATCGTGTTGGGCTACGGCGGCCCCTTCAACCGCTCGCCCGACAATGTGGTCTACAGCCCCTCGATCATCCCCCCCGCCTATGCCAGTCTGACACCCGCCAGTGGGACGGCCCAGGCCTCGCCCGCTACCAGCGTGTTTACCTGGCAGACCAACTGCACCCAGCTGCGGCAGGAGCCCTATCAGATCACCATCAAGGCCAACGACGTACCCACCAACCGGTCGGTGTCGCTGGCCAGCTTTGCCAGCTTCGGGGTGCGGCTGATCGGCCCCCGGCCCCAGAACCTGACGGCCCGCGGGGTGGCGGCGGGCAACGCCTCGGGGCGGGCCATCCAGCTCAGCTGGAGCCCTTACAGTTGTAGCCCCGTGGGAGGGGCTGACCAGGCGCTTGCCCAGATGCAGATCTACCGCAAGGAGGGCTGCGATAATCGCCAGCCACAACCCTGTACGACGGGTATTCTGTCGGGCTACACCCGTGTTGGGCTGGTGCCGCTAACCACGTCGACTTTTACCGATACGACGGGCTTACGGCGAGGGGTTTCCTACAGCTACCGCATCGTGGCCCAGTACCCCCTGCCCGTGGGTGGGGAGAGCGTGGTCTCAACCGAGGTGTGTCTGGCCCTGCCCCTGCTGGCGCCGGTGCTCACCAACGTGACCGTCGATAGCACCGGTCCGGCCACCGGCCCAGGGCGGGGCGTGATCACCGTGCGCTGGACAAGGCCCCTGGGCCTCAACCCCGCCGATGGGGGTGGCCCCTTCCAGTACCGGCTCTTCCGCTCGCCGGGTCTGACGGGCACCACCTTCACCCAGATCACGGCCATCAGCACGGCCCTGCAACCCATCGCTGATACTGTGTTCGTAGACCGGGGCTTGGACACCCAGACCCAGGGGTACACCTACCGGCTGGAGTTCTACATCACCAACGCGGCGGGGCAGCTGGTGCGCCAGGATGCCACCGACCCGGCCAGCAGCGTGCGGCTGACGACGCTGGCCGTGCCTAACCGCATCAACCTGAGCTGGGCGGCCAACACCCCCTGGAGCAACGACAACCAGACTCACCGGGTGTACCGCTCACGACGTGGACCCGCTGGCCCCTTCAACATCATTGCGGAGGTCAGGGTACAAACTGCTCCTTATACCTTCGTGGATACGGGAGGTGACACCTATGCCCAGGACGGGCTGACCAGCGGCGCACTCTCGCCTGATAGCAGCTACTGTTACCGGATAGAAGCGGTGGGGCAATACGCTGATCTGACAATTCGGCCGAAGACCAGCCCGAACGGCCTGTTGATCAACTTCAGCCAGATCCAGTGCGCCAGCCCCTCGGACACCACCAGGCCCTGCCCGCCCAGCCTGAGCCTGGACCAACTCAACTGCGCAGCCCTGGCCCCGGATGCCTTCTGCACCCAGAGCAGCTTTACCAACACGCTCAACTGGCAGTACCCCACCAGCCTGGGGGGCCGCCCCTGCGATGCCCGCATCGCCTCCTACAACATCTACTATGCCCGCTACGAGGGCGACAGTTTGCAGAAGATTGCCTCGGTGGCTACACCCACCACCAGCTTCCAGCACCAGAGCCTGAGCACGGTGGCGGGGTGCTATTACGTGACGGCGGTCAACACCAAGGGTACCGAGAGTGCGCCCAGCAACCGGGTCTGCAAGGAGATCTGCCCCTATTTTGCGGTGCCTAACCTGTTCACCCCCAACGGGGACGGGAAGAACGACGTGTTCCAGCCGTTGAACTGTCCACGGTTTGTGGAGTCGGTGGTGTTTGTGGTCTACAACCGGTGGGGGGCCAGGGTGTATGAGTCGGTGGGGCCGGTGGTTTCCTGGCCGGGCACCACCCAGAGCGGGAGTCCGCTGCCGGGTGGGGTGTACTACTACGAGGCCACGGTACGCTTTGGGGGGCTGAGCCGGGAGGGCGTCCAGCAGCAGACCAAAGGCTACGTGCAACTCGTTAGGGATGGAGTGTCAATGAAGTAAGTAGCTGCTAACAAGCGAATAGACAGAAAAGGGCAACCCACGACGGGTTGCCTTTTCTGTCTATTCCCAAAGCCGGATCAGTAGGCCTCCTCTTCCAGGGCGTACAATAAATAACCGTCTTGTCGATTCATTTTTTACCAGTGCTAGCTATATAGGTTTTATCCCCAAACTCGTTGACTCACAAAAGACACTCACGATTATGAGAGCGAGTTATACGGGCTGGTTACTGGGATTGTTGCTGGGTACGTGCCTGCTCATACCCCATGTAGTAGAGGCTTCCCATGTGCGGGCTGGTGAAATCACAACCCGTCGTGTTGCCGGATCAGGGGCGGGTATATCCTACGAAATAACCTTGACCGCTTACTACGATATTGCAAACGGCCGCATAGCTGCCGAACAGGCCACCTATGCGACGTTTTGTTTTGGCGATGGCACCAGTTTCAATGTAGATCGCATTTCTATTCGGCCGTTGGGCAGGGGGACAACGGTGAACATTTATCGAACCATCTATACCTATTCCGGGCCGGGCGTTTATTCGATTACTGCTCAGATTGTCAATCGAAATCAGGGAACGCGTAATATCAGGAACGGTGTAAATACGGATGGAATCAATTTTCTCGTCACGACGACAATCTCAGCCAACGCGGCATTGGGGTTCAACAGCAACCCGGTCCTGCTCAATCCACCCGTCGATTCGGCCCGCATTGGCCAGAAATATTGCCACAACCCTGCTGCTTATGATCCAGATGGCGATAGCCTCTCATACCGGATCGCTATTCCGCAAAATACGCCTCAGGATGTTCCTTGCCGAGCGCTGCCTGTACCACAATATCAGCTGCCCAGCGATGTGATTGCGCCGGGCCGCACCGAGGCGGGTACGTCTCCTGCCTCCTTCTCGGTCAACGCCAAAACGGGGGATGTGTGCTGGGATGCGCCTATGGAGGCGGGCCAGTACAACTACGCCTTCATCATCCAGGAGTGGCGCAACGGGGTGCTGATCGGGGAGATCACCCGCGATGTGCAGGTGATCGTCATCGACGCCACCAACAAACGCCCCCTGATCGACCCCATCGCTGATATCTGTGCCGAGGCAGGCACGCTGGTCACCCAGACCATCCGGGTGGTGGACCCCGACGGCAACCGGGTCATCGTGTTGGGCTACGGCGGTCCCTTCAACCGCTCACCCGACAACGTGGTCTACAGCCCCTCGATCATCCCCCCCGCCTATGCCAGTCTGACACCCGCCAGCGGGACGGCCCAGGCCTCGCCCGCTACCAGCGTGTTTACCTGGCAGACCAACTGCACCCAGCTGCGGCAGGAGCCCTATCAGATCACCATCAAGGCCAACGACGTACCCACCAACCGGTCGGTGTCGCTGGCCAGCTTTGCCAGCTTCGGGGTGCGGCTGATCGGCCCGCGCCCCCAGAACCTGACGGCCCGCGGGGTGGCGGCGGGCAACGCCTCGGGGCGGGCCATCCAGCTCAGCTGGAGCCCTTACAGTTGTAGTCCGGTAGGTGGCACCGATCAGGACCCTGCTCAGATGATCATCTACCGCAAAGAGGGTTGTGACAACCGCCAGCCTCCGCCCTGTACCACAGGGATTCTGCCTCTGCCCGGCTACACCCGCATTGGAGAGGTTCCTTTGACCAGTACAATTTTTACTGACACGAGCGGTCTACGGCGAGGGGTTTCCTACAGCTACCGCATCGTGGCCCAGTACCCCCTGCCCGTGGGTGGGGAGAGCGTGGTCTCAACCGAGGTGTGCCTGGCCCTGCCCCTGCTGGCGCCGGTGCTCACCAATGTGACCGTCGATAGCACCGGTCCGGCCACCGGCCCAGGGCGGGGCGTGATCACCGTGCGCTGGACAAGGCCCCTGGGCCTCAACCCCGCCGATGGGGGTGGCCCCTTCCAGTACCGGCTCTTCCGCTCGCCGGGTCTGACGGGCACCACCTTCACCCAGATCACGGCCATCAGCACGGCCCTGCAACCCATCGCTGATACTGTGTTCGTGGACCGGGGCTTGGATACTCAAGGTCAGGCATATACCTACCGGCTGGAGTTCTACATCACCAACGCGGCGGGGCAGCTGGTGCGCCAGGATGCCACCGACCCGGCCAGCAGCGTGCGGCTGACGACGCTGGCGGCGCCTAACCGCATCAACCTGAGCTGGGTGGCCAACACCCCCTGGAGCAACGACAACCAGACTCACCGGGTGTACCGCTCACGACGTGGACCCGCTGGCCCCTTCAACATCATTGCGGAGGTCAGGGTACAAACTGCTCCTTATACCTTTGTAGATACGGGCACCGACACCTATGCCCAGGACGGGCTGACCAGCGGCGCACTCTCCCCCGACAGCAGCTACTGTTACCGGATAGAAGAGGTGGGGCAGTATGCAGACCCCCAGCTTTTCAGGAAGACGGGCCTGCTCACCAACTTCTCTCAGATCCAGTGCGCCAGCCCCAGTGATACCACTCGTCCCTGCCCGCCCAACCTGAGTTTGGACCAACTCAACTGCGCAGCCCTGGCCCCGGATGCCTTCTGCACCCAGAGCAGCTTTACCAACACGCTCAACTGGCAGTACCCCACCAGCCTGGGGGGCCGCCCCTGCGATGCCCGCATCGCCTCCTACAACATCTACTATGCCCGCTACGAGGGCGACAGTTTGCAGAAGATTGCCTCGGTGGCTACACCCACCACCAGCTTCCAGCACCAGAGCCTGAGCACGGTGGCGGGGTGCTATTACGTGACGGCGGTCAACACCAAGGGGACCGAGAGTGCGCCCAGCAACCGGGTCTGCAAGGAGATCTGCCCCTATTTTGCGGTGCCTAACCTGTTCACCCCCAACGGGGACGGGAAGAACGACGTGTTCCAGCCGTTGAACTGTCCACGGTTTGTGGAGTCGGTGGTGTTTGTGGTCTACAACCGGTGGGGGGCCAGGGTGTATGAGTCGGTGGGGCCGGTGGTTTCCTGGCCGGGCACCACCCAGAGCGGGAGTCCGCTGCCGGGTGGGGTGTACTACTACGAGGCCACGGTACGCTTTGGGGGGCTGAGTCGGGAGGGCAGCCAGCAGCAGACCAAAGGCTACGTGCAACTCGTTAGGGATAGCAGTACCATTACGCTGAAGTGATCAATAATGGAGATGTTAGCTCCATTATCGGTGCAATCGTCTTGATTTCTAGCTGTATTGCTTCGCTAGCCGAAGGGCCTACCTCGCGAAGCAACACATTATAGCCGGAATACATCTGTTCAATCCGGTAACTCGTCAATACTATTGGGCTCTACTTTGGGCTGCGCGTTCATCTTGTGCCGATACTGGCTAGACGTTTCGTAGGCCAGCTGACGCGCCCGCATAATGCTGCCCAACGGCCGGTGGTCTGGCAAACAGTGAAACGGATTGAACGTCAACACATCATCAGCATACACCCGTCGGGCGGGGCTGTACGCATTTTGGGCTGGAATAACGATCTTGCCAATCGGCCGATAGGGGCTCTGTTCCTGCGGCCATTCAACGGAGCCATCTTCTACGGGCATCGTTTCCAAATCAGTGCATAGTTGCGCCTGCAATTCGTATGCTGCCTCGTCATGCACGAAGAAATCAACGACCAGATCGCGCAGGGCAGAGTCATTCGACGAATCAATCTCTTTGCCCGTCAATGCTTTCACGTTGGCAGAGAGCGGCGTGGCGGATAGTTTGGCAATGTAGTCGCCGTAGCGGATCGCGGCCATGGTAAAAAAGGTTTCGCCCAGTATATGCGTGTTAGCCTTGCCAACGCCCAGATCATTCGGCTCCAGGTTCAGGCCAACGACATCCAGCGCTTTCTTGACGCCCGTCATAAGCTGCGACTGTACTTTCTGGATCTCTTCAGGTAAGCCCGCCTGTTTCTCCAGCTTCAGCTGTTGTTCCAGGTACGTTTCCACGGTGCCCGTTGGAATGACCGGATGATTGACCAGCAGAAAATCCTGCGTTACAGCGTCGGCTTCTTCGGGCAGGTATTTTAGGCCGTCTACGCCAATGACCTTAATGGCAAATCCCCGAAAGGTAAGTTGGCCATCGGGCATGATGGCACCCGGCGCAGTTGACAGCCGGATAATGACTGGGTACGTGCTGGGCGTTTTAAAAAGGCCTTGGGCCAGTTCCTCGGGCAGGTTTTCGTAAATCTGTAACTCGGCCCGAAGGATGCCGTGGCTTTTGGCATGGGCATCGCGAATTGCGTGACGGTGCTTCTCGAACATCAGGCGGTTCACGCGGGCCATCGACTCAACGACCTGGCGGGTCTGCTCGTCTTCGTCTGGCTGTTTAACTTCTACGTTATCCGAATAGCGGACGTACGTTCGTTGGTTCGTTGACATGAAGAATAGGAGATGTAAGCGGTTAAGGATAACGTACCTGGATGAGTACGTAGTGACTACTGATCGCTGGGTGCCTGCTGTTTTTTTATGCCTTCGGCCAATAGGCTGTCTGGAATGATGTTGCTCATGGCCGTCTGGAATTTGTTCTTGGCGCCAGAAACTACCTTGTCATCGCCAGCCATTAAGGCGCCATACCCGTCTTTGGCGACATCGGCCGGGTTAGCCAGGCTACCTTCCTTCACTACTTTAGAGTCTTCCATTTGCGCCTTATGGAAGAAGTCGGTGTCGGTAGGGCCGGGTTGTAGAGCGGTGATCGTAATATCGGTGTCTTTTGCTTCGGCGCGTATAGCTTCTGTAAATGACAACACGAACGCTTTTGTGGCGTGATACACCGCTTGCCAGGGGCCGGGTAATTCACTGGCGGTCGACGCTACATTCAGGATTTTTCCCTTGTTGCGGGCGGTCATTTCTTTCAGGAAGAATTTAGTAAGCCCTACGTAAGCTCCAATATTGAGCTGAATAATGTCCAGCTCCCGTTCAAGGTCGGTGTCGACAAAAAGGCCATACTGCCCCTGACCGGCATTGTTCACCAAGACATCTACCTGGATGCCGCTGGCCTTTATCTCATTATATACCGCTGTGGGTGCATCCCGCTGGCTCAGGTCCCTGGCAATCGTTACCACGTTGATACCGTACTGCTGCGTGAGGTCAGCGGCTGTTCGATCAAGCCCTTCCTGGTTGCTGGCAACGATGATCAGATTGTACTTGTCGTTGGCAAATAACTTGGCCAGTTCATGGCCAATGCCGCTGGTTGCTCCCGTAATCAGAGCGTACGGTTGCTGGTTGGTTGTCATAGCTTTTGTGCTGTTTGGGTCAACGGAAGAAGTAACAGCCAACGCGAAGCAATGTTCTATAGTAGTTAGGTAGAAGTAGTATGATATGAAGGCGGACGCTACAGACCGCGCAACTAAAAAAGGCGACCACAGCGGCCGCCTTTTTTGATAAACAGCTAGTTAGCTGCGTGGTGCTATTTCAGATTTAATTCATCAATGACCCGTTGTACTTTGGCTTTCAGGGCCGCGTAGGTGTCGTCGAAGGCCTCTTTGCTAGGCAGCGGCTCATTCACGCTGACGTAGAATTTGATCTTCGGCTCCGTACCCGACGGGCGGGCTGATACCTTCGTGCCATCGGCGGTAAAGATCTGCAATACATTCGACGACTCGATACCCAACGTACCTGACTCGATCTGCGTGGTTTGGCCCGACGCCATGTCCAGACGAGTCAGCGCATCGTAGTCATCGACCCGAACAACGGGTGACCCGGCAATCTCTTTGGGCGGATTAGCCCGGAAATCAGCCATCATCTGCTGAATTTCTTCGGCGCCCGCCTTGCCTTTTTTGGTCAGCGAAACCAGCGCTTCGTAGTAGAAACCCGTTTGCTGATACATTTCCATCAACAGGTCGAACAGGCTCAGGCCCTTGTCTTTGGCATCGGCGGTCAGTTCGGCGATCATCGTGCAGGAAGCGATGGCGTCTTTGTCGCGCACGAAATCGCCGATGAGGTAACCGTAGCTCTCTTCGCCGCCGCCAATAAACTGCTGCTTTCCTTCCAGCTCGCGAATGACCTGCGCAATGTATTTGAAACCCGTCAGCGTGTTGTAGCAGGTGACGCCATACTGTTCGCACAGCTTGTCGATCAGGTCGGTTGTCACGATGGTTTTGGCCACGAATTCCTTGCCGGTCAGTTTGCCCGCGTCTTTCCAGGCCCGCAGCAGGTAGAAAATGATCAGGCTGGCCATCTGGTTACCGTTCAGCAACTCAAACTCGCCGTGGTGATTCCGTGCGCCGGCACCCACACGGTCAGCGTCGGGGTCGGTGGCAATGATCAGATCGGCGTTCTGCGCTTGTGCCTGGTCGAGGGCCATCTGCATGGCTGCCCGCTCTTCCGGGTTTGGTGATTTGACCGTGGGGAAATTACCATCGGGCTTGGCCTGGGCTTCCACTACGCTCACGTTGGTAAAGCCCAGCGCCTCCAAGGCGCGGGGTACCAGCGTAATACCCGTACCATGAATGGGTGTGTACACGATGTTCAGATCGGCTTGACGGGCGATGACATCAGGGTTTACGGCGTTCGATTTCACCCGCTCGATATACGGCGCATCAATTTCTTCGTCTATGAGTTGGATCTTCGAGTCAACACCGTCGAATTTGATGGCATCGACGCTCGCAATGGCGCTCACTTCGTCAACGATATTCTTGTCGTGCGGCGAAACCACCTGCGACCCGTCGTTCCAGTACACCTTATATCCATTGTACTCTGGCGGGTTGTGCGATGCCGTAACGACTACGCCGCCCTGACAACCCAGTTGCCGAATGGCGAACGACAGTTCGGGCGTTGGGCGCAGGGCCGAGAACAGGTACACCTTGATGTTATTGGCCGAGAAAATATCGGCGGCAATCCGGGCAAACTCGGGACTCATCCGGCGACTGTCGTGGGCGATAGCCACGCTGATATCCTGCCCGGCAAACGATTTGTTCAGGTAATTGGCAAAGCCCTGTGTCGCCGCGCCGACCGTGTAGCGGTTCATCCGGTTCGATCCCACGCCGATCACCCCACGCAGGCCACCCGTTCCGAATTCAAGGCTACGGTAAAAAGAATCGGTCAGTTCGGTTGTGTTGCCGCTGTCGAGCAGTTGTTGAATGCTGGCTTTGGTGTCGGCGTCGTAGGCACCGTTGAGCCAGGTATCAACGTTCTGTTGCGTCGTGGCATCAAGTTGTTGCGTAGTCATATACGTCTGAAAAGGGAAAGACTGGTTTTTATGCGGACGAAGTTACACGATGGGCCTATGTACTGCAATGCATTGGATAACGTACCTGAATTTAGGCTATGCGATTTTGATAAACAGTAAATAATTATTGTTTATCAATAAAAATCTACTGTTGTTTGTAAACTACCTGAAGCTCTATACGGGATAGGGTACTAGACAACTGAAATTGGAAAACGAGTTAACCATCTGATCATCATGCCCATAATTGTAAACGTCGAT
This sequence comes from Fibrella arboris, assembly GCF_041321095.1. NCBI lineage: Bacteria > Pseudomonadati > Bacteroidota > Cytophagia > Cytophagales > Spirosomataceae > Fibrella > Fibrella arboris. The sequence goes on along the minus strand of NZ_JBGGWE010000005.1, from coordinate 385,273 downwards.
GTAATGATGGCGCGGCGGAAGATGTCGCTGACCGAGCTGGCTGAAAAGGTCGATCTAACCCTGGCAAACCTATCTATTCTGAAAACGGGAAAGGCTAAAGCCATTCGGTTCAGCACGCTCGAAGCGCTCTGCCAGGCCCTGGATTGTCAACCCGGTGATCTGCTCGAATACGTACCTGAACCGGCTGATGATCAAGTGACTCAGCCCGCGCGCTAAACCGCTTGATTGCCCCGATTTTTTGCCTCTTCAGACAGCATGTGTTTCGGGTCGCGGATCATCGTTTTGATGAATGCAGCCCGTCGGAAGCGCAATGCCGACCAATCATCGTTGACGGCCACCATGCGCACGGGTTCAAAACCGGCTTTGCCCAGTGAAGCCCAGCCGGTATCGCGGTTGAACTCGCAGCGGTACTTTTTCGACGACTGCTTCGGATACACCATCCAAACCACAGCATCGCCCTCGGTATGCGTTGCGATCCAGTCTGCGAGCTGGTCGACCTGCGCTAGTTGCTGCACGAAACCCATCACAAAGTCGGCTTTCGCCAACGATTCTGGTTGCTGTGCAACGTTCAGGCGCTCAGCAAAGGCTGCGGTCAACGCCGCCAATTCCGTAGGTACGTTCACCAGCAGCGCCTGCTGCTGATTGGTGAGGTTCAGTTTTTTGAGTAGCGCATCCATTGAATGGTAAACAGGGGTTGGGTCTGTGTTGCCAGTATGCTTTGTGCTGTGGTGCATTGCTTCCAATGCACCACAGCACAAAGCATACTGGCAAAAAACTACACGTAACGCTCGGTAATGTGGCGTGCCCGTTCCTGGGTTTCGATTAGGAGCGGGTGGCGCGGGGTAGTCAAGGCTTCTTCCAGATCAGCCAGGGTATCTTTAAAGAGAAAGTAAACCGGCACCTCGTAGGTCTCCATTTTCGACTTCAGATACACCAGTTCCGGGCGGGTTTCGGCCAGCGCGGCGGCGGCATTGTATTCGGCTCTGCCCCGATTCCACTCCTCGTCCGACGGGCCAAAGTGAATGACTTGTACGGGCAGATTCGCCGTTTTGCGGGTGGCCAGTTTCGCATCCAGGTCTAGAAGCATCTGCTTCAGGCGGTGCGTATCTTTCCCCGTCCGAATCCGTTCCCGCAACGACTGCCGGATCAGGTACGTCAGCGAATCGCTCAGGTTCATGCCGATCTCCGCCATCTGCTTAAAGATCAGCGAGGTTGGCGACATGCCCGGAATGGTATTGGGGTCGTGGAAGAGTACACGCTGAGGTTCGCCCGGTCCGTCGCCACGGTTGGGCCCTTCCGGCGTCAGGAAACCGTCGATGCGCGAGTAGACGTTGATGCCCAACTTCGTGAACAACTGCTCGATACCGACCTGAATGGCCCGGTTATTCTCTAAACTCGTGCCAACGGGAATCCGCTTTTTCGCAACGCTGGTGAGGTATTTGGTCTCGTAATCAAAGGCATCTGCATTGTAAATCTCGGTAGGAGGGAGCGCCACCGCCAGGCCATCATCATCCTGAATAACGCCGCACGAAAATTCCTGTCCGCTGATAAATTCTTCAAAGAGAAGCTCGTCTTCGGCATTCACCGAAGCCAGCGTGAAAATCCGGTCGGCCTCTTCGTCGGCTTCATCATCCAGTTTCTCGATCAGGTCGGCGGGGTGCATGGCGTACTCCCCCGTATTTTCAATGATCAGCGGATAGCCAATGGCCGAACTGAGCGTCGCCGTTTTCTGCGCGTACTCGTGCTTGGCCTGCTCATCCATATCGGCCCAGTCGGCCAGGTTGAGCGTGGTGGTGAAGAAACACTGACTAACCGCCCGTTGGAACGTACCCAGATCATTCTCGCGCACAATGGCCACGCCAATCGAGGAACCCTGATGCGGGGCTTTCACTACAATGGGCAACCCCAGATGAGTGATCAGCGATTCGAAGAAAGCACCCTGATCGGCCTGTTTCCAGGCGTCGCGAGTCACGGTTGCCGTTTTCTTCTGCTGCCCATTCACCAGCGCTATCAGGTTGTTTTGCAGGATCTTGTTGATGCCAAGCCCCGAGCCCAGAATGCCCGGACCGGTATACGGCATCTTGTGCCATTCGAGCAGGCCCTGGATAGCCCCATCTTCGCAGTCGGGACCGTGCATGGCCAGAAAAGCCATGTCGAAATAGTCTTCAAACCAGTCGGGCTCAACCTGCTCGCCGGGAATGACGTCTTCCTCTTCCAGCGATTCGTCGTACACCGAAAAACCATCCTGCTCCGGCAACGCGGCCCGAATAGACGCATTGTCCAGAAAGTCCGGTTCAACGATATAAAATCGGCCCCAACCGCTGACAAATACCAGCACGGGGTCGAACAGGGCTTTATTCAGGTTAGCCAGGGCGGTGCGTCCGCCAGCAAATGACACGTCGCGCTCCCGCGAAGGGCCACCAAAGAAAATTCCGATACGCATTTTAACAGTTTTCAGTGTACTGTTTACAGCTTTCAGTTGTGCTGCCTGGTGAGACGTTTGCTGAGAAGCAACGCAACAGCAAACAGCAAACGGAAAACTGTAAACTATAATAATAGGCCCGCCAGGGTGGCAGACATGTAGCTGGCTAAGGTGCCGCAGATCAGTGCTTTGAAGCCGAGTTTAGCCAGGTCTTTCCGGCGGCTTGGCGCCAGTTCACCGATGCCGCCAATCTGAATGGCGATGGAGGAGAAATTGGCGAATCCGCAGAGGGCGAAGCTGGTGATGGCAATCGTTTTAGGGTCGAGCGTTGGTTTGAGTTTTACCAGCTCAATGTAGGCCACAAATTCGTTGACCACCATTTTGGTACCCATCAGCGCACCTGCCGCTTCAACGTCTTTACCCGGTACACCCATGGCCCAGGCAAACACCGAGAAGAGTTTACCGAGCAGATAATTCAGGCTAAGGATCGGGAACCCGGCCAGGCTGCCCGCTTTGCCCAGTAGCATATCGATGAGTGAAATCAAGGCGATAAAACCGATCAGCATGGCCACAACGTTCAGCCCTACTTTCAGGCCTTCACTGGCCCCGCTGGCGATGGCATCGACGAGGTTAGCGTGAATTTTCTTGATCTCGATCTTGACAACACCCTGGGTACTGGACGCTTCCGTTTCCGGAAAGACGATTTTTGAGATGACCAGTGCCCCCGGTGCCGCCATGATACTGGCCGCCAGCAGGTAAGGAGCCGGCACACCCAACGAGATATACACGGCAAGAACGCCACCGGCAATACAGGCGAAACTACCCGCCATCGATGCCAGCAGCTCCGAATTGGTCATAGTAGACAGATACGGTTTGATCATGATCTGCGCCTCGACCTGCCCGACGAACGTACTGGCCACGTTTGACAGTGCTTCGGCGCCACTAACGCCCATCAGCCATTTCATCACCCGCGCCATCAGGGCTACGATGCGTTGCATGATGCCGAGGTGGTAGAAGATGTTCACCAGCACCGCTACGAAGATGATGGTAGGAATAACTTTGAAGAAGAAAATGAAGTCGTTGCCACTCCCAAACGCACGAGACAGTACGTCCCGGTTTACCAAAGAGCCAAATACGAAGGCCGCTCCCTTATCAGCGTTCTCCAGCGTTTTGTTAACCAGAAAGCCGAGGTAATTAAAGACATTCTGCCCAACGTCGGTTTTCAGGACAAAGACGGCGAGGCTAAACTGGAGGGCCAGCCCTACACCTACAGTTCGATAATTAATGGCTTTGCGGTTGTTCGACATCGCGAAGGCGATGCCCAAGATCAGGACAATCCCGAGTAATCCGGTGAAACGCTCCATGCGGTCAGGTACGGTGCAGAAAAATGGTTCTTATTGATGTTAGCGGACGAAGGTACGAAAAAACGCCCCTTTCCAGCCCGCCAGCTATTACCTTCGTAGCAGGAAACGGCAGTTGCCCGTAGGTCCTTTTTCGATTACTCTATGCAAACCAACGACATCACCCCCGAAGATATAGAAGACCTAACGCTAGCTGTGCTTTACCTGACCGCCTGGCGGCAGGAAGTAAGCGACGAAAACGGGTATCCACAAGGGAAAGCACTCATCAACTGGAAAGGCCATAGCTTCGACTCGCTCGATGCGCTGGCGGCCAAACACTATACTGACGGCAACCGCCGGAACAAATCAGTGCAGATTACGGAAGAGGGAGAAGCCAAAGCGCAGGAAATCCTGAAACGCCTGCTCGGTAAAGAGTTTACCGTTACCGCTGAGCGGATTGTCTAGGGCTAATCCAGGTACGTTGTCTGTGTAACGCCGAAACTCCAGCTTCGGCGTTACACAGACAACGTACCTGCACGGGCTACAGCTGGCTGAGATCCAGCGTAAAACCGGGTAGGATACCTTCGCCGGATAGTGGACGAGTTGTTTCATACTCGTCCACCTCTTGATTTGGACGGCGGCATAAATAGGCCGTGTTCGTAGCCGGTGCTAAAAGCCAGCCCATTTAACAACCGTTGGCCAGCCAATCCTCCATTTTCTGTTGAGCGTCTACGGAAGAACTCATCATCGTTGATCCGTAGGTCTTCCGGGAAATGGACACGTACCGTTTTCCTGGAGGGAATTAAGTTGGTTTTCGTCAAATCGTGGCAATGCTGCGTTCAGTGCCTTCGGCTAAGTCGGCCGGTACGTCGACAGGTGGCTCTATGGTATCGTCGAAAAGATGGGCCAACATCACGTCGGCTTCACTTACGTCGAAAAAGGCCATCTGCATATCGAATGGCTCAACGCCTTCGGCTGGTTCGCACTTCTTGTAGGTGCCGTCTTCCTGCAACTCATAGGCGTTTACCGTGTCGCGCAGGTTGTAATCCAGGATCAGAATAGCCTGTTGTCGGACCCGAACATCGGCCAGATAAAACAGCGACTCAATACGGCGGTCGAACGAGCGAACCATCACGTCGGCGCTACCCCCATAAATTTTAGGTTCGCCTGCATTGTGAAAATAAAATAAGCGCGTATGTTCCAGGTAGTTGCCAACAATAGACCGAACGGTGATGTTCTCGCTCAACCCGTTCCGGCCTGGCCGAAGGCAGCAGATTCCCCGCACGATCAACCGAATCGGCACACCTGCCTGCGAGGCCGCATACAGCTCATCAATGATTGTTTTATCTTCCAATGAGTTGATCTTGATACAGATTCCGCTGGTAAGGCCGCGGCGGGCCAGGTCTGCTTCGGCCCGGATCAGATCGATCAACTGATTACGCATGTCGCGCGGAGCTGTCAGCAGATACTGATAACCGCTCGGCAGTGAGTGGCCGGTTATCACGTTGAAAAACTCCGAGATATCGCTGGTATACGTTTCATTGGTCGTGAGCAGGCCGATATCGGTATACATCCGGGCCGTGTCTTCATTATAGTTTCCGCTCGACAAGTGGGCGTATCGAACCACCCGGCTGCCTTCATTCCGCACAACCAGCAATAGCTTTGTGTGCGTTTTGAACCGGCTGATCCCGTAGATGACAAAACAGCCCGCTTTTTGCAGACGCTGTGCTTCCCGAATGTTGTTTTCTTCGTCGAATCGGGCTTTCACTTCAAACAGCACCGACACGTGTTTGCCATTTTCGGCGGCTTTTAACAGGGCTTCCGTAATGCGCGACCGTTTGGCAAGTCGATACACCGTCAGTTTAATGGCCAGCACATTCGGGTCTTCGGCGGCTTGCTCCAGCAGTTGAAGCACCGGCTCGAAGTTGTTATACGGGTGATGCAGCAGAATGTCGCGTTCCCGGATAGCCTCGAAAATATCGCCGATCTTATCGCGTTCCAGTCCAACGGGTGGAACGGGTGGTAGTGGAGCAGGCATATCGTTTTTGAACTCCGGGTGCCGGATAATCTGCCAGAGGCTGGTAAAGTCGATGAGCGAAGTGGCTTCAAACAGGTTCGTATCATCAATTTCCCAGCGCTTTTTCAACAGGCTGATCATCCAGGCCGAGGCGGGTGATTCAATCTGACCAGCCTCGATTTCAACGCGGACTACGCGACCCAACCGGCGGTTTTTGATCTTCTGCTTGATCTCATCCAGAAAGTCAGCCTCAACATCGTCATTCTCTTCCAGCGTAAAATCGCCGTTTCGCGAAATACGGAACATATTGACCGACGATATCTCGACGTTGCGATACAGCTTGTTCAGATGCCGACGAACAATTTCTTCAATAGGCAGGAATACGATGACGTCATCACGCTCAAACGTCATGAAGCGGGGCAGGTTAGCCGGGATCTGCACAAACGATAATCGGTGATTGTCGCTGTCATCATCGGGCGTCAGATCACGAAAATCACCGGCGGGGGTATACGTGACCACACCAAAGATCAACACCTTCGCCAGGAGCACCGGGAACGTATGCGTATAGTCATAAAGCATCGGCGTCAACGTAGGAAAGATCGTCCGGTCAAAATAACTGGCTGCCTGCGTTTGTTCTTCTTCGCTGAGGTCATCGTACTTGGCCAGTGTCAGCCCGTTTTCTACGAACAGCGGCAACAGCTGCTCTGTAAAAACCGACTGCTGATCCTGGTTGAACTGCTGCATGGCCCGGAAAAGGGCTTTTTTAAAGGGGCCTTCGCGTAAGCCTGAGTAGTCGATACGCTCTTTATGATAGTCCAGGTAGTTGTATAGGCTACCCACCCGAATACTAAAAAACTCGTCGGCGTTTGAATCGGTGATGGCCAGAAATTTCAGGCGTTCCATCAGCGTCCGGTCCGGGTTACGAGCCTGATCGAGTACCCGTTCGTTGAACTTTAGCCAGCTAAGATCGCGACTGATGTAATCGCTTTGCTCGATGAGCGTACTGACACGCTCTGCCGATTTGGCCGCGCTGACAGGCGTACCCGAATCGGCAGGGGTCGGGCGATTGGTTAGGCGAGACACGAACTGACCAATTAAGTTACGGCCGCGTTGAGGTTGATCGGAGTTACGCATAAGTCAATGGTATAGGACGTCAAAGCAAAAATAGGACACAGAAGCAACGTATAAATAGAGCAATTACGTCGCCTGCTTACTGTTACCTTTTTATTATGTAACAAAAAACCGGGCCTTTCGACCCGGTTTTTTTGCTAAACGTCTACTTTGGCGTATTTCGCATTTCGTTCGATAAAGTCGCGGCGGGGTGGTACCTCATCGCCCATCAGCATCGAGAAAACGTGGTCGGCATCGGCGGCCGATTCAATCGTTACCTGCTTCAGGCTTCGCTGCGTTGGGTCCATGGTGGTCTCCCAGAGCTGTTCGGCGTTCATCTCGCCCAATCCTTTATATCGCTGAATGTTTACGGCCTCTTCGCGCCCGCTACCAGCCAGTTCGCGTACGGCCGCTTCGCGTTGCGCTTCTGTCCAGCAATAGCGTTGCTCTTTACCTTTCTTCACCAGGTAGAACGGCGGCTGGGCAATGTAGAGGTAGCCGTTTTCGATCAGGGCGCGCATATTGCGGAAGAACAAGGTCAGCAGCAGCGTACGGATGTGGCTACCATCAACGTCGGCATCGGTCATAATAATAATTTTATGATACCGAAGCTTTTCGAGGTTCATCTCGGTTTCGCCCGTCTCTTTGTTCTTCTCCAGACGTACCCCCAGAGCCGTCCAGATGTTCTTGATCTCCTCGTTCTCGTAGATCTTGTGCTCCATAGCCTTCTCTACGTTCAGAATTTTACCCCGAAGCGGCAGAATGGCCTGATAAGCGCGGTTACGACCCTGTTTGGCCGATCCCCCCGCCGAGTCACCTTCCACCAGATACAGCTCGCAAACGCGAGGGTCGGTGTCTGAACAGTCGGCCAGTTTGCCGGGTAACCCCATACCGCCCATGAAATCTTTCCGGTCGGTCATGATACGCGAGTACGCCAGATCAGCGGCAATCCGGGCCTGCGCCGAGATCAGCACTTTCCTGACAATGGCCTGCGCGATCTTGGGGTTCTCTTCGAGCCACATTTCCAGCGTTTCGCCCACCGCCTGACTAACGGCACTCACGACATCCTGGTTGCCCAGTTTTCCTTTGGTCTGGCCTTCAAACTGGGGTTCCTGTACTTTTACCGAGATCACGGCGGTCAGCCCTTTACGGAAGTCGCCGCCTTCGAATTTGACCTTCGTCGCATTTTTAGGGATCAGCCCTGGATTTTTCTCCAGATAGCGGCCAAACACCCGCGTAATGGCCGAGCGGAACCCCTGCACGTGGGTACCGCCTTCATGGGTGTTGATGTTGTTCACGTACGACTGCACGTTCTCGCCTGCTTCCATATTATAAAGCATAGCTACCTGTACGGGCGTCGTGTATTTCTCGTTCTCGATGTAGATCGGCGACATGTTGTCGAGTGATTGCCGCGACTCATCGAGGTATTTTACGAACTCGCTTAAGCCACCCTCCGAGTGAAACTCAGCTTTAAACAGCGGGTTTCCAGCCTCATCCAGTTCACGCAGGTCGGTCAGTTCAATGCGGATACCTTTGTTCAGATAGGCCAACTCGCGCAGCCGACCCGCAACGGTATCAAACCGGTACACCGTTGTTTCGGTGAAGATGCTCTCGTCGGGCTTAAAATGAACGGTCGTTCCGGTATCAGTAGCTGTGCCGATCTCGCGAACCTCGTACTGCGGCTTACCAATGCTGTATTCCTGGTCGTAGGCTTTGCCATCCCGGTGTACTTCTACACGCAGCATGGTTGAGAGGGCATTTACGCAGGATACCCCTACGCCGTGCAAACCTCCCGATACTTTGTAGGTGTCTTTATCGAATTTGCCACCGGCGTGCAACACCGTCATAACTACTTCCAGTGAGTTACGACCCGTTTGCTTATTGAAGCCGACCGGAATACCCCGGCCATTGTCTCTGACGGTGATGGAATTATCTTGATTGATGGTGACCTGAATGGTGTCACAGTAGCCAGCCATGGCTTCATCAATGGAGTTGTCAACAACCTCCCAAATCAGGTGGTGCAGGCCTTTAACGCCCACGTCGCCGATATACATGGCCGGGCGTTTTCGAACGGCCTCAAGGCCTTCGAGTACCTGAATGTTATCGGATCCATATTGGCCATTGGGGTTGGCTACTTCTTCCTCCATTTCGGTGTCAACAGCGTCGTTTGTCATGCGGTATTTGAATGTGTTTTGAGCGAAAAGCGGGTCCCGGTAAAGCCGAAAACGGGCATTTTGCCTGCCTCTATATAGCTTGTAAAAATACAAAAAATGTCGCTCATTTCCCAGCGAAATATCAAGCTATATCCTCCTAAAGTGAAGTTTTTCATGAACTGCAACCCGTTCGTTTGTTAGCCGTGAAATAAAGGTCATAATTAGCCTGTTTCTGCCCATGATGTGAGTAGCTCTTTTTGCAAAAATCAGGGACAGACATCCGCAGCACCCAGCAGGCGACGTACCTGAATGAATCTCAGCACATGCCCTTGGTCGGCCTTATCGAAAAAAAACAGACACCAACTGCGGGGAAGAGACTGGATGCCCACTTTTTGCCCGACAAAGGAAGCGTGTCTGGCCGGCCTCACCAACTACAAGAGATAAGGACAACTTAGCCGGGCCACACGCAAGCATCACCATGTACATTCAAACGATGAACAAATCGTTTAGGATTATTTTCAGGCAGTTATGAATAAATGGGGGACCCTGCTGGCAGTGAGCGAATTAAATGAGAAAACGAAGTATAGTAGTAGGTTATATACAAAATATTGAACTAAAGAAAGAATATACGGTAGTAACTACCTATAAATTAGCATTTTAAATTTTATGAAATATAATTTTGCGTCAAAACCAAACATACATTATATGCCTACTGCTAAGCAATTTCTCAAAAGTAAGCCTGTTGCCAAAGTAACGTTTGAACTTCCCGCCGAAGCCGTTAACGGGGCGAAAGTGGTATCGCTCGTTGGTGATTTTAACGATTGGGATGTAACTGCTCAGCCTCTTAAGAAGCAGAAAGACGGTTCGTTCAAAGCCACGGTTGAATTGCCAGTTGGCACCGAATACCAGTACCGCTTCATCATTGATGGGGAAACATGGGCCAATGACTGGGCGGCCGACAAATACGTAGCCAGTCCGGTGTCAGCCGAAGATAATTCGGTTGTTGTATTGTAAGAAAACGGGAGTAAACACAGCGACACGGAGTACGGCGAGTCGTTTCTTTACGGTAAAGAAACGACTCGCCGTACTCCGTGTCGCTGTGTTTACTCCCGTTTATACCGTGAAGCTATCTGACTCTACATAGGCTCTGATCAGCGCCATTTCACCGTCTTTTCCGGGGAGCGAATTGCCATGTTCCATGCCGAAAATAAACGAGCGGTTGCTGGCTTTGGCCTTGTCGTAAATGTGCTTGAAAATATTCTTGTAATTAATCTCACCCGTGGTTGGTTCTTTGCGACCAGGATTATCACCGATCTGGAAATAACCGATCTCATCCCACGCCCAGTCAATGTGCGGAATAATATGCCCTTCGTTCCGCTGCATGTGATAAATGTCGAACAGGATTTTGCAGGAAGGACTGTTTACGGCCCGGCAAAGCGCATACGTCTGGTCGGAGGTACGCATAAACAGGTCGGGGTTATCGCTTAGAGGTTCCAGCACCATCGTGATGCCGTGTGGCGCCAGCGCATCGGCCCCCCGGCGCAGCACATCGATCACATGACCGGTTTGAATGCCCATGGGTAGATTACGCTCGAAATAGCCAGGCACGACTGTCGCTAATTTCCCGCCGCACCGTTTCGACGTCTCAATGGCTTTATTGGCCGTTGCCATGAAGTTATCGACGAATTCCTTTTTCCCGGTGGTGAACGACACTTTCCAGTTATTGCCGGTCTCGAAAACGTAAACGCCCATTTTCAGGCCCAGCCGGGCCATTTCGGCGCCCATTTTCTCCTGCAAGGCTGGGTCGCGGCCCATCATGCCGTTGTCCTCTATGGCTGTAAAACCCTGATCGGCCATGAACTTTAGCTGGTCGATGGGATCTTTGCCTGCGCTGTTTTCAAACATGCCGATATGCGGTGCATAGTCGAGCTTGAACTTGTTCTTACCGGCACCTGGTAACCCTGTTACATCGGGATAAACTGTAGCTGAGCCTGTGTATATAGCCGCTTGTGCCGCCGATGCGCCTGCGACGGCGAGGCCAGACGCGCCCAGGGCTGTTTTTAAGAAATCACGACGTTGGGTCATGTGTAAGTTAATTAAGGATTTAACGGGTTATTTTTTCTTCAGCGTGCTCAGATATTCCACCAGGTCAACCAGCTCGGTGGTACTCATCGCCTCCTGAAGCCCGGAAGGCATCATGGACGAGTCCAGCTTCTTCATGGAGGCTACGTCGGCCGTTTTGTAGTTCTGAACCAGCCCACCGGGAAACTTCATTTGCAGGTCGGTCTCGGTTTTGCTCGAGATAATGCCGGTCATGGTGCTGCCATCTTTGAACTTCACCTCGTAGCCTTCAAAGCCAAAGCTGATACCCGCGTCGGGGTAAATGATAGCCAGGTATTGCCCGTCTTTGCCCAGCTTCGAGCCGATTTCCGACAGTTTAGGCCCAAAATCCATGCCTTCGCCATTGACTTGGTGGCAAACCGAACAGTTGGTTTTATACACCGCCAGTCCGCGCGACGCATCGCCATTCATGGCCAGCAGTTCATTGACACCAGGCAGTTTTTTGGCGGCTGTTGCTGACGTACCTGACTGATTGCCATCGAGGTATTTAGCGGCTTCGGTCCGAATCATTTTGCGCCAGGCGGTTGATACGCCCTGATAGGCAGCGGCTTTTAGGTCGCCGGTCAGTTTGCCGGATCTGAGCAGCACGATCACCTGGTCTTCCCCATCCTGACTGCCGCCTAACGCCCGGGCAGCTTCGCGGCGCAGGGGCATGGCGCGCTTCTCATCCAACGCCACGCGCTGAAGTATATCCAGTGATTCGGTACTTCCTACGCGCCGTAACGACGAAACCATGTTGGTGGCGGCATCCGCATTCGAGCCGTTGATGGTTTCCCAGACCAACTCTGATCCGTTTTGCTTTACTAGTTGCTTCGCAGCTTCACGGCCAATATTATCGTTCGGCTTAAGAAGAGCCAGTTGGCGCAGACGGGCATTTTCTGAAACGGGTCCGTAGCGCTGTACCAGTTCCATGTACTCGGCGGTGCCGTACGTTTGATCGAGCAGGTTTTGGAGCGCCCTGGACGCAGAAGCACTGCTCGTAACGAAGGTCGGGTCCAGGTGGCGAAGGGCCAGTTTGGTCACGTCGGGACTATTCTGTTCCTGAATGAGTTGCAAGAGCGCCGTCGATTTTTCGACTTTACCGGGGTTAAAATCGAACGCCCGGAAATAACGAAGCCGGTTGGCTAATGGCATGTCTTTTTCGCCAGCCAGTTTAGCCAGTAAAGGCACCGAAGCCGCTGTGCGGGACCGCCACACCACATCACGCCCGCCAGCATTGGCAAGCGGGTCGTTATTGACCTGCTGTATATAAGCAGCGTAGTAGGTGTCCCACTGATTGTCGGCACCAATGCCCAGGGCTTCGAGGTACCAGCGGTCTTTCCCATCATGCTGAGCGGCCAGTTGTGCCCAAAGGGCTGGCGCTTCTGGCGACGTATTGCGACGTAGCGCAATGGCGCATTCCCGACGTACCTGTGCGCTCGGGTCATTGACCAGTTGCTTAACGTACCCGATTACGTCCATTTTCTGTTCGCGGGCGGTACGCAGGGCTGTAATGCGCAGGTCGGCGTTCTCGTCTTTCAGGGCCGTTTCCACGTATTTCTGGCCTTTCGGCAACTGGCTCAATAGCCACAGTGCACGGGCTTTCATGCGAGGGTTTGCTGCCGATCTGTACAACTTCGCCAGCGACTTTTCGGCTTTTGTACCCAGGTTGTGCAGCGCCGTCCACCCCATGTACCGAATCGACATGTTGGGGCTTTGCAGGGCCGTGATAGCGCCGTCAATCGTTGACACGTCTGTTTTTGGCACCGACCAGGCCGAGTTGGGCGGAGCCAGCCGGAAGATCCGGCCGCGGTTCTGGTCACCTGCCTGGTGGCCGCCCACGCCGGGGTCGTACCAGTCGGCGATCATCAGCGAGCCATCGGGTGCTACGCAAACATCAGACGGGCGGAACCACTGGTCGCGCACGCCTTCAACGAGATTGGCAATCGTAGCTTTATAGCCCGCTCCGTCTTTCTCGACCGGATAGGCACGAACCACGTTGGGGCCCGCGTCGCAGTGAATGACCTGATTCTGGAACGTACCTGGCAGCAGCGACCCTTCGTACACGATAATGCCCGTGGGCGAACCGGCGCCTGTTTGCAATAAATTAGGCACAACACCAGGGTCATTCAAATGCCAGTGGCGATAGGGGATTTCCTTTTCAAGGTTGGTCCGGTTGGCACTCCAGCCCGCGCCGGTCAGTTCATCGGTGTAGCCGTAATTGCCGTACTCCATCACATAGTTAATGCGCACGCTCTTGTTGCCATCATCGTCGTTGTCTGATTGCCAGAGCGTTCCGTAGGAGTCGACCGCCACTTCAAAGTTGTTACGGAAATTCTGGCCAAGCACTTCCATTTCCGAACCGTCGGGATTGCAGCGAAACACCATACCCTGGCGGTAGCTCTGTTTGTCGATGGCTTTGCCGGTATTTCGGTCGAAAATAGCTTTACCGTTTTTGTCTTTGATCTGCTGGCCTTCATTGCCAAAATTGAAGTACCATTTCCCGTCGGGGCCAAACACAAAGGCGTGCATACCGTGGTCGTGCTGATCGCCGCTAAGGCCCGTAAACAGGATCTCTTTTTTGTCGGCTTTGTCGTCGCCGTTCTCGTCGGTAAAGACCCAGACATTGGGGCTGTCCGACACGATGACCTTATTGCCCTGCACCCAGATACCCAGCGGTGACTGCAGTTCAGGTCCTTGGTAAAAGACCTTACTCACGTCGGCCACACCGTCGCCATTCTGATCGTCCAGAATAACAACGCGGTCACCAGCGGCATCGGTCGGGTTGCCGTTGATAGCCGGGCGGTAGTTGTACGCTTCACACACCCACACACGGCCCCGCGCATCCACGTCGATGTTGGTCGGGTTTTTCAGCATGGGCTCGGCGGCAAACAGGGTAGCCTGCAAACCGGACGTGACGTTCAGGCTGGCCACCGCGTTTTTGGGGTCATGCTTATCGTCGTCGGGAAGGGTCGCAAAAAAGCGGTTTAGAAATGGGATCGAGGCCCGATGCAGGTCATTGCCTGAATAAGCACCCAGAAAAAGAGCTCCCGAAAGAATGGTGGCAGCACCAGCCAACCGTAGCGTTCGTGCCTTATATGATCGAGTCATCGCTAAGAGAGACAGTAGTATATCAGGTGAAAGCGAAGCCAGCACCAATTATAACAACTAAGCTACAAAAAAGCGGGGAGGTAAACCGGGTTTGGCTCCATTGACCCGCTCTATCTGCGCACCTGGAACGTACCTGAAATGATAACAGGGGGTGAAGCAGACACGAAAAGACACCATATGGCTCGCCTGGTGAGGGGCCAAATGGTGTCCTAAATCGGCACATGCTCGCGCCAGCAGAAGCAAGCAATATGGCTATTTCGTTGCCTTACTCGCTGCGTTTTTCTTCCGGGTTTCAGCGGCTTTTTTGGCAGAGGCTGACCGGTCTGCGGCCGTGCTGGATGCTGAAGCAGCACCGCCCTTTTTACCACCAGTTTCGTAAGACTCTTTATTCTCGGCATGACCACGACCCGAGCCACTTTTTTTGCCGCCCCCCGATATTTTATTCACCGTTGCCCAAGCTCGGCTCTCGGCTTCTTCTTCGGGAATACCCCGCTTTTCGTAGCCTTCTTCAATGTGTTCCGCCTGGCGAACTTGCTTGTCCGTATAGGCCGATTTATCTCCTCGTGGCATTGTTGTAGTTGGTTTAGTTGATTGTATATTTTTGCCGGTAGAACTAATAGATTTTACAAATGTTTTGCCCGCCGTCAGTTGTGTAGTAAGTAGTCTGCGTAAGATTATACCGCGAAAAGGCTAGATAATAACAAGCTATTACGAAACACGGATGGGCTGGTTGTTAACGGCGTCGATCCAGCATTTATCTTTAGAATACCGCTTCTCAGGTACGTTCAACAACTCTTTCTTCATCATACCACCGCCTATGCGCAACCGTATACGTTTCTTCGTCCCTCTTCTCGCCTGCTGGGTCAGTAGCTACCCAACGGTGTACGCTCAATCGGGTGGTCCGGCCCCTAAATACGCCTTTGCTGAACCAACCCTTTCGCCCGACGGCAACGAAATCGCCTTTGTTTCGGGCGGCGACATCTGGACCGTTCCTGCCGCTGGTGGCGAGGCCCGTCTGCTGGTCGCTCACGCCGATAACGAATCAAGGCCGCTGTATTCACCCGATGGAAAATACCTCGCCTTTGCCTCGACCCGCTCGGGCAACGGCGACATTTACCTGCTCACGCTCGAAACGGGCGACCTGCGCCGACTGACGCACGACGACGCAGCCGAGAGCCTGACGGCCTGGGCGAAAGATGGGAAAATGGTGTATTTCCAGTCGACCAGCCGGGATATTTCGAGCATGAACGACATCTACCGGGTGTCCGTTTCGGGCGGCACACCGATGCCCGTCACGGCCGACCGATACGCCAGTGAATTCTTTGGAACCCCGTCGCCCGACGGGTCTACGCTGGCTTTTTCGGCGCGGGGTATTTCGGCCGCGCAGTGGTGGCGTAAAGGCAGTAGCCACCTCGATCAGACCGAGCTATGGACGTGCAGGATCGGGACGAAAAAGGGCGATAAACCAAGCTATGAACGGCTCACTGAAGGCGGTGCCAAAGAGTTATGGCCGCTCTGGAGCACTGATGGCCAGACGATCTATTTCATGTCGGACCGGAATGGCAGCCAGAACCTCTGGGCGAAGCCCATGAAAGGCGCGGCGACGATGCTGACTTCGTTCAAAGACGGTCGGGTACTTTGGCCATCGATGGGCAACACTGGTAAGACGATCGTTTTTGAGCGCGATTTCCAGATCTGGAGCTATGACCTCGCCACGAAGAAAGCCACGCCGGTAGCCATTCGGCTGCGCGGTGCGGCGGCTGGCTCATCCGTCGACCATCAGAAGCTGACCAACCAGTTTCGTGATCTGGCCGTTTCGCCCGACGGGAAAAAGGTGGCGTTTACGGCGCATGGCGAAGTGTTTGCGGCCTCAGCCAAAGAGGGGGGCGACGCCGTTCGGGTAAGTAATAGCCCGGCGGTGGAGTCGCAGGTAGCCTGGATGCCCAACAGCCGAAGTCTGATCTATGCCAGCACGCGCCACGGCATGGCCAACCTATTCCAATACGATTTCTCGACCAATGCCGAAACCCGCCTGACCGATTCGCCACTTGATGATAGTTCACCCGTGGTATCGCCCGATGGGCAGTCGGTGGCGTTTATGCGCAACGGGCAGGAATTACGCATCATGGACATGGGCACCAAAAAAGACCGGGTCCTGTACAAAGGCTATCTGGGTCGGGCACCCTTCGCTGGTTCAGGTACGTTAACCTTCTCGCCCGATGGCAAATGGCTGGCCTTCGTTGCCTACGGAACCAAGACATTCCGCAATGTGTGGGTGGTGCCTGTGGCGGGTGGTGAAGCCAGGCCCGTCAGTTTTCTAGCCAACACCTTTGGCGGTAACGTGAATTGGAGCCCCGACGGGAAATACATTCTGTTTGGCACGAACCAGCGCACCGAAACGGCCCAGATTGCCCGCGTTGATCTGGTGCCGAAGCTGCCCAAATTCCGCGAAGATCAGTTCCGTGATCTGTTCAATGAAGAGGTACCCCGAAACGTGCGAACCACTACGCCAACCAGTACCTCAGCTGCCCCGCAAGGCCGTGCCCCGCTCGATACAACCGCAAAATCGAAGGGCGCAGGGAAAGAAACAACCACCGTTGTGTTCGATGGTATCCGCCAGCGTTTAAGCCTGTTGCCGGTCGGCATCGAAGTCGATCAGCAGTCGATCAGTAAGGATGGGAAAACCCTTTTGCTGCTTGCCAGTGTGGCTGGTCGGCAAAATCTGTACACCTACTCGCTCGATGAAACCAGCAGCGAGCGGCCAGTGGCCCGCCAGTTGACCACCACGCCAGGGCAGAAGAGCAATGCCCAGTTTACCGCCGATGGCAAAGATGTGTACTACCTGGAACAGGGCCGTATTCAGACGATATCGCTGACATCGCGGGAGCCTAAACCCCTGGCCGTTACGGCCGAACTGGACGTTGATTTTGCAACCGAAAAACTACAGGTGTTTCAGCAGGCCTGGGATGTGCAGAATAAAGGTTTCTACGATCCTGCGTTTCACGGGGCCGACTGGAATGAGGTGAAAGCCACTTATGAACCCTACGCTGCCGGCGCCAGAACGCCCGATGAACTGCGCCGCCTGCTGAGCCTGATGGTCGGTGAACTGAACGCGTCGCACTCAGGCGTATCGGGTCCGCAAGGGGCTGCCGATATTACGACCGGGCGACTGGGCCTGCGTTTCGACCGGATCACTTACGAAAATACGGGTAAACTGCTGGTGACGGAAGTAGTCAATCTAGGCCCCGCGTTCCTGGCCGCCACCATCAAACCCGGCGATTATATACTGGCTGTCGATGGCACGACCATTGATGCCAGCACGAACCTGGACCAACTCCTGAGCAATAAAATTAACCGCCGGACAACGCTGGCCGTAGCTGCATCGCCCACCGCTACGCCTAAAGACGTGAGCGTACTGCCTGTGAATCTGGCTACCGAGAAAGGACTACTCTACAAACAATGGGTACAGCAGCAACGCGATTTCGTCGATAAAGCCAGTAACGGTCGACTTGGGTACGTGCATATGTTCGATATGTCGGCTGAATCGCTGAACCAGTTATACATTGATCTGGACGCCGACAATCACGCTCGGGAGGGTGTGGTCGTGGACGTGCGCAATAACAACGGTGGTTTCGTGAATCCCTACGCCATTGATGTGTTTGCCCGGAAAGGCTACCTGACCATGACCTCACGCGGATTACCTGCCGCACCGGCCCGCTCGCAACTGGGGCAGCGCGCGCTCGAAACGCCAACGATTCTGGTCACGAACCAGCATTCGTTGTCCGATGCCGAAGATTTCACGGAAGGCTATCGGACCCTGAAACTGGGCAAAGTGGTAGGCGAGCCAACCGCCGGCTGGATCATCTTCACATCGGCGGCGCAACTCATCGATGGCTCGTCGATCCGGTTGCCGTTCTCGAAGATCACCGACAATACGGGCAAAGACATGGAGTTGGCTCCCCGCCCTGTCGACGTACCTGTGTCGCGGCCCATTGGCGAGAGCTATACCGATCAGAACCTACAGCTGAACACGGCGGTAAAAGAATTGGTGAAACAACTCGACGACGCTAAGTCAGGCAAGGTGATGAGTGGCAAGTAAGCAGTTTTTGGGTGTTGCTTTTTGCAGTATGCTGCGGGGCCTCCAGCCAAAGCAATACATATACCAACCAGAAACGCCCCGGAACGTAGTTGTTCCGGGGCGTTTCTGGTGCTGGCAGAAGCTTAACATGGATTGGCCCAATCACCCCCTCTCTTTGTCGTTTCTACCCTGTTCCGATTGGCAGCATCCGCGTTACATTTGCTCACTACAAACAGGTAAACAACATGCAAAAGATCACGACGTTCCTGACGTTCAACAACCAGGCCGAGGCCGCAGCGACACTGTACACGGCTGTCTTCAAGAATTCATCGATTAACCACGTAAGCCGATACGGAGACGCTGGACCCGGCGAACCGGGCAGTGCCATGTCTGTTGTTTTCCAGCTCGACGGCCAGCCTTTTTACGCGTTGAATGGTGGTCCGAGTTTCAGTTTCACCACTGGCATTTCGCTATTTATTACCTGCGAAACGCAGGAAGAAATCGACCACTTTTGGGAAAAGCTCTCCGAAGGGGGCGAAAAAGGGCAGTGTGGCTGGCTGAAAGACAAATTCGGGGTGTCGTGGCAGGTGGTGCCCTCCACGCTAGGCAGCTTGCTCGGGCATAAAGATCCGGCCAAAGCCAAACGAGCCATGGCCGCCATGATGAACATGACCAAGCTCGATATTGCCGCATTGGAACAGGCGTAGTTTTAGCCTGGTTGCTTCGTGCTGCCCTGCGCCTGTCGCGATGACGAACCGGCCAGATCGAAGGGCTACAGTGCAGAGCAATTACGCTAAAATTTCACTTCCTGCGTCAGGTACGTTGCCTGGTCGTCGCCGTTGATCTTTACCGTGGCCATGCGCGGCTTTTTGGTCCAGTCGATGGTGATCAGGCCGTAGTTTAGCTTGGTCACCATCTCACCAACGCGGTATTTGTTGGCTTCTGCGTGCGGTTGCGACACGTGCGTCAGGCCGCTACTGGTGATATCGAAAACAGCATAGCTGAGGCCGGGAATGGTTACTTTCGATACTTCGGCCATGTGCCGGTCGCCGCTGATAAAGAGGGCGCCTTTGGGCTTCGTTTTGGCCAGCAAATCCAGAAGCCGCTGGCGGGCGGTGGGGAAATTGGCCCATTTCTCGTAGACGTGCTCTTCGGGCAGCACCTGAACACCCGAGCCAATCACGTGTACATCAGCGTCGGAGTTGGTCAGTTCTTTTTCCAGCCAACGCCACTGTGCTTCACCCAGCATATCGCCCGAGGGATCAGGTACGTTGTTTTTCCCGTCCTTCTTCAGCGGGTCCCGGAAATAGCGGGCATCGAGCAGAATCACCTTTACACGTTGGCCTTTGGGGCCGTAGGTATGCGCCGAATAGGTCCCTTTTTGTTTACGCAGGGCACTGTTAGTCGGTACGTCCAGAAAATCGAGCATGACCTGCTGGCTTTCCTTGCGTTTCGGGTATTCCTTGCCACCATCATTCACGCCATAGTCGTGATCGTCCCAGACGCCGATGATCTGCGTCGACTGGCGAAGCTGCTGATAAACCGGATTCGATTTCTGGCGATCATAGTTGGCCCGCAATGTATCCATGCTCTCCGAGTCACCATAAATAGTATCGCCAAGCCACACCCACACGTCGGGTTTCTGGGCAATAATATCGTCCCAGAGCGGTTGCGGGCGTTTCTGATCGCTGCACGAGCCGAAAGCAATGGTGGTGATGGGTGGTTGGGTAGTTGTCGGCTGCTGTGTTCGGCAGCCTGTGAACAGGGCACAGCCCAGCAGGCAGAGGGTAATGCGAAGCTTCATAAACGTAGGTTGTATCAGCGGTAAAAGTAGGCGTGGCAACCTGTTTCTACACCGGCATCACAATTTGTTAATGGATCACGGAATAAGTTCGATGACCGGTTCACCGATCGATCCAGACAAAACTATATTCTGTCGTGTGTGGTATTTGGCAAAGAAACTATAGCCCTAAATCGCTAAGGTATAGGTGAAGGGTTAGCCAGTACGGCGAATTGATTATCTTCGGGCTACTTCCCCAACTTTATCATAGTTCATGACAAACAAACTACTTCTCACCGGACTGCTCGTTGGCGGTTCGTTACTCGCTTATGGCCAGGACGAAAAAGTCGACATGGCGACAATGGATAAAATCCGTCAGGAAGGGCTGCAAAAGTCGCAGGTGATGGAAACCGCTTTCTACCTGACCGACGTGAACGGCCCCCGCATTCAGGGACCGGGCTACGTCAATGCCGCCAATTATGCCAAAGGGAAACTGGCGGGCTATGGTTTGCAGAATGCCCGGCTCGAATCGTGGGGTGACTGGGGCAAGGGCTGGAACGTAGAGCGTTGCTACTTTGCCATGACGGCACCTTATTATAAGTCGATGATTGCCGTTCCGCGTGCCTGGAGTGGTAGCACAAACAAACTCCAAACGGCTGACATCCTGTTCATTACCGACACCGATACGATGGCCCTGGAAAATTACCGGGGTAAGCTGAAGAACAAGATTATCCTGATGGACCAGTCGTACAAGGTATCGCCTTCGTTTAAAGCCGATGCCGACCGGTTTACCGATGAGGAATTGCAAAAAATGGCGAGCGCCGAAGCCCCACGGGGTGGCGGAGGGCAACGCGGAGCCGGTGGCGATTCGACCATGCGCCGGATGATGCAGACCATGCGTACCCGTAACGTTTTCAACCAGAAGATGCGGAAAATGGCCAAAACGGAAGGGGCCGTTGGTATTTTGAACAGTACCCAAACCAGCAAAGACGGTACACTTTTCGTGAGTGGCGACTATGCCAACGCGGCCCTGGGTGCCGTGCCCGACGACCTGGCCGATCTGTCGATCTCGGCGGAAGATTACATGATGCTGTGCCGGTTGATGAAAGCCAACGTACCGGTGAAACTGGAGGTAGACGTGAAGACCAAGTTCTTCGCCGACGACATCAAAGGGTACAATGTACTGGCCGAAATTCCGGGTACTGATCCAAAATTGAAAGATGAAGTGGTGATGCTGGGCGCTCACCTCGATTCGTGGCATGCCGCCACGGGTGCTACCGATAACGCCGCAGGAAGCTCGGTGATGATGGAAGCTGTTCGGATCCTGAAAGCGATTGGTGCCAAACCCCGCCGCACCATTCGCATTGCCCTGTGGAGCGGCGAAGAGCAGGGGCTGTTCGGATCACGAAACTACGTGACCAATCACCTGGTCGATGCCAAGACCAGCAAACTGACGAAAGACGGTGAGAATATTTCGGCTTACTTCAACGTCGACAACGGAACGGGTAAGATTCGGGGTATCTACTTGCAGGGCAACGTGGCTGCCGGTCCGATTTTCACGCAGTGGCTGAAACCGTTCAATGATCTGGGCGCAACGACCATAACGGCTCAAAACACGGGTGGCACCGACCACCAGTCGTTCGACCGGGTGGGTATTCCGGGTTTCCAGTTCATTCAGGACCGGATCGAGTACAACACACGTACCCACCACACCAACATGGATACCTACGATCACCTGCAACCCGACGACCTGAAACAGGCGGCTACGGTGGTGGCTGGCTTCGTTTATAACGCCGCCATGCGCGACCAGAAAATACCTGCGAAAGAACCTGTAGCCCCAACCGCTCAAATTCCTGCGCGGTAGCGATCAGCGAGTGCGAATTGGTAATGCCCCTGCTGAACGTGATCTCGTTTAAGCAGGGGCATTAATTTTTGTGAGGCGTTGTATCTGCATGGCTTCGCGTGGTAGGCTCATTAATCAAACTAAGAACTAGTCCATGACGCAACGAAAGCCGGTGTGGGAGAGGCCGGTATCGGGGCTGGATTTCATGCGGGCGGCTGAGCGGTAACTGCTGCAATACGAATCGTTGCAGAGGAATGAACCGCCGCGTTGCACCCGCTTGGGTACGGTCGGTTCGTCGGGGTCGAAGCTTTGCAGGGGGCCGGTTGGATTCTTAACAACGCCAGCCCTGGCCTGGGTCTCGTAATAATCGGGGCGGTAGAAATCGCTGCACCATTCCCACACGTTTCCGGCCATATCGTAGAGGCCATAGCCGTTGGGGGCGAACGACTTAACGGGGGCCGTCCAATTGAAGCCGTCGCGCTTTGTATTCTTATGCGGGAAGCTGCCCTGCCAGCTGTTGGCTTTAGGTTTTCCAGCATCAACGGGCTCGTTTCCCCAGGGATAGATGGCCTGTTTCAGGCCACCGCGTGCGGCCCATTCCCATTCGGCCTCGGTTGGTAGTCGTTTGCCCGCCCATTTGGCATAGGCCTGCGCATCATCCCAGGATACCTGCACAACGGGGTAGTTGTCTTTGCCGACAATAGAGCTGCCCGGCCCTTCTGGATGCCGCCAGTCGGCCCCGGCTACCCATTTCCACCATTGGCTGTAGTCGCTGAGCGAAACGGTGTGGTCGGGCATTGTGAACACGAGCGAGCTGGCCACCAGCAGGTTATCGGCGGGTTTGGGCGTGTCGGGCGGTAGTTGCTTACGCATCTCCTCCCAATCGGGTTTTCGTTCGGCGGTGGTCACATACCCTGTCGCTTTCACAAACCGGGCAAATTCCGCGTTGGTCACCTCAGCGGCATCCATCCAGAAGCCATCGAGGCAAACGCTGTGTTTCGGGAACTCGTCGGGCCGCGCCTGCTCATTATCAGCACCCATCTGGAACGTACCTGCGGGAATAGCGACCATGCCCTTGTACCCGGCAGACTGACCGGCTACGACCGTCTGTGCCGACGTTCCCGACGCAACGCGCGCGGGTCGGCTGGCGTGACAACTCGTACTGGCGGTGTCGGCCTTTGTTGAGCCGGAAGAAACCGCTGGAGCACTTGCTTTCGAGTTGTCTGACTTGTTTTGCTGACAAGCTGCAAGCCACAGCAGCACGGCTAAGCCAAGGCTTGCCCGACTAACTGGGCGAATGAACATACGTACCTGCATGAACTGGTTTACGGAAGCATCGACAGACAAAGATACCCGAATCTGGTCTCCTTCTTTACCCGCTTCGGTGCTGGTTACTAGGGCGTGGCTGGAGCCAGGCGAAAGCAATTTTTTCATCGCTCACACTAGTTTAGGCAAAAACGGGCCGTACTGTAATGATTTTGCCGCTTTACCGCTTATGCCGTGCAGCTCCGGCGTTACCTTGCAAAGCTGCACGGCGCAACGTTATGAAGACGATTCAACAGGCAATACGCATAGCTACAACCTTTGTACTGGGTACGTTCTCCACTGGCTGTGCTGCCCTTCACCCAACAGCCGTACCTGCCGATAGTAGCCGAAACCGGGTGAACGTGACTGTGATGACCAACGTACCCATCCGGGATGTAGCTGAGTTGAGGCAGTTCCTGACATCGCCGCAAACCAATAAACGGGCGGTGCTATCGGGGATGTACAACGTTGGAGCCAGTGGCTTACAACGTACCGGCGCCTGGAACAACGTACTGGTAACGGCTCCTAAAGGGGCAACGATCCTGACATCGGGGAGCACGGCCTTGCTGTTTCAGGGCAGTCAGCCTATGAACCGCGTGAAGCTCGAGAACCTGACGTTTCGTTCCACATCGACCGGCGGGGGGTACCCGATGCTGTTTTCCAATGATCTGGTCTCGTTTCACGGCTGGGAGATTGCCCGCTGCACCTTTATCGGAACGGGCGTTGGCAACTACAATGCGTTCGGCATCATCCAGTACAGCACCGTGAGTAAATCCGGGGGCGCATCGACCGATCTGTTTATTCACGACTGCTCATTTCTCAACATTCCCCGGATGGGCATGGAAATTCTGTCGCAGGGGTACGATAAAGTCCGGTTGTCCAATCTGATCATTGTTCGGAATCGCTTCGAGAATAAAGCGGTGAACAGCGGCGAAAAGTACCGGATGGCAACCAGCCTGTCGGGCCTGATCACGAACGTATACCATGCCCGCAATCGATCTGTCAACGCCAAAGACATTGCCTATGAGTTTGTCAACGTCAGGGACGCACTGGCCGATTCTAACACAGCCGTTGCCACGCTTGAAACGGCCGTGGGCTATTCCATTACCGATGATGGCCATAACGCAACAGAGCGAATCACCGTCAGGGACGGCAATGTCAACATGACCAGTCGCCCGTTTCAAGTGTACGGGGCCAGGGATATTCATTTTATCGGCGGAACGTACCTGGGCCATCGGGGCGTTGACATCAACTGCCAAAACAGCACGTTTGACGGCTTATCGGTCACGGTGCATTCCACGACCGTCGAAAGTAGCTGGCAATTCAGCGCTGCCTGTTCGGGGAATACGCTGGCCAACTCCGTCATCAGCTCGTTTGGGGCCGTGAAGGCAGGTTATCATCCGGCGTTTGAGTCGGTGGTACTGCGCTCAGGTACGTCCAACAACAGGATAAGCCGTGTAACCACCCGCCTGGGTAAAAAAGCAGGCGGCATGCATTACACCGATGGCTCCGTTCAGAATCAGGGCGAGGCGACCAACACAGTTCAGCACATAGTCGTGCAGCTTGAATAGGTGTTGGTGGGGAAGGCGTATCTTCGGCGACTAAACCTGGCTACTGGTTGTCAGGGTAAAGTTTTTGTCCTGAAAATCAAGAGTTTAAATCGAATCGATAAAATAATTTTTATCTTTCGGTGGCAACCCATTCTACGTCACTACCGACCCCTTTAATCGCTATGAACACTCGTTTCTTCGCTGTTGCGCTACTGGCCTGCTCGTTACTGTTTGTTTGCACGTTCAATGCCTGTAAACCAAAATCAGGTTCATCCGATACGCTTGACACAACTCAGGCTGGTGGGCAGGGCAACGTAGTAGAATCGTCAACGGCTGTGTCTGCCATCTATCTGGATTCGCTGGTCATATCCGTATCGGCTGTAGCCGCGGCAATCGATACGACGAAGAAGCAGACCATCGTTTTCAACTACTTTGTTGGCGACACGGCTGTAACGATGCATGGCTGGGTGTTATTAAAACGGAGTGCCGGCTCGGGGAATGCAGCAAAAGACACAGGGGTCTTCAACCCAACTCCTGATCTGGTCTTACAGCCAATTGGCAAAACAGCCGTTGCCATTGGCCCCAGAACGTACCTGAGCAACCAGGTGATGCTAGGCAGGGATTTAAGGAAACTGATAAAAGCACTCGCTACACGGAAAGGCTACCTGCATTTCAAGCCTGTGAAAGATGCCACCGGACGAATTAGCTACGCCATCAACTTCAAAAAAACCACTAGTAGAGGAGAGATGTACGATGTCTTGGTCAGTGGGTTTACCACAAATCCATCACCACCTCACCAGGCATTTGATTAAGGGAGTTTACCGACTCCTCACGGAGCATAACACGCCGTATGGCCGCTAGTCGAAACAGGTTGCTCAGGCGCGATCAGACGTGAACCGGTAATTTTACGCCGAATTCGGACCCTTCGCCAGGCTGCGATTCGACCGTCAGATAGCCGTCGTGCTCCTTGGTGACAATATCGTAACTCAGCGAAAGGCCCAACCCGGTACCCTGGCCAGCGGGTTTGGTCGTAAAAAAAGGCTGGAATATTTTGGTCTTTGCTGCTTCCGGGATGCCCATGCCGTTGTCACGTACCTGAATCAGCACACTATCCGTGTCCTGACGGGTCGTAACCAGCACGGTGGGTTGGTAGGTGTCGGGCGCTTTCTTTTGTTTTTCCCGAACAGCGTAAAAGGCATTGTTGAACAGATTGAGAAATACCCGACCCATATCCTGCGAAACGATGTTTACCGCGCCAATAGTCGGGTCAAGGTCGGTTACGAGTGTGCAATTGAATGATTTGTCTTTAGCCCTTATACCCTGGTAGGCCAGCCGTAAATATTCGTCAGCCAGTGCGTTTACGTCAGTGGGCTGCCGTTCGCCAGTGCTGGTGCGGCTGTGTTCAAGCATACTGCGCACAATATTGCTGGCCCGTTCGCCATGCTGGGTGATTTTCTGGAGGTTTTCGGCGAGTTCGGCGGTCAGGGCCAGTGAAGCGGCGTTGTTGTTGGCGCTGATTTCTTCTTTCAGTTCATCGAGCAACTCAGTACTGATCTCCGAGAAGTTGTTGACGAAGTTGAGCGGATTCTGAATTTCGTGGGCAATGCCGGCCGTCAGCTCACCGAGCGATGCCATTTTCTCCCGCTGGATCAGGTGCATCTGTGTGGCTTTCAGTTCTTTAAGCGATCGTTGCAGGGCTTCTTTTTGCTGACTTAACTCGGTCGTGCGCTCGCTCACCCGCTGTTCGAGCAGGCTATTCTGTTCCAGCAGCGATTGCTGTTGCTGGTCGTTCAGTAACTGCAACTCTTTATGGTATTGAAGCTTTTTGCGCTGGGAAGTGATAAACGAGATCAGAAAACCAGCAAACAGCAACACCATGGCCGAGATGCCAATGATCACCCTATATTCAATGGTCAGATTGAACAGGAACATAAATAGCTTTGGTTATGAACAGACAAAGAGTGATATAGGCCAGGTTATGAACGCCCCACATGTTTTCGGCCAGCATCGGATTTTCCTGAATCATGGGTACGTAAAAAAGAAAAATAAAGAAGCTTATTACCACGTAGATACTAAGGCCTGTTACGACCCAGAATTCCTGGCTGTCCTGTATGCTGTCAACATCATTGCGTAGTTCAGCTAAATAATAAAGCAGACAATAGATTAATAAAAAATAAGCTTCAATGGTAAATAAATTACCGCTGATATGGGTTTGATCGAAATAGTTCTCTGAAAAAAAATAATTGACCAGTACAGATAAAAGATAAATGGCAGGTAAGACGCGCCTGAAGCGTACGAACGTGACTGGTGCTATTGCGTTGAAAAAATAAACAAAGCAGACAAACCGAAAGAGCGAGTGAATATTATACAGCAGCAGATTTGTTTGGAGCCAGCCTGGAAGATACCGTTTGAAATCACCAATAATGTCGCTGGCCAGATTGAGTGCCAGCGCCCCGCAGAGATACACCAGAATTGACTTGAAAACCACGGGCTGGTTGCGCCGCTGCTGATAAGCCATCAGTGGAATCAACGGCGCCCATACTTCCGACCAATTGAGAATAAGCTGGAGCATTCCTGTGTCTGGTGGATAGCTGAAAGCCTGCTACTGGTTAAGTTACTTAACCAGTCACGCAGGTTGAAAAAACAAGTTGCCAATCGTATAAAGATGCTGGTGAAATTACTCACTTAGCTGACAAGGCTGTGATAATCAAGACTATATTTTAATCGGCCAGCTAAATTTATACCTTTTGAAAGCTATTTTACTGGCTTACACCGTCCTGTCCTGCCTGTATGAAATCGCTCATTTGTGGCTGCGCTGTTAAATTGTCCGCTGCTGCATCTAGCTAGCTGCCTGCTGTAGCCCTGTACAAACGGTCACGTCAAAACCAGGTAAATTCGACCAGGTGGTAAGTCCGGCCAATGTAACAGCTACCGCAACGCAGGTTCCAACTATAGCCCTACATAAACAGCTGCTGGCCCCCGCCTCGGAATTTTGCTTGCTGTATAGCCAGGCGGGCGGGTACGTATCGTTTCAGCGGGGTTTTCAGGACCTGCTGCGCCGAACCGTTGGAACTACTGCCCGTTTGAAAGCCATCGAGATCAGCCATGCCGGCAAGGGGTAGTGTGGGCGTTACCTTACCTGTTATCCGATTTTTTGTCCTTCACAACAAAGACGCTGAGTCGACATTACAGCTCCTTCGTGTAGCTTTACGCAACACTCAGCCACTATGATCCGATTCATACAATTCACCGTTATTGGGGTGCTGTTCTTGCTGACAGGCACTTCTATGGCCCAAGCCCGGATTGACAGCCTGTTTCCGGTACGTGGGTTTTGTATTGCGGCACCCCAGCCCAAACAGCTCGATACGTTTATTAAATTCATCGACGAAGAACTGGCGCCCCGGCAGGTAAATACGCTGATTCTGCGGGTCGATTACAACTACCAGTTCGATTCGCACCCCGAGCTGCGCGATAGTGTGGCCCTCTCGAAGCGGGAGGTGAAGCGGCTGGTAAAAACCTGTCAGAAGCATCACATCCGCCTTATTCCCCAGATCAATTTGCTGGGGCATCAGTCGTGGGCCAGCAACGTTTCCAACCTGCTGAGCGTGTATCCCCAGTTCGACGAAACACCGCAGGTGCAGATGCCCGCAACGTATGTTTGGCCCAACGCAGATGGCCTGTATTGCAAAAGCTATTGCCCGCTTCATCCTGAGGTGCATGGCGTAGTCTTTGCATTGATGGATGAAATCTGCGATGTGTTTGAAGCCGACGCTTTCCACGCCGGTATGGACGAAGTCTTTTACATCGGCCACGATAAATGTCCCCGCTGCTCGGGACGTGACAAAGCCGATCTGTTTGCGGGCGAAGTGAATGAGATTCGGAATCACCTGGCGCAGAAGAACCGCAAACTATGGATCTGGAGTGATCGGCTCATCGACGGAAAAACAACCGGCATTGGTATGTGGGAGGGTAGTTTCAACAACACGTACCGGGCCATTGATCTGATTGCCAGGGACGTCATGATTTGCGACTGGCACTACGAACGCCCTGACCAAACGGCTGTTTATTTTGCGACAAAGGGGCTGAGCGTTATTACCTGCCCCTGGCGGAAGCCGAATTTTGCCGTCACCCAAACGCAGGACATGCTCAAGTTCAGAAACTCGGTAACGCCCGTCATGAAAGAACGTTTCCAGGGCATGATGCAAACCGTCTGGTCGGGTGCCGGCCCCTTCCTGGATGAGTATTATGGGGTGAAAGCAGACAGTGCCTCTGGCGGCGATACTGCGACCAACTGCTTCAAAGCGCTCTTTGGTGAACTGAAAAAGTTGAGTGAAACAAACTGACCTCAGCTTATGATACCGTACTTTGGTTGATACGCACCTGAACAGGGAGAAAATACCTTTCTTACCCAAATGTGGCTGGATAAGTAACCCGAAACGAATGGAGCCGACCAGATGGCTCTGCAAAAAATGCGTCGTACAGGAACCGCGATTATCTTGATTCTACTGTGTGTCGGGAGTCTGTTCGCCCAGAGCGGGCTGATCCCCGAACCAGTAAGCTACACCCCGGCACCCGGCCGTTTTCGGCTGACCGATCAGGTTGGTTTATCGCCGGGTACCGGGGTGTCTGCCCAGGCTGTGGCGCTGGCTCAGGCGCAGTTCAAGGCTGTTACCGGCTTAGCGCTGGGTGTGAAAAAAAGCGCATCGGTCATTGCGCTACGTGTTGATAGTCACCATGTTACGCAGGCAGAGGGCTACCGGCTGCTCATTCGGCCGCAGGGTGTCAGCCTGACGGGGCACGATGAAGCCGGGCTTTTCTACGGTCTTCAGTCGCTTGTTCAACTGGCAGCGCAGTCAACATCAGGTACGTTATCGGCCTGCTCCATCACTGATTACCCCCGTTTTCCGTACCGGGGCATGCATCTGGATGTGAGTCGCCACCTGTTTCCGGTTGCCTTCATCAAAAAATACATCGACCTGCTGGCGCTGTACAAAGTCAACACCTTTCATTGGCACCTGACCGACGATCAGGGCTGGCGGATCGAGATCAAACGGTACCCGGCGTTGCAACGCGTGGCGGCCTACCGGTCTGAAACGATGATTGGCCACAAGAAAGAGTTGCCGCATCGGTTCGACGGAAAACGCTACGGCGGTTACTACACCCAGACCGAAATCCGCGCTATTGTCCGGTACGCTACCCAGCGGCATGTGACGGTTATTCCGGAAATTGACATGCCGGGCCACGCGCTGGCCGCGCTGGGCGCTTATCCGCAACTGGGTTGCCTGAAACCCGACGGATCGCCCGGCGGTCCGTATCAGACGGCTACGTTCTGGGGTATTTTCGATGATGTTTTCTGCGCGGGTAATGAAGAGACCTTCACGTTTCTGGAACAGGTGCTCGATGAGGTGATCGCGCTGTTCCCCTCAACCTACATTCATATTGGCGGTGACGAATGCCCCAAGACACGCTGGAAAACCTGTGCCCGTTGTCAGGCGCGCATCAACGCCGAGCACCTGGCCGACGAACACGAACTGCAACGGTATTTTATTCGCCGTATTGACCGGTACCTGACCGGAAAGGACCGTCAGATTATTGGTTGGGATGAGATTCTGGAAGGGGGCGATAAACCCTCGTTACACATGACGCCGGGAGCGGCGGTCATGAGCTGGCAAGGTATAAAGGGCGGTATTGAAGCCATGCGCCAGAAACACAAAGCCATTATGACCCCCGAGGCCTACGTGTATTTCGATTACTACCAGTCGCTTTATCCCGAGGAGCCACTCACGGCGGCGGGCTACACGCCACTGAGCAAGACCTACCGCTACGAGCCCCTACCCGCCGACCTAACGGCCGACGAAGCAACGTACCTGATTGGGGTGCAGGGCAATGCCTGGAGCGAGTATATGGACAGCCCGGAAAAGGCCGAATACATGATTTTCCCCAGGGTACTGGCCGTGGCCGAAATGGCCTGGACCCCGGCCTCAAAACGCAATTACCCGGATTTCCTGCGTCGGCTACGCCTGCACGAACCGATCCTGAAGCGCCTGAATGTGCACTACGCCAACCGCTTCGATGAGCTCACCGATACGGTAAGCGTTGACCCCGACGGGCGGGTGAACCTGACCTTATCGACTACGTTGCCGGGTGCGGTGATTCGGTTTACGACGAATGGACAGCCGCCAACAGCCCAGAGCCCCATTTATAACGAGCCGCTGGTCATTACCCAAAGCAGCACAGTGAAGGCCGGTGTTTTTGCCGGGAATCAGCAGCAGGGCCGCGTCTTTCAACGGGCATTTACCATCAGCAAAGCCACTGGCAAGCCGGTTACGTTTAACACAGTCCCTAAAGGAGCCTACCGACCCGCGAGTTCGCTGGTGGCCGTTAATGGGGTAGCCGGTACCAGCCGCTATAACACCGGCGAGTGGATTGGCTTTCAGGGCAGCGATGCCGACGTGATCATCGATTTGCAGACAATCCAGTCTGTTTCATCCATTGGCACGCAGTTACTCAATTACCACTGGCAGCGTATGTGGGCGCCAACCGTACTCCGCTTTGCCGTATCGGAAGACGGAAAAACGTACCGCAATGTGTATGAGCAAACCCAGTTTCCGGTTAACGGCATCAACCCGGTCGATGCTCGATTTGACCCCATCAGGGCGCGCTATGTCCGCATTCAGGCCGTGAATAAAGGCGTGATTCCGGCGGGGGAATATGGCGCCGGCGGTAATGCATGGCTGTTACTCGACGAATTTCGGATCGATTGATACGTACCTGCACGCTGGGCTTACGGCGGGGTAAACGTATGAAACAGACCATGCGTGCTTAGGAAGGCAGGGCCAACGTTATGGCGATAGTCCTGTTGTCTGGTTGGGCAACAATTACAGTATGCTACCTATAAACCATACCTTTTGGTTGTGGTCAATGATGGAATCAATTGTATCTGTTGTTGGCCTGATCGATGTTTTACTTTTCACCCGTTTCATTTAACGTTAAGTACCACGTGCAAACTGCTGTTCTAACGGCCGACGATGCCTTCGCTCAAACTGGCCTTTCTCTTCCGCCCGCCCCTAAACCACTGGGCGTCTATAAACCATGCCTGATCGATGGCAACTACCTCTATGTGTCTGGGCATGGCCCGGTTCAGGACGACAAAAGCCTGCTCATTGGCCGGATCGGGGCCGACATGGATATGGAACAGGGCAAACTGGCCGCCCGTCAGGTGGGTCTGACGATCCTGGCCACGATCAAAGAAAACCTGGGTAGCCTCAACCGGGTAAAACGGGTGATCAAGGTGTTGGGTATGGTGAACTGTACGGCCGATTTCGAGCGGCACCCGTACATCATCAACGGATGCAGCGAACTGTTTGCCGGCGTGTGGGGGCCAGATAATGGCATCGGTGTTCGGTCGGCGGTTGGCTTTGGCTCCTTACCCGATAATATTCCGGTCGAGATCGAAGCCCTGTTCGAGCTAGCCTGATGACCGCGCAAACACCCTGGTACCAGATCGGCGACGTGGCCAGGCTCGATAGTCCGGCGTTGGTGGTCTTCCCCGATCGGGTTCGTCAGAACGTCGATCGGTTGGTTGCCGCCATTGATGACGTGAGCCGGTTGCGGCCGCACGTGAAAACGCATAAGACGCGCGAAGCCACCCAGCTAATGCTGACGGCAGGTATCCACAAGTTCAAGTGCGCCACCATTGCCGAAGCCGAGATGCTGGCGATGGTGGGTGCGCGTGATGTACTGCTTGCCTATCAGCCCGTCGGGGCCAAACAGCGGCGGTTGCTCGAATTAATAGAGGCCTACCCGGAGACGCAGTTTGCCTGCCTTGTCGATAACCTGACTACGGCCCAGCAACTCGCCGACCTGGCCGTTGGGGCCGGGCTGGTGGTACCGGTTTACGTCGACCTCAACGTGGGCATGAACCGCACAGGTACGTTCCCCGACAACGCGGTTCTAAGTCTGTACGAAGCGCTGAGTAAGTTGCCGGGCATAAAACCGGTGGGGCTACATGCCTATGACGGGCACATACGCCATCCTGATCTGGCCGAGCGTACCCTTGCCTGCGAGGCCGCCTTTGCCCCCGTGCAGCAACTGGCCGACACGCTGACCGCAGCGGGTTTTCCCAAACCCGTTATTGTGGCGGGTGGTAGCCCCACGTTTCCGATCCATGCGCGTCGGGCAGCCGTGGAGTGTAGCCCAGGTACGTTCATTTACTGGGATTATGGCTACGGGACTACGTTGGCTGAGCAACCGTTTCTGCACGCGGCGCTGGTTGTCACCCGGGTTGTTTCCCTGCCCGACAACACGAAGCTATGCCTTGATCTGGGCCATAAATCGATTGCGGCCGAGTCGGAACTGGGCCAGCGGGTCAGGTTCCTGAATGCACCCGAATTAAAACCCGTTGGCCAAAGCGAGGAGCATCTGGTTGTTGAGGCCGGCGCGGGTCATTCGTATAAAGTGGGCGATGTGCTATACGGCTTGCCCAATCATATCTGTCCGACCTGCGCCTTATATGAACGGGCCGTAACCATCGAAAACGGGCTGGTAGCCGGCGAGTGGCGGACCATTGCGCGCGACCGATTTATTCACCATTAACTGCCGGCCGGAGGGGCGTAGATACCAACCCGGTTATTGTCTATGTTTACAATTGATGCGCACCTCGACCTGAGCATGAACGCGCTGGAATGGAACCGCGATCTGCGCCAGCCAGTCAGTCACCTTCGGGAGCGGGAGAAGGGCATGACCGACAAGCCCGACCGGGGTAAAGCCACCGTATCGTTACCCGACCTGCGCCGGGGAAACATTGGGTTGGTCGTTGCCACGCAGATTGGGCGTTATGTAGCCCCCGACAACCCGCTGCCGGGCTGGCACTCGCCAGAACAAGCCTGGGCACAGACGCAGGGGCAGCGCATCTGGTATCAGGTGATGGAAGAAGCGGGCGAAATGGTGCAGATCCGTGACCTGGCCAGCCTCGAGAACCACCTGACCCACTGGAATGACGGATTACCCAACGACCACAAACCCGTCGGGTATATTCTCAGTCTGGAAGGCGCCGATTCGATCATAACGCCTGCCTTTGTTGAACGGGCGTTTCACGATGGCCTCCGGGCGATTGGCCCCGCTCACTATGGTCCCGGCCGTTATGCGCAGGGTACCGACGCCACCGGCTTTATGGGCGCGGCTGGTCACGAACTGCTGCGTGAAATGGAGCGGTTCAACATCATTCTGGATGCCACCCACCTCTGCGACGATAGTTTCTGGGAAGCGCTCGACCAGTTCAACGGGCCGGTCTGGGCCAGCCACAACAACTGCCGGGCGCTGGTGAACCACAACCGACAATACAGTGATGAGCAGATCAAGGCCCTCATTGCCCGCGATGCCGTGATTGGTGGCGCCCTGGACGCCTGGATGATGGTGCCAGGCTGGGTACGTGGTCAGTCGACACCAGGAGGGACAAATTGTAACCTGGCTGTGATGATCGACCACCTCGACCATATCTGCCAGTTGGCCGGTAATGCACGGCATGTAGGCATCGGCTCTGATCTGGACGGAGCCTTCGGGAAAGAACAGTGCCCGTATGACCTGGAAACGATTGCCGATCTCCAGAAAATCCCCGATCTACTCCGGCA
The DNA here is from genome assembly GCF_041321095.1 of Fibrella arboris. NCBI lineage: Bacteria > Pseudomonadati > Bacteroidota > Cytophagia > Cytophagales > Spirosomataceae > Fibrella > Fibrella arboris. Next base: position 350,835 of record NZ_JBGGWE010000005.1, on the reverse strand, counting down.
GCGCGGCTACACGGAAGCCGATGTATCGGGCATTATGCACGGCAACTGGCTGCGGTTTCTGCGTAAGGCCTGGGCATGAACCTGTAGTCGGTGCCCGTACACTTTACTGATTGAATTTTTCACTGTATGGCTGACGCCTAGTCGAAGGGCTAGGCGTCAGCCATACAGTGGAGATTCGCCATGGCTTACTTTTTTACAGTATCGTTATGACCACCATTTACCGCCAGGTAATTAGCTGGACGTGTGCCTGAATCCCGCGCAGGTTAGATCGGCCGTAGGTCCGAACACGACGATCACGTATGCCAAAGGATGCAGTATTCGCGACACATCATCGAGTGGTATTGCTGAGGCTGTGAATGGTGCCCGTAAGGCTGAGTTGGTGGTGCTGGTGTTGGGTGGTTCCAGCGCCCGCGACTTTAAAACCGACTACCAGACAACCGGAGCGGCCACCGTTAAGGCGGCAACGGTGTCGGTCAGCGACATGGAGAGCGGCGAGGGCTTCGACCGCTCGACCCTCGATCTGATGGGCCGGCAGCAGCAACTCCTGGAAGTGGTCGTGGAAACCGGTAGGCCCGTTGTACTGGTGCTCATCAAAGGCCGGCCTCTCCATTTGAACTGGGCTGCCGCCCACGTGCCGCCAGGCTGACGGCCTGGTATCCGGGCCAGGAGGGCGGCTACGCCATTGCCGATGTGTTGACTGGGTCGTATAATCCGGCGGGGTGGTTACTGATACCATGGGTAGCCGGAAAAGGAACCTTCACCGCACGCATCGGCTCATCGTCTGATGACGTCCGGCTTCCGACAGCGTTTGTCCTGCCCACTACGATCAGGGTCAGTGACTGAGGAGGACTACCTGTTGTTATATCAGCCCAACTGCTTCGGAAATGTAGGTCAGGTCATACTGGCGCAGCTTGAGGAGTGATAGCCTGTCGAAGCTAGTCGGCCAGTTTCGACAGGATAAACGATACCATGAAGCCGATTACAGTTAAAAGGCCGGCAAATTCGTGGGTTTCGTTAAAGGCTTCCGGTACCATCGTGTCCACAAGCATGGCCAGAATGGCCCCGGCAGCAATGGCGGTAGTGGCTGCTATGACTACGCCCGAATAGTCCTGGAATAGACTGTACCCAATTAGGGCGGCAATGCCGGAAACAAGGGCGATCGCTGACCAGATACCCATAACGTACCCAACCGAACGCCCCGCTTTTTTCATGCCTGCTGCGCTGGATAATCCCTCTGGTATATTGGAGAGAAATACCGCAATGACCGCCACCAGGCTAGCTCCTTTGCCACTTAGCAGGCTGAGCCCGATGACAATAGACTCGGGGATGCCATCCAGCAAGGCACCCACCGCAATAGCCATTCCACTGCCGGGCTGGTCAGCTTCCGACTGCTGATGGTCACCCGATCGTTTGCGGTGTTTGGCTCCCTGATGCGAGAGGTAATAGTTGGCAACAGAATAGACCAGCGCGCCACCGATAAAACCAGTTGCCGTTGCCGTAAATCCGCCTGTGCGATAGGCTTCGTCCATCAATTCAAACGAAAGCGCCGAGAACAGCACACCGCTGCCAAAGGCCATGACGCCAGCAATGAGCCGTTGAGGAACCTGGATAAAATAACCAATGGCAGCGCCTACTAATAGGGCACCACCTGCCAACAAACCCCAAAGGCCTGCTTGCGCCCAGACTGGTATCATGGGTTATTGGGTTAGTGTTGTATGCATAAGGAGTTGAACACGCCTGTGCCGCTTTTGTTAGAACGCTCAGTTCGACTGATAAAAAGTAGGGAGCCTGATCGGCGCTAACTAGGCTACGGCGCCAGACGCAATGCCTGAATGCGTTTGTGTGTTAAATTTCTGTTAAATATAGTACGTTGATTATCAGTGCGCTGTGTTATAGAATGCGTATTAACCTACTCGACAAAAATGTTAGTTTTGACCCTTATAGATGTCTATTTCGTAATAAGCAGGTAACGTTCAGGTAATGTAGACGGGCTCTCTTTGCAGTCGCAAAATTGTACACCCAACTGCATGAAAAAACACGTACGTTCTCTCGTCTTTCTGCTTCTCTTCACCAACTTGATTTTATTTCAGTCGAAGGCTCAGACTACACAATCGTCTATTGCCGGCATCATTACCGACGCGCAGAAGGCACCGCTACCCGGCGCTACCATTCAGGTACGTAATGAGTCAACCGGATTTACCACGGGTACTGTCACCAACGTGCAGGGCGAATACCTGCTGAAGGAGTTACCCCTGGGTGGCCCTTACACCGTTCGCGTTACGTTTGTCGGGTATGGCGATCAGATCCGGTCGGGCTACATGGTAAACCAGGGCGACGCCATCCGCATTAGCCTGTCTATGCAGGAAACGGGGCAGGACCTGGAGGTGGTGTCGGTGGTCGCTTCCGGGCTGAAAAACAAGACCGACAACTTCGGTGCGGCGACGGCGATCAACGCCAAAACGCTTGTAACACTGCCCGTTAACGGCCGGAATTTTACGTCGCTGGTCAATCTCTCGCCCCTGAGCGCCAGCAACGGCAACCTGTCGGGACAGTTAGGCTCATCGACTAACTTCACCATCGACGGCATGACCGCCAAAAACCCAACGTCGGCGGGGTCAACCACCAGCCGTAGTGGCGCTCCCTACTCAATTTCTATTGAAGCCGTGCGCGAATTCAAGGTCATCACCAATCAGTACGACGTAGTCTACGGCCGGGCTGGGGGCGGTATCGTGAGTGCCGTAACGAAAGCCGGCACCAACAAACTGACAGGCAGCATCTTCAATTACACCCGCGCCAACTGGCTGTCGAGCAAGTACGACATTCGGGGTAATCTGCGTAACGTACCCTTCTCGACCAACCAGTTTGGTTTCTCGCTCGGCGGACCCATCATCAAAGACAAGCTGCATTACTTCGTGGTCTGGGATCACCAGCAGGATTCCCGTCCGCTGATTATTGCCGACGTGCAGACGGCCCTGGATGAAAGCCGCTTCAACGTTACCCGCAGCACACTCGACCGCTTTGTGGATATTGCCCGTACCAAATATGGCGTGGCGAATACGCAGCAGTATGGCACGTTTCCCAGAAACCGGGGCACCGATGCCGGTTTCGCCCGCATCGACTGGCAGATTAACCGCAACAACCTGCTGACCATCCGCGACAACTATACCAATGACCGCAACAAGCAGGGCCTGGCCGACAACACGGCCATTAACCTCTACGAGTCGTATGGGAACGACTATAACGTGGATAACAGCCTGCTGGCGACCCTGCGCACGACGATCACGCCGAAGATCACCAATGAGCTGAAGTTCCAGCACCTGTTCACCTACCAGAAAAGTAGCCCCGGCGATCAACTTCCCGAAGCCAACATTCCCCGTAACATCGTAGAGAACGTAGTGTCGACGGTAGACGGGCGCACGCTGTCGACCAATATTCAGATGGGTGGCCACCGGTTTGCGCAGGAAGGATTCACCAACAACGTGCTGCAACTGGTCGATAACCTCTATTACAACACCGATAAAGTACAGTATACCTTCGGCCTGGACCTGATGTACACACACGCCAAGTCGCTGTATGGGAGCGAGGTGAACGGTCGTTTCCACTACACGGTCGACGGGACAGCCTCGGCACTCGACAAGTTCAGCGCCCTGCAACCCTACCGCTATTACCGCGAGGTGCCGCTGGTGGCCGACCCCACCGTTGTGGGCAATACGATCAACGCGGGCCTTTATGGGCAGTTGACAACCCATCTGGCGACGGGCCTGGAGCTGACCGCCGGCCTGCGCTTCGACTACGCGCATTACCCGAAGGCGCAGTTTAATCAGGTCGTGTTTGACGATCTGGGGTTACGGACTGATAATGCGATCAAATCGTTCATCGCACAGCCGCGTTTGCAGATCAACTGGGACGTGAATGGGCAGCACCGTGATTTCATCCGTTTCGGAGCCGGCGTATTTGCGTCAGACATCAATAACTACATGGTGATCAATAACCTGACATTCGACGGCAAGCATTACGCGACGGTCGATGTGCGGGGAGCCAACGTACCTACGCCCGATTTCGCCGCGTACCGCAGCAACTACGCCAGCATTCCCACGCTGGCCGCTTCCCAGGTGCCCACCATCAACATGACGGGGCCAGACGCGAAAGTGCCGGTACTCTATAAAGCCAACCTGTCGTACTCGCGCTTCCTGACGGACAAGCTCAAAGTGGGTATATCGGGCTATATGTCGCTGGGTCGGAACAACTATATGTATGTAGACCGCAACATGGTGGCCGATCCTTTCTTCCGGCTGGCCAACGAAGATAACCGGGGTGTTTATGTACCGTTGGCGTCGATGCCGTCTAATGGGGCTGGCGACTGGCAGCAGGGGCGTATCAGCCAGCGGCTGGGCCGTGTGCTGGAGCTGAACAGCGAAGGGCGTGTAAACCAGTTTGCTGTGGTAGCCGACGCCACCTGGCAGTACTTCCGTGACGGTGAGATCACCGCCAGCTACACCTGGAACGACACCCGCGATAATGTGTCGTATAACGGCAACGTAGCCAACACGGCCACGCTGTCGCTGCCCGTGAAAGATGATCCGCGTAACCTGAGTACGATGACATACTCCGACAACCAGTTCCGGAATAAGGTGGTGTTCTACGGTACATTGCCATCAGTATGGGGCGTCACGCTGGGGGTACGTTATACAGGCATCGGTGGTACGCGCTACTCCTTGCTGTCGGGCGCCAACACCAACGCCGATTTCGTGGCGACCAATGACCTGGCCTTCGTCTTCGATCGAAACGGCGAAGGCGTACCGGCCAACATCAAAACGGGACTGCAAACGCTGCTCGATAACCCCGATGCCAGCCAGAGCCTGAAAAACTACATCAACGCCTATTCAGGTCGCCTGGCCGAGCGGAATGGTGGTATCAATGATTTCTATGGCGTATTCGATATCCGGCTGCTGAAGCGGTTCCGGGTGGGCGGTACCCGGGCCATCGAAGTGTCGGGCGATATTTTCAATTTCGCTAACTTCCTGAATCGTAACTGGGGTGTCAACCGGTCGTTGGGTTCACAGGCGCTGTATGCACTGGGTATTCCAGCAACCAGCACGTCGCCCGTTGTGCCTGGTTTCAGTCAGGCTACCCGCAGCTTTAACTACCGGGTCAACAACACGGGAGCCGTAACGCCTTCCGGCGACCCCTTCCAGGTGCAGATCGGTCTGCGGTATAGTTTCTAGATGGTCCTAATTGACAACCAACAAGACGTATGAAATCAATCTTTCTGGGGCTGTTGCTGCTAGGTGCCCAGCCACTGCTTGCCCAACCTAAACTGGATCGTCAGGGGCATCGGGGTACGCGGGGGCTGATGCCGGAGAATACCATTCCAGCCATGAAAAAAGCCCTCGATCTGGGTGTGCAGACGCTGGAACTGGACGTGGTCATCTCGAAAGACGGTCAGGTGGTTGTGTCGCATGACCCATACATGGCAGCCGATATTACCACAAAACCCGATGGTACATCCGTTACGGCCGACGAGCAGAAGTCTATCAACCTCTACCAACTGACCTACGACCAGATTAAACGGTATGACGTGGGTAGCAAACCGCATCCGCAGTTTCCCCAGCAGCAGAAGTTTCGGGCCTACAAACCCTTGCTGGCCGAACTGATCGATTCGGTAGACACCTATGCCCGGGCGAAACGTTTGCCACCGCCCCGCTACAACATAGAAATCAAATCAAGCCCAACGACCGATGGGGTGTACCATCCCGAGCCCGCTGCCTTTGTCAAGCTCGTCCTGCCCATCTGCCAGCAGAAACTGGGTACGCGCTACAATGTGCAATCGTTCGACGCCCGCCCCTTACAGTTGATTCATCAGCAGTACCCATCAGTTCGGCTAGCATACCTGACCGCCAATGCCAAATCGGTGGAGGAGAATCTGGCCGTGCTCGGGTTTAAACCGCAGGTGTATAGCCCTTATTACAAAGCCGTTACAAGCGAAACGGTAAAGACTTGCCATCAGCAGGGTATGCAGATCATTCCCTGGACGGTGAACACCAAAGCAGAGATTGACCAGTTGATTGGCCTGCAGGTGGATGGAATCATCACTGATTATCCGAACCTCTTTTAGCAGCGTCACACCTTGACAAAAAAGCCCCGATTCACTGAATCGGGGCTTTTTGCTTTTATCTATTTAACCTTCCCAGAACCCACCGAAGACGTAGAGATACCTGCTTCTGATTGGTTTATGGTCTATATACGGTGAAGTTTACCCGTTTAGATTTCCTGGAAGCTGGTAGCCCCGTGCTTATTGAGTAAGCGGTTCGTGAATGGATAGGTGTCTACTAGCCGAAGTTGTTACAAATAATTTACTAACCGGCATATTTTGGAACGGTATTTGGTGTAAACATATGAACAAAGTATGTTTCTTTTTACTGTACTAAAAGTCGATTAGGAATATGTAGTAAAGAGATATACTCAACTTGTAACGACGCGCTTTATGAATACAGGTGTACAATGTCCTAAATGTAGATCATATCAACTATCTGGTAAACGTAAGACCCTGAGGCCGAAGAAGGCAGCCGAAGATGTCATCTTTGCTGACGGCATCGATACGCTGGCTCAGGTCTACCGCTACGGTGGTATCAATGTGCAATGCACCGACTGTAACTATGAGTGGGACCCTTCGGAACGGATCGTTGAAGAACGGATACGTACCCACCAGCAAAAGCTACAACACGAAAAAAAGTGGAAAGCGGCGTTTTATAAAGCTGTTGAACAGGATGATCGGCTGGAAGCCGGTCGGATTCTGGAGCAGGAACGGGAGTACCTCTACCAGCGAGCCAGTGTTCGGCGGGCGTACAGTATTCTGAAAAAAGAAGACCAGTCGGTCTATGTATTCATGGCAACGCTGTTTGCTGTTTGTATCTGCCTGGTGGCTGGTATCCTCTTCGGATTTGCTGAATAGCTTCTGAACTAGGAATAAAGATGCCATTCCAGGGCCAGCGTCTGTAACATCTGAATGATACGGGGAATCGTTAACGGCTTGGTCAGGAAACCATTGGCACCTAAGGCGAGTGCTCTTTCCCGGTCATGAACAGAGCAGGAAGTGGTTAACATGACAACTGGTAACAGCCGAAAGGCTGTGCGGCTACGTATTTCCTCCAGCGCCTCAAAGCCATTTTTGCGGCTCATATTTATATCCAGCAACACCAGACGCGGTAGAACGGATGTTTTCTCCAAACGGAGTAACAAATCATCTCCGTCTTCTAAAAGTGTCAGGGATACTGACGGTAATACGCTTTTAAACGCGAGTTCGATCAAAAAAAGATCGTCGGTGTCGTCGTCTATTATCCAAACAGCAGGCTGATTAGTCATGGATAGGGTAAGTATAAGTACGGTTAGTATAGCTATTTATCAATAATAGGCTAATCGGTAACAAATACAAGCATAAATTGACGCAGAGTACAAATCAGTTAGGGTATGGTTCTTTATAGAATACATTAACAGGCGGTAGTACCCAGGTGAATCGTTTACGTTTCTTGAGTATATCATCACGTCCGACTGCGGTCAGGTAGGGGGGAGGACTGTGCAAAAAGTACGAAAAGGCTATAGCGACGGTTCGCCCGTTGGAACGCCGGAACCTTTTTTTATGCCCTAAATCCAATCTATACTTGTTTAGATGCCGTTTATAGCCTAGTATTCACCAGGCTATGAGAAATCCGTTCCCCGCGTTGATCACTTACATGTTGGTTCAAACCATCCTGTTGTACCCATTTGCGTCCTGTATATCGCTGGCATGTATCGTTCTGATCGGCTGGGGATTGGCGCTGAGTGAATTGATACCGCTCTTCAGCGGCAAGCAGCCCGTAGGTACTGCGTATCAGGATTGACGCTTGGTGAGCGGGCCATCAGCCCATTTAGGCGCCCAGTAGAAACAGGCAGCCATAAAAAAAGCCGCTTCAGATGAAGCGGCTTTGTGCTCTCGTAGGGATTCGAACCCCAAACCTCCTCATCCGTAGTGAGGTGCTCTATCCAGTTGAGCTACGAAAGCATTCCCGTGTTGGGATTGCAAAAGTAGTGCAAAAAAGAGGTTTGTCAAATTACCGGCCCTGAAATTTTGTGGGTTTTTTCATCAGAAACGAACCGATACCCTCTGCTACATCATTTGTCTGGCCTAGTCTGTCCTGATTATCAGCCTCCTGCTCGAGCTGGTGAGCCAGGTCGGAATAGAGTGATTGGTTCAAAACTTTTTTCATAGCTCCGATAGCCAGTGTAGGAGCGGCGGCATAATAGGCGACAAGATCGGCAACGGCGCTATCTAGTTCATCAGCGGCGACCGATTGGTTCACCAGACCAAGTGAGGCGGCTTCGGGGCCATATACACGCCGACCAGTGCTGCATAACTCGAATGCCTTGAGCGGGCCAATGAGCCGGGGCAGGAAGAACGTAGATCCGGCATCGGGCATGAGGCCGATGTTAACAAAGATCTGGCTGAAATAGGCCTCGTTGCTGCACACAAGCACATCGCAGGCCAACGCCAGCGAGAAACCCGCGCCAGCTGCTACCCCATTCACGCGCCCAATAATGGGTTTGGCTATGGTCCGCATGGCCATGATCATGGGATGATAGCCGTTACGCAGTGATTCGCCCAGCGCCATGCCACCGCCCGATAATTGAGCGGTGGCAAAGCCTTCTTTCAGGTCGGCACCTGAACAAAATGCTTTGTCGCCAGCTCCGGTCAGCACGATCACCCGCACTGTGGCGTCGGTGCCGGCCTGATTGATGCCCGCCGTAATGTCGCGGATGAGTCCAGGGCTCAGCGCGTTGTAGACTTGCGGCCGGTTGAGCGTAAGACGGCAGATGCCCTCTTCGACGGAGTAAAGCAGGTTTTCAAACACGAGGTTAGCGGTCGTTTAGCTAATTAGTAGGCAAGCATACTACTTTTTGCGGGAATAGCGAAGCGCTTAAGGAATGGGGCGTGGGAAAAGGGAGGTGAAGAACCAACAAACTCGACCGACTAAACCCTTACAGGCTCTGTCATTTTACGCCAAAGAACAGGCGCATGGGCGGTATAGGGCGGATGAGCAGCAGGTACGTGGCCAGGCAGATCGCCAAGGAAACGAAACTGACCGTCAGGAAGCCGCTGTATACGCCGAGGCCGGTGCGTGTCAGCACGTAATAGCCAACGACAACGATCACGGTCTGGTGCAGAATATAGAAAGGGTACACGGCTGCATTCAACTGCGGGAGCCAGCGGTGATTTTTGTTCAGGTACGTGTATCCGTAGCCGACCGTCATCAATACCGAAAACCAGGTGAGGCAAATGCTGTTAAAACTGTAGAGCGTTCGTATCAGGGCGTTCTGGTCGATCTCGTCGTCGCTCAAAATGGTACGGGAGCCGTAAAGTAGGGCCGTACAGATCAGCGTAGCCACAAAATAAGCCCGTCGCTGATCGGCCAGCAGTTGCCAGAACGCCCGGCGGCTGATGAGCAGGTAACCCAGCCAGAACAGCAGCAGATTCTTCATGAAATAGGCCCAGTCATCAACGAGGCCATGCGTCTCACGAGGGAAGAGACCGCCCAGAACAACATCGTTGACGAGCAACGGCACAACCAGCCACAGCGCTCCACCCCGACGCACCAGCAACGTACCCAGCCAGTTAGTGAACAGCTGACCTCGCGTACTGTTCAGCCACCGAAAGACGGGAATACTCAGCAGCGAGTAGAAAAACAGGTAACAGATGAACCACAGATGGTGCCAGCTGAACGCCCCGCCGCTACCGCCGTCTTTGTACGACTGGAAACGTAATACTTCTGGATAAAAATCGAGGTAACTACCCGTGAACCGGCCCCGGAACAACCATTCGATGTAAATCTGCGGTGGCACAACCACGAACATACCGAAGACCAGCGGAATGAACAGCCGCCTGACGCGCTCGGACGCGTAGGCCCCGTAGCTCCGTTTTTGAAGCGCGAAAAAGGTGCCGGCGCCGGAAATGAAGAACAGGAGCGGCATACGCCAGCGGTGAAGCCAGCGCATCACTTCTTCCATGGGCTGGCTGTGTTCAGGGCTTTTTATATGCCAGCCCCACGAAACATAGATCATGCCGGTATGGTAGAAAAGCAGGATCACAATAGCGAGGAGGCGCAGCCAGTCGAGGTCATATCGGCGAGTGGCAGGAGCGATCGTAGGCGATGTGGGGGCGGCGGAATCCGTTTGCATACAGGGCTTATGGTTTGACTTGCCAAAGGTGTGGCCATGCGCCTAAAATCCACTATTTGCCCATCGTCTCGAAGTTCACGCCGGTCGGCACGAAGTGGTCAACGGCCTTGCTGGCGCTCAATTTGCGCGGCGTCGCGAAATTGAGCGGGTGTCTGATTGGTGATGCGTTTAAAGGCCGTATGAAACGCCGATGGCGAATTGTAGCCTACCCGCTCGGCAATCTCGTCGATCTTCAGGTACGCCGTGTCGGGACTGTGCAGCAGTCGTTGCGCCTCAGCAATGCGATAGGTTGCCAGCCAGTCGAAAAAACGTTGTCCCAGCCGGTCGTTGAGCAGTTGCGACAGGTGATGGGGGCTGGTATTGAGCCGGGTTGCAAGCTTAGGCAACGACATATCGGTCTGTAGATAAGGCTTTTCGGTGATCAGTAGGTGCTCCAGTTTGCGAAGTACAGCGTCTTCCACTTCTTCCGACAGCGACGATTTCTCGTACTTTTTTCTGGGCTCGTCAGGTACGTTGCTGGTTGGCGAGTCGGCTGGGTCAGGTACGTTGTCGCGGAAGAAATCGGAGCCGCGCATCACCAGAAAACTGGTCACATAAATAACGCCCGTGAGGTAGCAGGCCAGCAGGTAATCGCCCAGGTCTTCATGGAACTGTGGTTTTACGATAACGATCAATACCGGCAATACAGAGAACAGGAGCGTCAGGTTTCGCAGCCGGGCGAAAATGGCGGGCGACGCGGCCCAGACTGACCGGCCTGCCTGCTGGAGCGCTCGTCGGATAATCAGGAAGGCCAGCACATTGTAGGTCAGGCAGCTGATCAGCGTAAGTTCATCGATGTATTCCCGAATGCCGAAAAAATCTTCGTGCAGGTAGTAGGGTGGATCCGGTATGGAGGGTAGTTCAGGATGCCAGGCTTCAAGGTAATTGTTGTATTTATAGTCGATAGGCTGAACCAACCATGAAACGGCATCAACGCTCCATAACAGCATCGGAAGCAGATGCCAGTACCAGTGCCGGGGCAGCCGCCCATGAATGCGTGCAAATACGTACAGGAAAAAGAGCGGCCCCATGCCAAAGTTGAGCGGCTCCGAAAAGTCGACCCAGGCTAATGCCTGGAACATGTAATTGCTGTAGCACAGGAAAATTTCGCCGATAATGGCCGAAACGCCGATCATCAACCAGCCCAGGCAGCGATTGGCCACGTTTGTCTGTCGGCTGCCGGTGAGAAAAAAGAAGCCGAGGAACAGCCCCTGAGCCACCCCAAGCAGGATGATCAGACCAAACAGATCGAGGTGGGGCGGAAGAAGGCGCATAGCACAAACTTACCCAAACCCGTCTGAAAACGATAGCGTACTGCAGAATAACGCGCGTAACTGGTTTGGGCTGTAAATCGCCGGTTGCTCAACGGTATCGGCTAACAAGCTGCGAATAAACTGGCGATTTGCGATACTCTTTCCGAACGAAGTCGAGTAGGGGATCTTTTTTCAGGAAGTCTTTCGGAATACCCATCTGCAAGGCCTTTTCCAGCTGAACGGCAGCCTGCTCGTCATCGTCGGCCTGGAGATGAGCGCAGGCCAGCACGTACCTGAGTTTAGGCGCAATGTCGGGCATGATCGATTTGGTTAACGCCCCGCTCAGACGCACGTTAGCGGGCATCTGACCAGTACGTACCTGGGTGTAGGTACGCAGATACAGACATTCATCGGTACAGGCGAGCCCGTCGTACTGCCCTACTTTGTTCAACTCGCTGAGGGCCTCCAGGTATTTGCCGAGGGAAATCAGGCAACGGCCTTTGCCCAACGCAATAGCAGAAGCCAACTGGTGATCATGATCCAACTCCTGACAGCGATTGTAAGCGCTGAGAGCCTCTTCTGTTTTCTCCCGCTTTTCCAGCAAAATGGCCAGGGGCAACTGATGGTCGGCTACGGTAGGTTCCAGCTGCGCCGCCCGGTTAAAATCGTCGCGGGCGCGGTCAGGTTTGCCGATCGCTTCGTAGGTACGTCCCCGTGCGGTGTAGGCCGCAGCCCAGTCTTTCGACATGGCCAATGCCGCCTCGAACTGATCGAGGGCGACCTCATACTTATGCAGTTCATAGGCGCACCGGCCCGACAGGTAGTAGGCATCGGCAAACAGAGTGGCCGGATACCGCTTTTCGAGCTGCTTGCGCTGATTGAGCAATTCGGTCAGCGTTGTCTGAGCCTGATCGTACTGGCGCAGCCCATACAAGGCTTTTGCTTCGCCAAGCAATGCGTTCTGTAGGGTGTTTGAAAGCCCAACGGCCTGCCTGAAATCGGTAGCGGCCTGGGCATATCGGTTCATTTTGAGGTACGTCAAGCCCCGCTCGTAGAGAATTACCCCGTTGGTTGGGTTATAGGCGAGTGCTTTCGTCAAGGCGCTGTCAGATTTGGGGTAGTCACCAAGCGAATAGTAGATTTTGCCGGTAGAAAGCCAGGCGTCTGAGAAGTCAGGTTTCAACTGAAGGCTGGTCGCCAGATGGCCGAGGGCTTCAGGAATGCGCCGTTCCTGCACACTAAAATCGCTTTGCTGGTAGAAACTGGCGGCGATAGAGTCGATTTGCGTTTTGAAAAGGGGGTCGAGACCAAGCTCGTTAGCCCTGGTAAAATCGGCCCCGGCGGCGGCCACCTGTTTCAGGCACAGTTCGGCCACGCCCCGGCGAAAATACAGCTCCGGCTGGCGGCGGCTCCGGTTGATCCCTTCAGTAAAGTCGGCTTCGGCCTTGTCGCAGGCGCCCATTTTTTGGAACAACAAACCCCGCATCAGGTAGTAACGCGGGTTCTGATTACTGATCTTAAGGGCTTCACCATAGTCGGCAATGGCTTCGGTGGTGCGGTTGGTGCGGACCCGGTAGCCCGCCCGGCGCGCCAGCAATTCCGCATTAGCCGGGTCAACCGTCAGATAGACGGATAGATCGGCGGCGGCTTTGGGGTAATCGTTGAGGCGCGCATACAGATCGGCCCTTGATTCAAGGGCATCCAGGTTTTGAAAATCAACCGTCAATGACTCGTTCAGATCCCGCAGGGCATCTTTGTATTCGCCCAGTTGCGTCAGGCATTTACCACGCCCGAGCAGCCAGTCAGACAGGTTCGTCTGGTCGCCGGTTTGTTTGGCCTGTTTTCGTTCGGCATCGAGCAGCCGTCCGTATTCTTTAACCAGTTCGCGATACTGGCCGGCCGAGAATCGCTCGTCGAGTTCGGCTTTGCGGCGGGCCTTGCCAACGAGGTCCTTGCGTTGAACGTCGAGGTTGGTCGAGTCGGGTTGCTGATCGGCAATGCGCTGTGCCAGCGAGAGGGCTTCGGTGTAGCGCCGTTTGCGCAGGGCTAACCCCAGCTGTTTTTTCTGTTCAACCAATGAGTTGCGGCTTCGTTCTTCCAGAACTTTCTGAATCCGGAACATACGCAGCTTGGGGGTCAGGTCTTCGATCGGCTTCTGTTTTTCGGCCTGTTCGTAGAAACGCTGAGCCGTTTCCAGGTCGTTGGCGGCCAGCGCCGCTTCGCCATCGGCCAGGAGCTTCTGGTAGGCCAGCAGCGCCGCTTTTTCCCGTTCGCGTTCAGGATCCACGGGGGGCGCCGTGGCTACAGCAGACGCTTTGGCTGAATCTGACCGAACGGCGGCTGAATCGGTTGTCGCCATTAGCCTGCGTGGGGCCACTTCTTTTAACGCAATGTTGTTCAAGGTGGCATTGACCGAATCGGCAGGGGTAGCAAAAGCAATGCGGGTGATCACGACCGTCCATTTGGAGCCGGTCTGGTCGGCCCGCACTTCGGCCACCCGCCGAACGGGCCCGTATGGTTTATCGATCTTGGTGTGTTTACCCCGAAAAAGGGAGGTGAACAACACTTTGACGTACAGGCTACTGGCCTTTTTCAGGTCCGATACGGCAATGTCTGAAAAACTGATTGTACTCTCGGCTGATTTCGCGTAGAGCAGATCGAAATTGGCCAGGTACTTCTCAACGGGCATGTCGAACACCGTACCGGCAGCGGCCCGGTTGGGGCTGATGTCATCTTCAACGATGATGTCTTTATTGGCGAAAAGCTGGTTGGTCCCGGGGGCGTAACTCTCGCTGATCAGCGCGTTGCGTTCCGCTTCGCCCAGATCGGCCAGGCTCAAGACATTCAGTAAATCGCTCAAGCCAAGCTCTATTTTACGCCGGGCCAGTAGCTTCACCTCTTCGTTGTCGCGAGTGGTTAGTTCCTGCGCAACCGCACAGGTTCCAACCGTAAGCAGGATCGAAAAGGCAAATAGCCAGCTGCGTAGCGGTCTGATCATGAGTGTATTGGTTATTGGGTAGCCACCACGCCGACATTACCCAGCAGCACGGCCCATTTGCGAAGGTCTTCGCCTTCCGTTTGTTTTTTGTAGGGGGTAAGCATCACGTCGACGTCTTTTTCGGTGATGTCGCTATACTGTACAGAACCCGTCTGATTTAGGCCGGAGAAGCGTTGTTCACCCTTAATTTTTCCGTAATAGTTACCGTCGTCTTTCTGAGTCAGCTCCTGCACATACTGAATGTCGGTCCATTCGAGCACGACGCTTTTGTAGGGCAGGAGCTTCAGCCGAATCAGGTAGTCGCGCATTTTCAGGTTGGTTGGCGCGCCACCCCGAATCGCGGAACTGATCTGAATGGTTGAGCCGGGTTTGAACATGGACAGGATCTGGCCAATGGCCTTGTCTTTCTGGCTGGTTTCTGTCGCTTTGTCGGCTACTACCCCCAGCAGCACACCAAACTCTTCAACCCGTTGCAGGGCCTGCTGGCGGTATTCCTCATACTGGGCATCGGTCAGCTTCAATACGGCGCCGGCCGAGGCCACTGGGGCGGGTTTGGGTGGTTCAGGCGCTGGGGCTGGTTTAGGGGCCTGACGTTCAACAACGGGGGGCGGTGTTTCTTTGGGTTTAGCGGCTGCTGGTGCGCTGGCAACGGCTGGCGGTAACGCCCCGCCCAACTGATCGATCTTATCGCAGAGCACAGCGGCTTCAGCAAATAGCTCGTGCTTGCCGTTTTTGTAGAACACGCCAATCAACTCGGATTTAGGCATGCTGACCGATTTCCCTTTCAGGGTGGTGTAGGTGATGGTTGTTCCCTGATTGGACTTGATGGTGCCGTAAATCACTTCGGCGGGCCGGTTTCTGATCAGCATGTCATGGGTGAGTGGCTCTTTGCCCGACATAAACTGATCGATAAACCGGGTACGTTTATCGGCGGGCATATACCATAACTGATCCAGACAAACGAACCGACCCCGCCGGTTAACGATTACCAGCACCCGGTCGGCCCCGTAGGTGAACTTCACCGTAGATTCCCCTTTTTTTACATCCACCGATATACGCTCGTGCGACAGGCTGATCAGCTTTCCCTCCACATGAGTCTGATCGGCCAGATACAGGACGTCCTGGGCCATTGTCCAGGTAGATAAACCAAGGCAAAGCAGGGTGGCATAGAAGTAGACTCGCATAACCAGGATTAATCGTTTTATGGAATCTGCAAATAGAACGGTACGTCGATGATATCGCCATTAGGCAGGGCTACCTTGATGGTTTCGCTGATAATCTGTCCAGATGTCCACTTGCCGGTCCGGCGGGCGGCTGTCCATGTTGAGCGGTAAAGCTGTGCGCTACCCCGGAGCAAGTTGCCTAGTGTACCAAAGGATGTAACCAGTTGTTCGGCGTCTTTTGCGTAGAAGAAAGCACCGCCTGTTTCATTCGCCATCCGTGAGAGGACACTCACATTTACGCCATTACTCAACCCAACCATATAGAGAGGGACCCCCTGATTCTTGGCCCTGTCGATGGCATTCGCCAGCGTAGCACTGGAATTGGTATTCTCTCCATCCGTAAAGATAATGACCGCCTTGTTGGCTGTTTTAGCGTTAGTGGCCGTGTAATCAGTCATCAAGACGGAGCTATAATACAGGGGGGTACCGCCATCTTCCGTCGTTGCCAGCGTATCCAGCGACTTCTTCATGGCGGCTGTATTGCGGGAAAATGTCTGGTGTACTTTAACCGCCCCGAAGTAATCGTCGGTGAAACTGGCCAGACCGGCCTGATCACTGGTTCCCAGATAATCCAGGAAAATCTTGCTGGCCGAAATGCGTAAATCTTTCGGGTCTGTCGACAGAATACTCCCTGACTGATCAAGCAGGAGCATGGCTGAGTAGCCGCCCGTTTTCGCCGCCTGGTTCACGACCTCCAGTTTCGCTAAGGAATAGGTGAAACTGGCGGGGCTGGTAGCGGTGATCCCGAAGTTGCTCTGATTGAGTCCCTGCACATACTTGCCGCTTCGGTCAACGACGTACATATCTACCCGAAACTCAATTTTGTCGCCTCCAACGGCTCCGGTAACCAGGCCACCCAGCGAAGCTACAGACGGCTTGCCAACAATCTGAGGGCGAGCGGGTAGGGGCACCTCCACTTCGCGGCGGCAACTCCAGGTAAGTAAAAAAATGCTGATCAGCAGCAGCGGCATCAGCCGGATGTTGTACAAGGTTCTCATGATATGGATAGCTTATTTTTTAGGCGAATTGAAACCGATACCAAGCCGGAAACTGGCAATGCCAACCTGCTCGGAGAGGGTCTGCTGAAATTCGGTGAAACTCAGGTTCTTCACGTTCAATAACTGGTAGCGCAGGCTTAGGTCGATCAAGAGTGCTTTGCCCCGAATTTCGTAGCCGAGGCTGCCCCCGTAGGTAATAGGCGTCGACTTCACCGATTCGTTGGCCGGTGTGGGATGTCCTTCTGAAGTCGATACGGAGGACATAAGGAGCGTAGCGCCGCCTTCGGGCATGATGTAAAGGCCCCCCAATGGGTAAATTTTGAGCCCCACCTGAACCGGAATCTGGGTGAGCTTCTTGGTTTCACTGTATTCGGCTGAACCGTCGCGCGTGTATTTTCTGGTCAGTTCCCAACCGTAATAACCCGCCGTAAGCGAAATGGCGACTGGCTTGAGAAACTGGTAGTCAACCCGAATGCTTGCGCCTATGTTTTGTTTCATTCCAAAGCCGGTAGAGTCACTCAGCCAGGCTTTTCCTTTATTCAAAAATTCAGGATAATAGGCGAACTCGGGGCCAACCGTAATATGAAAATGGCTGAACTTGTTGACGTTCGCGTAGGTAGCCACTGCTCTGGACGGGCTGTAGGTGGAGGAAGCCGACGCCGCCGTTGGGCTGGACGTTCCGGGGCTGGCTGTAGACGGGGCGGGCGTTGTTACGACCTTCTCTTCGGGTAACGGGCTGATGGTTTCAACGCTACCGTCGCTAAACACAACTTTCCAGACCTCGGCTCGTGGCAACGTCTGCTTGACCGTCGGGTTGGCTGGCTCGCGATACACTACGCCGGTCTCGGTCAACTCATCGATCTTCACTGCCAGCGTTGATTTGTCCAGTTTGTACACCATGTCTTTGTAGATGACCACGGGTTGGGCTGGTTTGGCTGGCTGGGCGGGGCGAACTGTTCTGGTCGGTTTGACTGGCTGCTTTTTTCGGGGCGTCTGGGCGATGGCCAGTGCGTGCAGAAAAACAAAGGTGGTCAGTAAGAGTACTCTCATAACGGGTCTGTTTACAGTGCAGATAGTTTGTAAGCGGAAAGCAGAAACTACACAACCAGCTAGCGAAGGGCTATGGATGGCAGCGGAAGAGAGGCAGTCAATAGCCGGTAAGCAGTAGGCAGCTAAAGGGCATTATCGGGTACGTTGGCTTGCAGTGGCCGGGTACGAAGGAGCGGTAATTGGGTTAGCACAGCTGATCGGTACTGACGGCCCATAGCCAGTGTCTGGTTGGCAATGACCAGTTCGTTGCCATGCATGACATCGATCCGGTGCAGGTTGACAATATGACTCCGCGAAATGCGACGGAAGATCGTACCGTCGAGTTGCGTGGCGATATTGCCCAGGTGTGTGGAGATCCGGTACGTCTTATGAACGGTGACTACATCGACCCAACTGCCTTCGGCCCGCAGGTAGAGCACATCCATCTTAGGTACTTTCTCGTAACGCTGATAGGTATCGCTCAGGAACATACAGTCTTCGAGTCGATACAGATGAAAAGTAGAGTCGGGCATAAGCAGAGCAGAAATACTGTCTCACCGGCTTATTCCCGGAGTTTCAGAAAGGTGATCATTACAGTGTGGATTTGCTTGGATGTATTTACAAGTATAAGGACTGCTGCAGTGAAAGGGTCGCCCGTTTTGACAAACCAGTGGTTTGTTTTGATAAACTGGCGTTTTTAGCCAACAAACGCAGTAGACTACTTGATAAGGTGTCTATTGATCAATGGGTTAAGTGAATGCCTGGCCCCTGAATGTGGTCATCGAAGATCAATTCTGAACTTGCCTTCACTGACAGTCATTGGCTGGCCGGTACTGGTACGGCCGGTGAACATAAAGGTGCCTTCGGCATACCCTTCGGGATCGTACAAACTAATCGTAAGCGAATTGCCGGTGCTGGTCGGCACGGTGTAATCATCAACGGATGTGAAACTTTTTATCAGGCCAAACTCAACGGATAACCCGCCTTTCTGGGCGGTGAAAACGCCTGCTTTCGGGTTATCGGCCGACACCTTTATCGAATAAAGCTGGCTATTGGCGCTGGATGTTAAGGGCAGCAGTCCCCACAAATAAAAGTAGGAGTCATCGCCCAGCGAGGAGGCATTGTAGCTTGAGTACGCTACGCCGTTGATCTTGCAGGAAATGAATTCGTCTGTTTTTTCAGGCGTCACATCCGGGTCGGCCGATCGGCAGCCCGCGAAGAAAGCGCTGATGCCAACGAACAGGACTACAGACAGTCCTGTTCGGGCCATTGAACGTAAGGTGCTCATCGACTAATGGAGAGGTTGAATTTTTGCGTCTGTCCGAACCTGCGAACTGCTCAGCACCCGCTCGTAGCCCAGGTTCGATAGGGGCGCATAGTTGATCATTGACTCGGCGCTCTGGGCCATGAGCCACGAAGAGCAGCAAACCGGCAGCCTACCAGGGCTAGTTTACGGAACAGGGATTGCATGGGTGAACAAAGGTTAGATGATGAAAAAAGATGTAGATAGAAGCGGAGTAATTCAGGGGTCGCAGAGCAGGCAATGGCGTAGCCCAGCACGACGGAATCCCGAACGACGGGAACAAAATTCCATACGGGTGGTCCGGTAGGAAATAGCAGTTTTAATGATTTTAGTAGCGATTCTGCCAGGTCAGATTGCTAATTCTGCCAGGGAGAGCCCGTGGAAACGACAGAGTAAATAGTTGATTCCATGATTGTTTGCTGGTAGAGCAGTGGCGATACTTGCAGTGGCTATTAGCCCTTGCCAACCTACTCCCTGGGTCATGCTCACACCTTTCTTGAAATACCTGTTTGCTCTGGGCTGGCTGCTGGCTGGCGCCCCAGGTACGTTGCTGGCCCAGGTAACACTCACCGACCAAACGAACCAGTATACTATTGGGCGGCAGGTGGCTATCCTGGCAGATACTAACCACGTTTTCCGTACCCTGCCCGACGTGCTGCGCGACTCGGTCAGCCGTGCGTTTGAGCCGAGCCAGCAGCAGTCGCCCAACCGGGGGTTTTCCACCGCCGACTACTGGGTACGTTTCGACCTGACCAACCAGAGCCGGGCGAATCGATCGTGGCTACTTGAGATTGGCTTCGGTAATTTCTCGATGATCGACCTCTATCTGGTGTCGAAACGAACCGGAAAAGTGATCCACAAACGAGGCGGAGAACTGCTGGGGCGCCAAGCGCGTGAGATCTCGTATTATACCTATCTGTTCTACCTGCCCATCAGCCCCGGAGATCCGCAGACAGTCTATATCCGGCTTGTATCGACCTTCGGGCAGGCGACGTTCCCGCTGTTTATCCTGCGCGAGGATGCCTTTGTTCACTCGGCGCAGCTATCGGGTTTGCTGTGGGGGTTGTATTATGGCTTTCTGGTATCGGTTTTCTTATACCATCTGTTTCTTTTGCTGCTCAACCGGGAGAAAAACTACCTGCTGCTGACCCTCTACCTCGCCGCCTACATCTTCTACGAAATAACGCGGGGATACTGTGTGGGCGTACGGTTTTTATGGCCGGGCCATGTCTGGCTTTTAACCCACGGCCTGGCCACCGCCTTCACGCTGACGATCACCAGTTTCATGGTCTTTTACAGCTCGGTGCTCGACCTGAAACTGGTTGCGCCAAGACTTCAGACCGGCATTTATGGCCTCATCGGCATGTCGATCATGGGTTGGTTGCTCACCCTGTTTTCCTTGCCCGGCATCTCGCAAAACCTGATCATTACCGCTGGCGGCGTTATCTCTGGCTCGTATGTCATCTTTCTGGGTAGCTATTGCTGGTACCTGGGCTACCGGCCTGCGCGGTATTACTGGGCGGCTGCGGTGGCCATTTTTCTGGGCGGCCTTGTTCATTCAATGAATCGGGCGGGCATCATTCCTGGCTCTAACTTTTTTGTGCATTACACGCTCAACCTGGGCTCGGTGCTGGAATTCGTCTTCCTGTCTATCGGTGTAGCGGATACGGTGCGCACCGAACGGCGGCAACGTACCCAGCTGCGACAGCAGCTCACCACGGAGGTAGACGCTGCCGAACTGCGGGGACTGGCGGATGAACGCGAACGGGTTGCCGCCGAGATTCATGACGGTGTGGGCAACTCGCTGCTGAACCTGCGGGAGTCGATTCGGAGTATGCAAACCGGCGATAAGGCAACGCCGGCCCTCAACAAACTGGAACAGCTGGTGCAGGACACGTACGACGAAGTGCGAAAGATTGCCAACGATATGTTGCCGGCCGAATTTGAACAGAAAGGCCTGGAAGTGGCCCTCCGGGAATTGGTCACTACGCTCAATTACAGCAACCAGACCCAGTTTTACTTACTGATGTCGGGCCATGAATCTCAACTGAAACCGGCGACCCAGTTTCAACTCTATCTGGTGATTGTTGAGCTGATCAACAACATCCTCAAGCATGCCAACGCTACCGAAGCCAGCATCCGCTTCACAAAGACCGGCGACCTCCTACAGGTTACTATTCGAGACAACGGCATCGGGCTTATCAGTACGCCCACTACTGTTTCCCGACGAGGCTGGACCAACGTCAGGAAACGGCTCAGCCGGGTAGGAGGGCATTTTCAGCTCGTCGATAAAACGGAAAAGGGGGTAAGTATTGCTATTTCTGTCCCTGTTAGTCCAGCATCCCATACTTAAAAGCAAAATGGGCAATACCGACATTCGATCGAACCCCCAGTTTTGTCATCAGGTTGGCCCGGTGCGTGTTCACCGTCGATTCGGAAACCGACAGATCATCGGCAATCTGACTGTTAGACCAGTCGCGGGCTATGCGCATCATTACTTCCCGTTCGCGGGACGTAATCGTACGCAGTGGCTCATATTCCTGGTCAGTATGCTTAGTCGATTCTGGTGTCGTGGCCAGAATCTGGACCAGTTCAGGACTAAAATACCGTCGGTTTGAGTGAACCAGGTTGATCGCTGCCAGGACGTCGTCGGCATTGTAGCGTTTGAGAACATAGCCATCGGCTCCGGCCAGCACGGCTTCCCGCACTTCGTTGGTTTTCTCAACCATGGTGTAGAAGATCACCTTCATGGTCGGGTAGTGTTCTTTAACCTGTAACAGCAGATGGATACCCGACATCCCGGCATCGAAATGCATATCACAGACCAGTATGTCGACAGGGTATTTTTTCAAAAAAGTTAAGGCTTCCTGAGGTGAATGAGCCTGGCCAGCCACCTCGACCTGGTTGATAGTGCTGAGAAAATGAGCCAATCCACTAACAATAAGCGGATGATCATCAAGCAATAAAACGGTTGTCATTACTTAGTCGGATGATGTGAATAAGCTGTGCACCTGCATTTTACAGGTGCACAGTTTGTTCCTAAACTACGATGTTTATACTAATCAAGGAATAATTAACCCTAAAAATCAACTATTTGGTAAAGGTGATGTGGTGCCGCCACGACGTCTGGGTGTCATGGCCGCCAGCCACTGTTTGACCATAAACCGGCTTATATTCCAGATGGCGCCAAACCACGATGCGTAGATGACCCAGCCGTATTTAGGTACTCCGAACAGATCGATTTGCCCCTCATACAATAGGTTGCTGAGCACCGTCATCAGCCTAGGAAGTAAATCAGGATTCGCCGTTCCGCCGATCAGGTATCTTCTGCCTGCTTTGAGCCCGTCGATAAGGCTGTTGGTATAAAATTGTTGCTGTTCTCCAGGCAACCACCCCAGGCTTCGGTCGCGACAGAGGAGCGTGATTTCGGCCATCTGATCGATAGCTATTCGCTTCGTTTTCAGGGCTTTGACTTGTTGTGCTGACGCTAAAGGAACCAGACACCTGTAGGGCGGTTTCTTGTTGATCACATAGGTGCATACCCACCGGTCAGGGTCTTCGGGGCGCACGTGCGCGTAGGCCATAGCGCCTTCCAGGTACGTCCGGTCGACGTGGGCGCCTTCGTTGTGTTGATTAAAGGCTATGAGTCGGTCATAGTCTGTAGGAGTGATACGCTGTTTGACTAACATGACAAAACGGATTTGGTCCGTTTGTGCATGTCATTGACTCAAAAAGTGCCCCCCCCATAGTCAGGCAGACAGGGGGCGGGATTGGGGCCGGCAGGCGTTACATACTACCTGTCAGGGGGTATACTGCCATAATTGCCCTGTATCGGTGCCTATGTATACCCTATTGTTTGCCGTGAACTGGTAGATCATACGCCCGGCAATGGGGCAGTTTTTTAACTCTGTCCACCCGTTGGGCGGCGCGTAGCGCCAGAGTCGTTTAGGGCGCCCATCGACCCAGTCGGTAATACAGAAGCCGTAGTTACGCACCGAAAAAGCCAGTCTGGCAATCTGTGATTCGCGTGGGGCCGGTGAGTCGGTCGGGATCCAGGCGGGGGTTTGGGTGGGGTCGAAGCGCAGGCATTCTCTGCTGAATGAGGTGCTGATAAGATAGAACTGCTGGTTCAGGGTGAAGGATACCTGCGATTCGGCACTGCCCGATGACAGCGGCCGTTTCCAGTTGACCGGGCTGGTCCAGCCATTCGTGGCGGGATCGTACTGCCAAACGTCGAGCGTATCCTGCGAAAAACGGTTTGTAAGAATCACATACCCCCGATTGTTGAGTCCCGCCGTATGGGCCAGCCCTGTCCCTTTTCGGGGCAGCGGCGCAATGGTATCCCATTGGTCAACGTCGGGCTTATAGCGCCAGAACGTAGCGGGCCCGCCGGGCTCAAATGTGTTGTAGGGGTTGCCGACATAAGCGGCCGTGCTGGTGGCAAAAACGCGGTTAGCGCCCAGGGTACTGCCACGCTGGCCGGGAAATGGCTTGCGGGTACGCGCCGAATCGGTTTTAGGCAGGTATTCCCACAAAGCGCTGCCGTCGAAAACAGCATCCAGCAAGATGTAACCCCGGTCCTGTACAGCAAAGGCGAGTTCGGTTGTGGAACTGCCAAATACCGGTTTTCGGAGTTGCTGCCAGCTATCGCAGGGGTCTTTATACAACCTCCGAATGGCGCTGATGTCTGACGCGTCGAGTACAGTTTGTGTGGTTAGCCGCTCGCCCGCCATAACTGAAGTCGGCACTGTTGAGGTCGCCAGCCCCAGGGCGGCACCAATCTGGAACAGCAGCACTCGCTGCAACGCAGCCGGATCCTGAAGGAGTGCGCGCCGGAGCCGTATGGTGCAGCTACTGTCTTTTGTCGACTTGATCAGTTGCGATAGAGGAGGCAGTGGCTGGCCGATCAGGCCAAAGCTGGTGTAGGTCGTTTTAGCCGAAGACAAACTGTCGCTGAACACAATGTTGATGTCGGCAGGAGTGGTTGGCAAAACCCGCTCAAAGGTTAAAAACCCGTGCCCCTCCGCCCAGCGGTCGAAAGGAATTTCCAGGGTCTTCTGTAAACGGCTGAGGTCCGACTCGTTGAGTTGATCGGAAACCGCATACCGAAAGAGGCATTGATCAAAGCGATGGCTGGCTGTTGGTTGCTGGTAATCGCTGATGAGGTAGAAGGGCTGGGCTGGTGAGAGTTCCTGGCCAATGCAGCCCGCCGCGATGAAACCAATGAACAGGCCATAGTACAATAGCTTTTTCATTACCAGAACCGGCCAGAAAGTTCGAGACTAATCGTATGCAGAGTGGCGCGGATGGGGTCGGGTGCCTGGGTGCTGAACCGGAGCGGTTGTGGCTGGTAGAGGAGCCATAGCCGGTAATGACCCTCTTTGTGGCGCCAGCTTGAGTGGCCATACCCCACACCCACTACTGGCCATAGACTGGCCTGAGGAACCGGCGGTTGGTTTGGTTTCACCCCATTGTTGCTGTACGTGAACGCTAGTGGCAGGGCGGCTGCCAGCCCGCCAGTCAGTCGCCAGCCTCGCCGCCAGTGCTGAAGATCGCCATCGTCGCGCCCCAGCCGACGAACGTACCTGGAACGTAGCTGGAAGTTGATGGTGTTGAAACGCTCAAGGATGTGCCAGCTATCGGCCTCCTGGATCAGCGTGCTGAATGAATGCCCCGTCAGGAGCAGGTCGGTCTCGAGGCTATGGCGACGGTACCAGGGGCTGATTGTCAGTCGGACGCCGCCCAGCCAGCCAGCCCCGTTGCTGGCTGCTACGGGGTTGCCATTGCGGGTGAGTACAGGCCGCTGGAAGAAGCCACCCCCAACCAGCTCAACCGAAAACTGTTCCCGGCGCACCAGCGAATCGCGGCGGGCACGTTCAAGGGCCGTCAGCTCGTTTAGTTGAGCCTTATCGGTAGTGACAAGCGCAAATCCATAGGCCGTTTCTGTGTCGATATGAATGGGATTGTTGGGGTCATAAGCGCCCGGCTCCGTAGACGAGCGATCGTAGGTGGCAAGGTAGCTTTTGAGGTATTCCGGGTTACGGAGCCGCGCCCACTGCTGGTCGATAACTTGTTTTCGCAAGGGGATACTCGGGTGTGTCGGGGTGGCTGCTTTATTGATGATGGTGGGCAGTAGGCTGAAGATCACGTCCATATCATGCTGGGTTACTTTACGCTGCTTGATGATCAGCCAGAGCCCCAACGCGTCGGCTTCCAGCTCTTGCAGGTGTTGCCGCGATAGAAATACAACTTGTGGTTTCGTTTTTTTATCGCCGGCCGTCGTGTAGCTAACGGGTTGATAAGGGCCACCTGCGGCCATTCTGGCACCCGGATGCCCGCTGAGGCCGAAGGCCTCGGTGGTGTGCCCCAGCAGGTGGTGGGCCAGTTCATGGGCCAGCACAAAGGCATCGCCCTGACTGGCCCCGTTGCGAAGGTGGGTGATCAGTGCCGGACTGTAAAAAATATACTTTTGCTGGTTAGCGGCGCAGATTTCAGACATGGCTGCATAACCGGGGCAGACAAACGGTTTGGTGATGATCAGCAGCCGATTGGTGAATGGCTTGAGCAATTCATTGGCCAGCGATTGCGCTTCTGCCTCCGTGATTTGGGGACCCAGACCAAAGCCCGAGGTCGGTTTGATGAGCGCACAGCCACAGCCTGCTTGTTGTTGTGGTTGTGCCAGTAAACCCAGGGGTATCAGGCAGAAGAGCAGGACAGATACCCACTTAGCGGCGTTCATCAGCAAGATCGGTTAAGGTTGGCTGGCCAGCTACCAGGGTATACGTGTGCTGACCGGTTTTGAGCCGGTACTGGCTCGTGTTCGGAATACGTTCGAGACGCCACCGGGCTGTGGACCCGGTACCTACGGTTTTACCATACAGGAAAAGCGTATCATTGGGCCATCGATAGCGGTCGGCGGTGCGCAATGCTCCCAATAGCCCCGGCGCGTGGGAGTACTGTACCACTTGCAGGGGTGCGCCCCCCATCCCCATACTGTCTGACGCGTCGCTGGAAAGGGGTAGCGTAGCTGGTACCGGCCGGGGCGGCAGGCTAAGCGACCAGAAGCCACCTACCAGCAGCACATAGGCGGCAGCAAACAACAACGGCCTAACCAGCGGCGCATATTTTTTACCAAAAATGATATCAACTGAAAAGGGGGTCGGCTTCTGGGTAACATACCGGACGGCTCCCTCTTTCCGGTCCATTGGCCCGGGCTTCAGTTCAGCAGACAGCGCCGCAGTGGTCTGGTTAAAGGCAAGGGCATCCTGCTCGTCGGCCAGGAAATTATGGACCAGCCACAAGGCCACAACCTCCTGCTCGAAGGCCGGGTCTTGCCGGCAGCGGGCCGCTACCCGTTCGTGTAGGGCCTCGGGAAGCTGACCCGTCAGGTATTGCTCTATAAGCCAGATACGGTCAGCCAGCGGATTTGTATCAGTTACCTCCATAAACGGCGTTTGTCGAGACGCTGGCGGGCGTCGGCCAGCTGTTTGTCAAGGAGTTTCAAAACGGCTGTGTAGTTCTGCAGGTCTGGGTCAGCCGCCAATTGAGGCGCCACGGTCACCACCAGCTGCGCCAGGCAGATACGGTGCCTCAGGCCAATCTTCTTTTCGCTGAGCGGCTTGTCTTTATACGTAATGGTAGCAGCAAGTTGGGCCAGGGAACCAATTGAGCCAGGTTGTCGGATAGCCACGTCGAATCGCGCCATAAAGGCATCTTCGGTTAAGGGCTGTATAGCGTCGGCGCGTTGGGCTACCACACGCAGACGGCTCACATCCAGCCCGTACTGGTGCACGATGATGCGTTGGCATACGTCGCTCATCGCCTCCAGTGCTTGTGTGATTACCTGGTGCGAGCGCTGATAAAATCGCACGATGTGGGCTGGGATCAGGGGCTTTGGCGGGAGCGTACTGGCTGTTTCCCGCCGTCGCCGGGGCAACTGTATTCGATGGGCTTTGGTGCGCTTCCTTGACCGGATCCCTTCCAGCATGACCCGGCGCAGGATGCCGATAAAATAAGCGTCGAGCGACGAGGTTAGCAAAAAGCGGGGGTCAAGCAACTCGTCAACAAACACGTCCAGCGCATATTGCCGTACCTGTTCCTGATCGTCGTCGAGGCCGAGGCCGGACGGATGGCGGCTCATGTGGCGGCTCAGGTACCGTTCCCCGGCTGCCCGGAAGCGGTTAAGCCATTGGGCAGGCGGCTGATTTTGGTGAAGGCGATAAACCAGCACCTGATCGGCAAGGAGCTGATCAAGTAGGTCTGGTTTTTTGTGATTACCCTTTCGGAGCGAAGCAATGGCAGCGTTATGGGCTCGCTCTGCCAGTTCACCGCTGTCATGACTCGAAATGCCATGCTTCTCTTTGAGTTGCGCTATGGCCCAGGGCTGAAAACCGGCTGAAAATTTTGACTCTGCGCTGGCACCTGCGAAAATTTGCCCGGCATAGCGTTGCCAGGCGAACGGCACTATTTCCTGACTACTCATGGCAAGGCAAACCTGGTACGCCGGGCGGCTTTGTAACAAAGAAACAACCCGGCTTGTACACCATCAAGTACTGGTAACAACAAATTGAGGCTGGTCTGATAGAACGGCTGTTCTGTTGTAGTGCCGTCAGGCTGCCAGGGTGTCGACAACAGGGTGGATCACCTGTCGTTCAACGAATGTTAGCTGGATCATAACAAATAAACAACATGTATTATCAACCAGCAAGGGTGCTGCCAACTAAGTCAACGTAAGGCGTTTACCTAACCGTGTAGGCTACGCTGCCTGCTTAGGCCAGCCAAAGAACGGCCAGCCCGCTTACCACTATGCCCAGCCCCAGCCCAGCCCCCACCTGCCCGACTGTGTGGGCGTTTAGTTGTAGCCGGGCCGTACCCAGCAGCCCACTGAGGGCAATCAGGACAACGAACGGGATAAATAATTCGGAGTCGCTGTGTTTAAGCAACATCAGCATGACAGTGCCCAGTACGCCACCAATCCCTACCATGTGGGCGCTGATTTTCCAGACTGTGTTGATAATACCGACCAGCAGGATGGAAAGGGTGATACTGCCCAAGATAATGGCTACTTCGGGGGATGTCTCTGAAAACAGGCTCATCTTAAACGCAAACAGGTACGTTACCACCGAATAAACAACCCCCGAAAGCAGATACGGAAGCCGCCGGTCAGTCCGGTTGGGCATGGTCAGGTCGGTGAGAAAGCCCGTCCGATACAGGTAGAGGATCAGCAGGCTGGGTATGGCAAACGTGCCGATGAAAACCAGAATGAGCAGGCTGAAACGTAATTCAGGGTTGTAGGTATCGACGTTGAGGCGGGCGGGGGCCACGTACAGCAGCAGGCCAAACAGCCAACTGGGCATCATCAACGGATGAAAAACAACGGAAAGCAGGTAAGCGAGACGGGGGTGCAATATGAGTTTTCTGTTTACTGTTTACTGTCTTCTGTTGCTCCGCTACTTCAGCAATGTGCTTCTGGTTAGCGGAGCAACAGAAGACAGTAAACAGTAAACAGAAAACTTCTCAAAGCTGTTTCCGCAAGCGGGCCACGGGAATATTTAGTTGCTCGCGGTACTTGGCTACCGTCCGGCGGGCAATGTTGTACCCTTTGTCGTTCAGCATTTTCTCCAGCTTATCGTCAGAGAGCGGATTAACTTTTGGCTCGGTGTCGATCATGTCTTTGAGAATGTTCTTCACCTCGCGGCTGCTGACGTCTTCGCCCGAGTCGGTAGCAATACCTTCCGAGAAAAAGTATTTCAGCGGATAGATACCAAACTCGGTCTGAACGGCTTTGCTGTTGGCCACCCGCGAAATCGTCGATACGTCCATATCGATCATCTGTGCGATATCTTTCAGGATCATCGGCCGCAGCTTGTTCTCGTCGCCGGTCAGGAAGAAATCATATTGATAGCGAACAATGGCGTTCATCGTCTTCAGCAGGGTCTGTTGCCGTTGCTTGATGGCATCGATGAACCACTTGGCGGCGTCGAGTTTCTGTTTCACGAAACTGACGGTCTCTTTCAGGCTTTTGTTCGTCTTGTTGCTCTTGTCGTAGGTGTCGAGCATATCAGCAAACGACCGGCTGATTTTCAGTTCCGGTGCGTTGCGTGAATTCAAGGTCAGTTCCAGCTTTCCGCCATTGTTGGTGAGCAGAAAATCGGGCATCAGGTACTGGACCGTGTTGTCGTCGCCTTCGACCGAACCCGGTTTTGGATTCAGCTTAATGATGATATCGACCACCCGTTTCAGCGCATCGTCGCTGACATTGAGCCGCCGCTGAATCTTATCGTAATGTTTCTTGGAAAACTCGTCGAAGAACTCCTGAATGATACGGATGGCCAGCTGAACGTATGGGTCCGATGAGTCTTTCCGGCGCAACTGAAGCAGCAGGCACTCCTGCAGATCGCGGGCCGCAATACCCGGCGGGTCAAACGTCTGAATCTTGTGTAAGACCTCCTCTACCTCGTCGGTGTCTACGAACACGTTTTGTGAAAAAGCCATGTCGTTGACGATAGCCTGCAGCGACCGGCGGATGTAACCGTCGTTCTCGATACTGCCCAGCAACTGAAGGCCAATGGCGCGCTGTTCTTCGGTAAGTTGCAGGTAACCAAACTGTTGCATCATCGAGTCCATCAGGCTCGACATGGTGGCAATGGGCATCTCGCGGTCCTCGTCATTATACGATCCATCCCCCTGCATTTTGTAGCCTGCAAATTCGTCGTTGGCCAGGTACCCATCGATGTCCAGATCGTCGTTGCGGTCTGTATACTCATCTTTGTCGTCGAATTCCCCGCTATCGTCGTACTCGTCTTTGGTGTCGAACTCCTCATCCATCCCCTCTTCCAGGGCTGGATTGATTTCCAACTCTTCCTCAATACGAGTTTCCAGTTCAGCCGTCGGAATTTGCAGCAACTTAATAAACTGAATCTGCTGCGGCGACAGTTTCTGCTGTAGTGACTGGCTAAGGCTAAGTTTCTGCATATATAAGATCGCGCTGAAGCGGAGTGGGTTAGATAAGCGAAGGACGCATGAACAATGCGTATCCCAAGAGCCGCCCCTCAATTATCAGACCAATTTAATTCTGTTTTGTTGGGACTGTCAAGAAAAAATTCATCACCTCACCAATAGGCGGGTACGTACCTACGTTATAACTGGTTGTTTGTGAGTAAAGAAAGCGACTTTGGGGCTCGTTTTGCCTGCGAAAAAAATGTGCCTATGGCTAAACGGGCATGGCCAAATCCTGACAAGCAGTAACCTATACGTCTGTTTCGGGTTAGGAAGATATGAATGCTCCTGATCGTTTTGTTGACGGGTTCGATGTGATCTTGCTCGACCTGATGGATACCCTGATGTTTGGTGGTAATCGGTTTTCTGATGAACAGGCCTATGCGCAGACTTACCGGAAACTGGGTGGTACCTACCACTCTGATAGTGAGGTGCAATGGGTCATTCAGCAGGTTTATGAGACCATGAATGAGCATTACGCCAACCCGGCCTACCACGAGAATTTTCGGCCTGTCAGCACGTACCTGGACGAAACACTGGAGACACTGGGCCTACCCCGAACCGATGCCGCCCGGCTCCACAATGTGTTTGCCCATCACGAGCTGGGGCACGTACCTGAGGTACATTGTCAGGCCCTACGCGAACTGGCAAAAACGCACCGGCTGGGGTTGGTGAGCAACCTGTGGTCCGAAAAAGCCTTATTTATCCGGGCATTCCGGCAGAGCCACATTCATCACCTCTTCGATACGCTGGTGTTCTCCTCGGATTATAACATTATCAAGCCATCGCCAAAACTGTTCCAGAAGGCCCTTGACCAGTTCGAGTGCCCGCCTGAGCGCGTTCTCTTCATTGGCGATAGCCCCGAGCGCGATATGGCCGGCGCCGAAGCCCTCGGACTAGGTACGTTGCTGGTCACCGGCGGCCACAAAACAACGTACCCAGGCCGCACCGCCACCGACATCTGCGCTTTACTGGCTTGACGGCAGCGCCGTGGCGATAAAAAAACAGCCTCACTAAAGGTGAAGCTGTTTGTACTGGTCAAACCGAATAGGCTGGGGTACCGCTACGCAATCTGCCGACCAAATGTTTCCAGCGCTGATGCCAATTGCTGCAATGAACCCTGCGCGTCGCCGCCAGCCTGTGATGAAGCGGCTGCTGTCTGCTGAGACAGGCTCATCAGAATAGTTGAGATTTCGCTGCTGTCAGGGGCGTCGTCTTCGAGCGCTTCTTTCAGCGAATTCAGGGCATCGCTGATTGGGCTGTCCTCGCCCAGGGTGGCAATCCAGCTGTCGATCAGTGACGTGCCGTCGGTAGGCGATACGCTTGATGGGTCACCATTCAGGGCCTGAACGGTTTGGCTGGCCAGGGTCGAGGCGTCTTGATGTTGAGAAGTCATGACTGTATTTTTTGTAGTTAAAGACTATAGGCTAAAAGGATTTGTATTGCTTTTTTGTTTATGCTCATTTGGTTAAGAACGTTCAGGGATTGATAACTATAAGCTAACAGTAGCGTGAATCTTGGATAAAGCAACTTTTAACTGTCTAATAGTTGGGTAATTGATTCGGGTGCGGTCCTTAAGCCTGCCGGGGATCGCAGCGGCGAACCGGCCTAGTCGAAGGGACCGCACGCGAAGCAATTGTAGTAAAGCCGACCTATAGCTCACGTTAACAGTAGACGTCAGATTCAGGTAAGGGGTGTTTTCAGCGCCGGTAGCACCCTGACAAGAAGCCGGATTTTCGGAATGTACTAGCTCGTCAAACCCTTTCCTGTTGCATCTTTGTTAGGCTTGTAAACCTGCATGAGTAAACGAAGGAGTACACTCTTTCACTCACCGAACCGTCGGACCGTCGCTCTGTCACTCTTTCTCTGAATGAAACTAGTAAAAGTTGCCGCTGGGGTGCTGAACCAGACCCCGCTGGATTGGGACCACAACCAGCAAAACATCATCAATGCCATTGATGCGGCCCGCAGCCAGGGGGTGAGGCTGCTTTGTTTGCCCGAACTCTGCATCTCCGGCTATAACTGCGAAGACATGTTCTATGCGCAGAATACCGTTGATCAATCTATTGCGTCATTGCTCGAGATTGTTGGGCATACAGCCGATATGGCTGTGTCGGTCGGGTTGCCCATGCGGCACAATAACCGCACATTCAACGTAGCCTGCTTTATCGTCAATAAGCGTATCATGGGCTTTGTGGCCAAGCAATACCTGCCTGGAAACGGCATTCACTATGAACCACGCTGGTTCCAGCCCTGGACGGTGGGGGTGCGCGACGAGACCCATATCGGTGAGTTTAGCTATCCGTTCGGCGACCTGATCTTCGACCTGTCGGGCATTCGTGTCGGTTTCGAGATCTGCGAAGATGCCTGGATTGCCAATCGGCCGGGTCGGGCGCTGTACGAACGGGGCGTCGACATCATGCTGAACCCGTCGGCCAGTCATTTTGCGTTTGGTAAGTCCGTGACCCGCGAACGACTGGTGGTCGATGCGTCGCGGTCGTTTGGGGTTAGCTATGTGTATACCAACCTGTTGGGGAACGAAGCGGGCCGGGCTATTTATGACGGCGACGCCATGGTGGCTTCTAACGGTGAACTGCTGGTATCGGGTCCGCGCCTGAGCTACGAAGACATGCACATCGTGGCGGCGGTTGTGGATGTAGACATGACCCGGCTTAACCAGACGCAGAACCGAGGTAACCTGGCTTACTCGTTACCCAATCTACGCGTGACCGACCGGTTCGACTGGCCCGAGATCAGCCCGGTGATCCAGAAAGCCGAACTCGAGCCCTGGGAGCGGTTTGGCAGCATCAAGGAAGAAGAATTTGCCCGGGCTGTGGCGCTTGGCCTGTTTGATTACCTGCGCAAAAGCCGCTCGCAGGGGTACGTGCTTAGCCTGTCGGGTGGAGCCGACTCGTCGGCTATTGCCGCTACGGTGTACTTGATGGTGCGTATGGCGGTGGAAAATATTGGTCTTGACGGGGTAAAGAAAAAGCTGCATCACCTGACAGCCGTTCAGGACTGCGACAGTGCCGAAGCCATGGTCGGTAAACTGCTGACCACTATTTATCAGGGTACCAGTAACTCGTCGGACGATACGTTCAATTCCGCTAAAGAACTGGCCGAGAGCCTGGGCGCTACGTTTATGAACATCAACATCGACGGATTGGTCGATACGTATACGGGCCTGATCGAAGGGCAAATTGGCCGCAAACTGTTATGGGACACCGACGATCTGGCCCTGCAAAATATTCAGGCGCGGGTACGGGCACCGGGCGTCTGGATGCTGGCCAACCTGAAAAACGCCTTGCTGCTCAGCACGTCGAACCGATCAGAAGCGGCCGTTGGCTACGCCACTATGGACGGCGACACGGCGGGTAGCATTTCGCCCATCACCGGCATCGACAAGCATTTTCTGCGAGGCTGGCTGCGCTGGCTGGAAACCGAGGGCTTAAACGTCATCAACACCGCAAGTCCCGATGCACAGATCAAGCTGACTGGCCTGAACCGGGTGAACAACCTGCAACCCACCGCCGAACTCCGTCCGCTCGACCGGAACCAGACCGACGAAAATGACCTGATGCCCTACGACGTGCTGAATGAGATCGAGAACGCCGGTATTCGGGATAAACAGGCTCCGGTCGATGTATTTAAGCTGATCGAGGCGAAATTTGGTGGGCAGCATAGCCGTGAGAATCTGCTGATGTGGGTCGAGCGTTTTTATAAGCTCTGGAGTCGAAACCAGTGGAAGCGGGAGCGCTACGCCCCCAGTTTCCACCTCGACGACCACAGCCTGGACCCACGTACCTGGATGCGCTTCCCCATTCTGTCGGGTGGCTTCGAGAAGGAACTCGCCTACATGCGTGAATGGGCTGGCGAAAACAGCGGGAAAAATAACCGGAAAGGAAAGATTGGGTTTTAAGAATAAGGGGTCATTGATTATCATCAAGTGGTCATTACACTGCGCTGTCATTAGTTGTTATTCATAGCAAGACAACTAATGACAGCGCAATGTAATGACCACTTGATGACAATCAATGACCCTGTTTAAATGTATGAATGCTTCCCCCCGTAACCTCGTTATTCCCGGTTTGCTTTTTGCCATGTTCTGGGCGTCGGCGTCGGTAGCCACAAAATTTGGTGTGCAGTCGGCGCCGCCGCTGGTGCTGGCTACGGTCCGCTTCCTGATCGCCGGGAGTGGTATGTTGCTGGTCGCCTATGTATTCCAGAAAGGTAATCCAATGCCGACGGGTGTCGAGTGGCAGCGACTAACGATTTTTGCGGCGTTGAACACAACCATCTACCTCGGTCTGTTCGTGCTGGCGTTGAAGCAGGTATCGGCGGGGATCGGCAGCCTCTCAACAGCCACGAACCCATTGTTTATCACCTTGATGTCGGCCATTTTCTTGCGCCGGCCATTGCGCTGGCAGGAAGCGGCGGGGCTTCTGCTAGGTCTGCTGGGTGTATGCGTAGCGGCCTATCCATTGCTCGGCAAGGCCTACGCTACGGTAGAAGGACTACTCATCTTACTGGGTAGTATGCTGTCTATTTCGGCGGCAACGGTTTATTACGCCCGTTACAACTGGCGCCTGCCCAATCTGGTAATCAATGGCTGGCAGGTGCTCATCGGCGGGGTACTGATCCTGCCCGTGACACTGCTTGCCACAGACATCCGTACTACCACGTTCGATGGTCGATTCTGGGCATCGGTCGGTTGGCTTATTGGCCCGGTATCTGTATTGGCACTTCAGTTGTGGTTCCGGCTAGTCCGGGCCGATGCCGTGAAAGCGTCGCTCTGGCTGTTTCTGTGCCCTATCTTCGGCTTTGCTTATTCGTCGCTGCTGCTGAACGAACCCATCACGGCCTACACCATGGTGGGCACCGTACTGGTCATCGCCGGGCTGGGACTTGGTCGACAAACGAAGGGGACTACTGCCTAATTTACGTATATGAAGAAACCGGTATGTTCGTTACGATGGTATCCGCGTGCACTGGAACGTACCTGGCGCTGCCACGGAAAGCTGCTCTCTATGCCTCATTTATACGCTATGAATCGATTCTACTGGCTCGCCCTGACAGTACTGCTTACACTACCCAATGGCAGACTGACAGCCCAGACTAGTCAGCGCTATCTGATGATGTCCATCAACAACAACTACATTGGAAATGGCGATAACGGTGTTGAGTCGATTAATCAGCTGAAAGCCAATGGTGGAAACGCCGTACTGATTACTGTTCTGTGGAGCACTGTCAATAACTGGCAGAAAGACGCGCCGAACCCCTGGCAGCAGTATGACGATCAGATTGCCGCTGCCCGCCGGAACGGGCTGAAAATCGCGCTGCGGATCTGGATCGACAACCAGCGCTTCGATACCCCGTCTGATCCGAATAACAACATGGAAGATGGGTACAACGGCTGGAGCGCTGCCGACCGGATGCAGGGATACAATATTTACGGGCAGAATCTGCGGGTTTACCAACAGTTTGACGGCCTTCATGAGAATAGGGGTACGTTCCGGGTTTTTACCAGTTTCGCCGCCCCGTCTACCGTTGAGAAAGGAACGACCTTTGCCACACGGGTGGCGCAACGGTATGGGTATTTAGCAAACACCAATGAATTGCTGTACATCTGTGTAGGCACCACCGGCCAGGGCGAGTACGGCTATCCAATCAGTACGACCAAGGGGCTCGATGGAGATATTGAACGGCTTTTCGATTATTCCGAGCCCATGCTACGCGGGTATAGAATCTGGCTGAAATCAAAATACAGAGGGTCTATCAGTCGGCTAAAGGCGGCCTGGAAAGGCGATGGGCAGCCCTCCGATTCTTTCGAGCAAATTCGGCCAAAGGCTCCCAATGGCCGGTTTAAAGGCGCTTTCGACGGCGAGGCTGGCCTGGACTGGTACCGGTACCGGCATAGCGTCATGAAAACATTCATGCTCGAAGTAGTCGCCGCGATCAAAGCCGTTGATAACCGGCTCAAGGTTATTCAGGAATATGGCTCTGTGTACGATAAGCTCTCCGTTCGGCGGGGCAGTTTTAGCTTTAAAGACACTGGCGAAAGTCTGGATGGTATCAAAATAAACGATGGGCATTTCTCCGACTTCCGATTTGCAACGGATCTGGCTCGGTCGAACTCACCGGGGAAACTGATTGTCAACGAGGTTGAAGGCAATCTGAGCCGCCACAACAACCCTATTCTACGCGATGAGCTGCTCAGGCAGTTCACCGAGTGTTTCGAGCATGGCGCCCAGATGATCTCAGTGTTCAATTTTGACCTTACCTATGAAATCGACCGGGGCGTGTTCAGGGAAATAGCCGCCCGATACATTACCAATACAGGCCCGGTTGTTCGGGCCCCTAAGCAACATGTTACCTATACCACATCGGGCATATTGTCTGCTGATGGCTGTGCAACCAACCGGGATTCGTATGCACTCGATTGCCAGGCGTATAAAGACTGGCGGGCCGTGTATGACCTGAGCGGTGGCCAGCCGGTAAACTTCATTCAGCAAGATGATATTCTGTCGCCTCCAACGCTGGAGGTGCCGCGCTATAATCGGGTGTTGGTACTAGGAAACGCCCTGACCGAAAAAGCGCCCGATGCCGCTATTGGCTGGACGGGCGGACCCTGGGGCATGGCCGCCACCAGCCGGGCGAAAGACTACGTGAGTTTGCTGACCGAGAAATTGAAAGAGCAGAACCCTGATGTGTCGGTGCAACGGCTACGGCTCGATGAGTGGGAACGTACCTACGCCACTAAAACCTTCCCTTACAAAACGGCTGTGACCGATAAAGTGGTGGCCCTATGGCCTGGAAACAGGCCCGATCTGGTCATCGTCTCGCTCTCTGAAAATGTCAGCCAGACCAGCTTTGATGCTACCACTTTCCGCGACGAAGTGCTGAAACTGGTGGTATCCACTGGGTTCACCACTGGAATTACCGTACTGCGGAACTCATTTTTCCCCGGCAAAAGCAAATCGAACGCCGTGCTCCGACAGGTAGCCGAAGAAACGGGCTGGCAGTTTGTAAACCTGGCCTGCCTTCGGGGCGATGAGGTATTAACGGCTGCTACCGATTGGCCCAGGGCTGATAGCCTGGTGAAGCAGTATCCCGGCGATGCAGGCATGAGCGCTATGGCCGACCTGTATTGTTCGCAGATTCCGGGTTTGAATTGCAGCGCGGTGGGGCCAACTCCAACCGTGTCTAGAATACGCGTGCATTTTGGTGTCGATTCCTGCCAGACCTGTAGCGATCGCTGCCGCAGCGGCCTCATCCAGGGCTCGCAGGACAGCACTGCCTGGACTACCCTGGCCATTCTGCATCAGCCCGCCCGGGGGTGGAACGAGTATGTGGTCAATGCCGATCAGCCGTGGCGGTATGTCAGGTACGTTGCCGCTAAAAACTGTTATGGCGAGCTGACCGAACTGGAATTCTATGCCAGCAATCGAAAGTTGAAAGGCACCCCCTTTGGCAGCGGAACCAGCACAACGACCGGTTATTTGTCGGCACTGGATGGGAACCTGGCCACGGTCTGGAAAGGCACTGTGCCTGGCCCGCAGAATACCGTAGGCCTGGATTTTGGCGTGCCTTCGTCAGATCCCGATCCCATCGTGTGGTGTCCTGATCTGGATGAGACAAAAACAAGCGCACAGCTGGAGCTGGCCCCCAATCCCGCCAGCGATTTTGTCACGTACCTGTATCAGATGCCCACTACCGAAGCCGTTACACTCGACGTGTTTGATCTGGCTGGCCGACTCATCAGTCATCAGGACTTTGCTGGCAGCGACGTGCGTCAGCAGGTAAGGATAAACGTTGGCAACTGGATGCCGGGTATG
This sequence comes from Fibrella arboris, assembly GCF_041321095.1. Classification (NCBI taxonomy): domain Bacteria; kingdom Pseudomonadati; phylum Bacteroidota; class Cytophagia; order Cytophagales; family Spirosomataceae; genus Fibrella; species Fibrella arboris. The sequence goes on along the minus strand of NZ_JBGGWE010000005.1, from coordinate 312,950 downwards.
TACATTGCCAAGATCAAGGCAGGTACGTTTGCCGCATCGAAACGCTTCCTGATTGCCCGGTAAGTGAATCGTTTGGGGCTAACGGGGTAGGCTCCGCAGGGGGCGTCTCGCGTCGGCCATTAGCCAGTCATGGCTTCAGAATACGCATCTCTACACGCCGGTTGAACTGACGGCTTTTTTCGTAATTATTGGTGGCCACGGGCCGGGTTCCCCCATACCCCTTGGTCAGAATGCGGCTGGCATTAATGCCTTTACTGACCAGAAACGTCTTTACGGCCTCGGCGCGCTGCTTCGACAAAGCGACGTTCTGATCGAAATCACCCTGATTATCTGTGTGTCCGGCCAATTCGATATTGATCGATGGATGTTGCGTCAGGAAAACCAATACCCGGTCGAGGTCGGCTTTGGCTTCGGGTACCATATCGGCCGTGCTCTGCACAAACTGAATCGCCCGCAGGTCAATGGTCTTGTCGGTGACGGTGAGCGGCGGTTTGGCGGGAGCAGCGGCAGAGACGGGCGCGTTAGGTGGCGTTCGGTTGAGGTAAATTGTTTTGCCAAATAACCGGACCGCCCGACTATCCGAGAACGCCATCCGCTCTTCGGTGGGTACGTACCCGGCCGCCTGCGCCACAATCCGGTACGATTCCTTCGTGCTCAGACTGAGCTTGAAACTACCGTCGGGCGAAGCTGTCTTTGCCTGGGCTGCTTTTCCGGCCTGTGTGACGGCTTCAACGGTAGCGCCGATAACGGGTTGACGGGTGGCAGCATCAAGAACCAGCCCTTCCAGCGACGCTTTATCACTTTGGCCAAATCCGGTCAGCGTACTACACAAAAGCCCCACAACGAGGCCTGATTTACGGAATAGAGTCATACTAGTTAAGCAACGGCAAACGGTGCTCAAAAGTACGGGACAAGCCGTGATAAACGGTAAAAAAAGCCTGTGACCATCCACGAAAATAAGTGACAAAATTGGCTGAAATTTTGTTTGTATCTAACTGTTAATCAATTAGTTAACGACGTGAATTTGGCTCCAAAAAATGAACGCTCAACTAGTCTTGTTTGTTAGTAGTGTATGAGAGAAACAACCAATGTGTCGATGGCCTCTTTGCCTACGCAGATGCCCGTGCAACCGGTCCCGGTAGACGACAGCTGGCGGAGTGCCGCCCAGCGTAAGTCGATCCCGGCGCAGGTGTTCTTGAACCACTTCTTCGCCATGGATTACCATATCCAGCATCAGAACGATCTGTTCGATCTGGCTAAGTTTCCTATTTTCCGCCAGTTTGGTGGTCTTGGAGCGGCCGATAAGCAGGCGGCTTTGGAGAAGTTACTGCTCAATAGCTGGAGTGCCGAGTACGCACTTCGTATTACGCCTATTTTGAATGATCGGTCGGTCGATTCGGAACAGTACTTGCAAAGCTCGTTGCACTGGACGTTCCCACAGGCCTACTATAGTGTGCTGTTCAGCGCCCGTGCTTTTTTGGCGGCGCAAAACAGCAATGTGAGTAACGAAGAGCTGATTCGGAAGCGGATCGGCAATACAGTGGTGCGTGGGTATTATCCGGCCTCTATCGGGTATTATGCGCTTGGTCCGATCAACAGCTACCGGATTCAGCGGTTGCCCATGGCGAAGCGAATGGCCGAGGCTGGCCGGTCTGACCTGACGTTGCCATCGCGTACTACGTCGGCGCAGATCGAAGTGGCCCAGTTTCTAAAAACAACGCGCGATCAGCGGATCAAAGCCTTGCGCAATGCCGTTCAGAATAATCCTAAAACGGCGCTGCGTTCGGCGCGTACAGGAGAGATACTGCAAAAGTTTGGCCCTGAGCAATACAAGCTGTTGGCCAGACAGATAGGTTATACGACCTTTTTCGACATGTTGAGTCGGCTGCGTATTTCGTCGGCGAACGGAAGTGGGAGTCCCCGCGAAATTGAACGCTTTGTTGATTCGGAAGTAGATGTGCGGCTGTTTCACCAGAGCCTGGTCAACATTGTGACGCATGTAAACTCTGTGCACGAAGCCTATATTGCCAAAGCACTGGGGATTGATCGTTATCGCCAGCTGATCGCAAAGCTGCCAACGTACCTACAGGAGAGCTTCGTGCGTGATCGGCTCACGACCGTGATCGAGCCATTACTGGCTGCCGCTGAACAGGACTACTAGTCGTGATCACTCCGCCAGGCTGTCACTGATGACCAATAACCACCAGTGACAGCCAGGCGGAGTGATCATGTAATGACTATTGACTTTTTAAAATGGCCAGCCCCACGCCCGAGTCGGCGGCGCCATAATACACCCACCATTCGCCGGGATGACCGGCCGGGGTGTTAGACACCCAGCCATTACTAAAAACCACGTTCGGGAAGAAGCCTTCGCGTTCCCACTGTAATTCAGGTGTTAGCAACGGGGCATCAGCGCGCCCGATCAACTGCCTGGGGTCATTACTATCGAGCAGTGCCAGAGCAAGAGCATATTCGTGCTGTTCACTGGCCCCGTGGTAGAGCAGCAGCCAACCTTCATCGGTTTTGACCGGCTCTGGGCCAGCCCCGATTTTCAGGTATTCCCAGGCCGAGCCCGTTGCGCCAAATATATATCGGTGGTTTCCCCAGTGAATCCCGTCGGGCGATTCGCAAACCCAGACCGAAGGCTTACCGATATCGGACACCATAGGCCGGTGAAGCATCATCAGCTTTCCGTTGATACGTTCGGGAAACAGGCAGGCATCTTTGTTGGGTGGCGGAAGCACCATGCCCACCCGTTCAACATTGACAAAGTCAGTGGTTTTGGCTAGCCCAACGCCAGGCCCGTTGGCCGAGACAGCCGTGTACGTGATCCAATACGTATCATCGATACGGGTAATACGGGCATCTTCCAGACCAAAGGCTTCGTCGGGGCGGGCCGGAAACAGAAAAGGCTGCTCATCGATGGTAAAATGAATTCCATCCTGACTTCGGGCCAGCCTCAGGTGGCTGAGTGAGGTCAGGTACGTTTGCCCGCCCAGCGTCAGCACCCGCGGGTCGTAGGGGCCATCCGGCTCCGGAAACGTTTTTACGGTAAGCACCGACTGCCCATCCGCCGTGTCGACGATAGGTACGTGTAACCAGCCATTTTCTGGCTTTGGCGCCTCCGCCACGCGCAGCAGCAGGAGAATTTCGTCGCCAAATCGACAGGCGGCGGGGTTAAAAGCGCCCAGCACATCGAAACCAACACCATACGGTTTAACATCCTGGGTAGTCAGAATAGGCTGATCGCTGAAGCGTTGAAGGGTGTATTTTCTCATTGTTGTAGCAGGCCGTTGGCTCAATTCATACTATCTTAACCAACTAACCACGATATGGTCGGTTATGAGTTTCGGAAACCTATTCAACACACAACAATGGCCTATAACGAAAACCTGCTCGACGATGAGCGAGACGACGTACTGATGATGAATCCAGATCCAGATGATGACGACGCTGAATTTGGCGATGAAGGATCGGGTGCAACAAGCGGCTATGGCGATACGATCGAAGACGACCTCAGCGACGACGACGACGTTGAAGATTCGCTGGAAGTGGATCCCGACGAAGACTTCCGCGGCGACGATTTTGATGACGATGATGATATTTAATTAACCACGAAAAACATGCCAGAAGACGCAGAAAAACCAGACCAGGAGGGGCTCCGCCCGGACGACTCAACAGCTCCGGATAGTGAAACCCAGTCATCGGCAGATTCTGCCCAGGGCGAGCGCAATAATCCCGCGATCAACGAAGAAAAGACCGGTAGCCGGGAGAATGAACCGGCAGAAGGAGGGCGGTAAGTAGTAAGGCGCAAGCGTCAGGCCCCAGGTGTCAAAAGCTCTGCTAATCAGCTTCATCGCTGACTGGCAGAGCCTTTGACACCTGGGGCCTGACGCTTGCGCCTTTTTTTACCAGCGTTCGATAAGCGCCGTCACTGGCTCGTAGAGCTTGACCCAGGCAAGCCGGGCTGCCACAATGATAAAGACAACGCCTGTGATGCGGTTAAATGCCAGTGCTACTTTAGGCGTGAAAAACCGTTTTAGCTTGTGGGCAAAGATGGCCAGCGACGATTCGGCTACCGCTACGCCCAGCAACGCGAACACCATGAAAACAACTTGCTGGGTGGTATCATATTGCAGCGAGTGGCGCATATAGGCTGCAATGGTGACCCACGAAACAAAGTTGATCGGATTGAGAGCGTTCAGCAGAAAACCAGTGGTAAAATAGTAGGCGTAGTTGCCGAACTTGGTTTTCGGATAGGCGATGCGTGGGGTGCCTTTGATGATGTTGAAGAGCCCTAGCGACACAAGAAAAACTACGCCAACCGCCGCCAGAATTGGCTCAAGCGCAGCCGAATGAGGAATAATGGACGTACCCAGCAACGCAAAGGTGATGTAGATGGCATCGCCCAGCACTACGCCCAGGGTGATGGTCAAACCAGCCTTATAACCGTTATCGACACTATTCTGGATGAGCGCGAAGAAAACGGTTCCGAACGTGAGGCACAGGGCTATGCCTGTCAGAAAACCGAATAGGATAGGGAGGAACATTCGATACGAATTAGTCAGAAGAGGGCATTTATGGGTCTGGTATGCCTGTAGTCACAAACGGACAAACGGGTAAACAGGTTTTAAATGCCGCGTAGCCGGGCAACCATCAGTAATGCTGCCATACTGATCGAGTCGGTAATGCGCCCGTCCATCACCATCGAAACGGCCTCTGTCAGTGGCAGCCTCAACAATTGTAAATCTTCGGTCTCTTCCGGCGCATGCGGGCCGGGCGTCAGTTCTTCAGCGATATAAATGAAGCCTTCTTCATCGGTAGCGGAGTTCGACGTGTGGATTCGCGCAAGCTTTGTCCAGCGATTGGCCACGAGCCCGGTTTCTTCCTGAAGTTCACGCTGTGCAGACGTCAGCATATCTGTACCTACCGGGGCACCACCTTCCGGGATCTCCCAGGTGTACTCATTGAGCGCGTAGCGATATTGCCCGACCAGGTAGGTGTAGCCTTGTTCATCGATAGGAATAACGCCAACCGCTTTGTTTTTGAAACTCACCACACCATAAATACCTGGCGTACCAGCTGGGGTGATTACGTTTTCGTGTCTGATGGCCAGCCAGTTATTTTCGTATCTGACCTCCGAATCGAGGGTTTTCCAGGGGTTTTGGGTTGTATCCATGCGGCTAAAATACGAACGATTTCCCCGCTTCGCCGTATCTTTATAGGCTCTATGAAGCTATTGAAACACACCAAGACGCGCTGGATGGCCTTATCGCTGGTAGTCGGTATCGTTCTGTTGGTGCTAAAATTTACCGCGTTCTTCCTCACCAATTCCACCGCGATCCTGACCGACGCGCTGGAGTCGATCGTGAACGTAATTGCCAGTGGGTTTGCGCTTTATAGTCTCTACATCGCCGGGCAACCCCGCGATCAGAACCATCCGTACGGGCATGGTAAGGTGGAGTATCTGTCATCAGGCTTTGAAGGGGCCCTGATTCTGTCGGCAGGGCTGGTAATTATTTACGAAGCTGTCGTCAGTTTTTTTGAGCCTACTCTCCTGACAGATCTGGGCTGGGGCTTAGCCCTGATCGCGTTCACCACAGCCGCCAATGCGTTGCTGGGCTACACGCTAATGAACCAGGGCAAGCAGACCGATTCGCTGGCCCTGGTGGCCGACGGGAAGCATTTACTGGTCGACAGTGTCAGCAGCCTGGTTGTCATGGTTGGCGTTGGGCTGGTCTGGCTCACGGGCTGGCTTTGGCTCGACCGGCTGTTGGCATTTGCCTTGTCGCTGTTCATCATTTATAACGGCTGGTCGTTGGTCCGGCAATCGATCGGGCGCCTGCTCGATGAAACTGACTTGCCAACCATTGATCGGGTAGTGACAGTACTGGCCGAAAACCGCCAGCGAAACTGGATAGACGTGCATAACCTGCGGGTGCAGAAATACGGTGCCGATCTGCATATTGATTGCCACCTTACCTTGCCCTACTACTGGGATCTGCTGAATACCCATGATGAGGTACATCGGTTTGAAAAAACGCTTCAGGAGGGCTTTTCCAGTGAGGTAGAAATATTTGTCCACGCCGATCCCTGCCTGCAGGAATGTTGTCATTACTGCCGTGTGGCCAACTGCCCGGTAAGGGGCCATGCCTTTGTCAGCGATGTTATCTGGACCGCCGAGAATTTACCCCTGAACCAAAAGCATTTTGTGCCGGTAGGGGAGTGAGGGGGGGAGGAAAGGAGGAAAGGGAGGAAAGGAGGAAAGGGGGAATGGAGGAAAGGGAAGAGAGGGCGCTCTGCTTAGTTAAAGGGTATTTTACTGCGGAGCGTCCCCTCTTCCCTTTTCTCCATTCCCCCTTTCCTCCCTTTCCTCCCTTTCCTCCCTTTCCTCCCTTTTTTTAACTTTTTTCTTGACATATTCGCCGAAAAAATTGTACCTTTCGAGTGTATCATTTCGCTGATGCCAGAGGGTTGGTTCACCAACAGAATGATATTCAGGTTGTATTCTGAACTGGAAAGACGGGTTGCCCTACAGCCCGCCTTTTTTTATGCCGTATATCCAGGCTCTTTTCTGCTTATAGGCTTACAAACAAACTAGTAACGAAATAGCCATGAGTCACCTTAATCGCCGGTCGTTCCTGAAAACGGCTGGAGCGCTTGCCGCCACCGCTGCATTACCCGCCTGGGCAGAAGCCGCCCCCCAAAAGCTGTCGTTTGATATCTCTCTGGCCGAATGGTCGTTACATAAAGCGTTATTCGGCAAGCAGATCACCAATCTCGATTTTCCGGGTATCGCCAAAAAAGAGTTCGGTATCAGTATTGTCGAGTACGTGAATCAGTTTTTTAAAGATAAAGCCCAGGATAAAGTCTATCTGGATGAGTTGCTGATGCGCTGCAAAGACAATGGCGTAACCAATCACCTCATCATGATCGATGGCGAAGGACCACTGGCTGATCTGGATGCGACGAAGCGGAATCAGACCGTAGAAAACCACAAGAAGTGGATCGAGTGCGCCAAGTACCTGGGCTGCAAAACCATCCGTGTGAATGCACAGGGTAGCGGCTCACCGGAAGAAGTGGCCAAAGCTGCCGTAGACGGACTCAGTAAATTAGGGGAAGTCGGTAAGGCGTCGGGGATTAACGTAATCGTCGAAAATCACGGGGGCATCACGTCAAATGGCGCCTGGCTGGCTGGCGTGATCAAACAGGTGGGCATGAAGAACGTAGGTACGTTGCCCGATTTCGGTAACTTCTGCATGAAGCGCAGCGCCACCGGCTGCGAGGACTCGTATGACCGCTACAAGGGAACTCAGGAACTGATTCCGTACGCCAAAGGGCTATCGGCCAAAACGTATGATTTCGATGAGAAAGGCAACTGCATAGAGACCGACTATACCCAGATCATGAAGATCGTGAAAGACAGCAAGTTCAAGGGTATTATCGGCATTGAGTACGAAGGCAGCAAGCTGGACGAATATGCCGGTATTCGGAAAACAAAGGAATTGCTGGAGCGGGTGGGGTGAAAAAATTGGCTGTCTTCTGTTGCGCTGCTACGTACCAACAACGTATCTAAGCGGAGCAACAGAAGACAGCCAACTTTTTATGCCTTCTCGCAGAACTCTTCCAACGCCATTTCGAGGTGTTGGGCGATCATCTGGGCTGAGCGACCTTCGATATGATGCCGCTCAATGAAATGCACCAGTTCGCCGTCTTTGAAGATACCAATGGCAGGCGACGAGGGAGGATAGGGAAGCAGATACTCGCGCATCTTCTCAGTGGCATCGAGGTCAGCACCGGCAAATACAGTATACAGGTGATCTGGCTTCACATCGGCGATAGACAGGGCCGCTTTCACACCTGGCCGGGCAGCGCCGGCGGCACAACCACAAACTGAGTTGACAACCACGAGCGCCGTGCCTTCAGCACTGGCCATAGCGGCGTCTACCTCGGCGGCTGTCGTTAATTCCTGGAAACCTACGCTGGTAAGGTCTTCCCGCATAGGGGCAACTAAATGAGGAGGATACATAACTTTTTTTAGTCTTGATAGTCGTTATTGAGAACAGAATACAGGGCCTGGGTAGCCTGTTTCAATAGAGTAGAGCAGCGCACAGCGTTGGTGATAGACCAGAACGACTGTTTCGACTCAAGACGCTATTTTGCCAGATTTCCCAAACTATTGTTTACATAAAGCCGAGTTCCAGTTTGGCTACTTCCGACATCATATCGGATGCATAGGGCGGATCGAAGGTGAGTTCAACACTGACGTCGTTTACCCCTTCTACGTTGCGTACCGCCTGCTCAATTTCGCCCGGGATAGACCCGGCAGAAGGGCAGGAAGGCGACGTCAGCGTCATCAGGATATAAACGTTGTTGACGGGGAAGATCTTGATGTCGTAGATCAGGCCAAGCTCGTATACATCTACCGGAATTTCGGGGTCATACACGGTCTTTAGCGCCAGTACGACCTGCTCTTTCAGTTCAGTTTCTGACATAATTGTCGCATTCATGGAGTATCAGGCGTTTGCCAGGGCAAACGATTTCATGCGTTGAATCATTGACGCCATACCGCCCGCCCGCCGTGAAGTGACCAGGTTGCTGAGGCCAATACGATCAATGAAGTACAAATTAGCGTTGGCTACATCGTCCGGTTTCTGATCAGACAGCACCCGAATCAGTAGGCTAACCAACCCCCGGCTAATCTGGGCAGTGGGTTCGGCATCTGCTTCAAAATGCACCAACTCGTTATTTAGTTCGCTGTTCAGCCACACCTTCGACTGGCAGCCGGGAATTAGATTCTCAGGTACGTGCAGCGCGTCGGGGAGGGGCGGCAGCTTTTTGCCGAGATCAATGATATACTGGGTTTTATCTAACTGATCGTCGAAGAGGTCAAACTCTTCAATGATCTCGTCTTGCTTCTCGTTTATTGTCATGCCCTGGTTACGCTTACGCCATCATCGATTTTACGCGGTGGAGCCCTTTTACGAGCTTATCGATTTCGTCGGTTGTGTTGTAAACCGAAAACGAGGCCCGCGTGGTTCCGGCAATACCAAGCCGGCGCATCAGCGGCTGGGTGCAGTGGTGCCCCGTCCGGACGGCGATGCCCTGCTGATCCAGAATGACGCCGGTATCTTCGTGGTGAATCCCATCCAGTACAAACGAGATTACGCTGACCTTCTCTTTGGCGGTGCCCACAATACGCAGACCCTCAATGCTTTGTAGCGCGTCGGTCGCATAGGCGAGCAGCTCGTGTTCGTAGGCCGCGATATTCTCTTTACCCAGTGAATCAACGTACTCGAGCGCATTACGGACAGCAATCACATCGGCAATATTGGGTGTGCCCGCCTCGAACTTATAGGGAATATCGTTATAGGTCGTCTTCTCGAAAGTGACTTCCTTGATCATCTCCCCGCCCCCCCGGAAGGGTGGCATGGCCTCGAGGATGGCGCGTTTGCCATACAGTACGCCCATGCCGGTGGGGCCGAATAACTTGTGCGCTGAGAATACATAAAAATCACAGTCGAGCGCCTGCACATCAATATCAATATGCGATGTTGCCTGCGCGCCGTCGATCAAGACCACCGCGCCAACCCCGTGGGCCTTGTCGATGATTGTCTTGATCGGATTAATGGTGCCCAGCGCATTCGAGACATGAACGACGGACACGATCTTGGTGCGTTCAGTAAGCAGCTTTTCGTACTCATCCAGCAGCAATTCTCCCTCGTCATTGATGGGAATCACCTTCAAGGTACAGCCACGCGCTTCGCAGAGCATCTGCCAGGGGACGATGTTCGAATGGTGTTCGAGGGTCGAAATAATGATCTCGTCACCTGGCCCCAGGTACGTCTGTCCGTATGTTTTGGCTACCAGGTTGATGCCATCAGTGGTGCCGTAGGTAAAAATGATCTCTTCGGATTCCCGGGCATTCATAAACGACTGAACGGCCCGGCGCGTAGCTTCGAAATTGGCCGTTGCCCGTTCGGCCAGCGCGTGAATACCCCGGTGGATATTGGCGTTGTCGTGCTCGTAATAGCGGGTGAGCGCGTCGAGCACAGCGCGGGGCTTCTGCGTAGTGGCGGCGTTATCGAAGTAAACGAGCGGCCGACCATTGACGAGTTGGTCAAGAACCGGAAAATCGGCCCGTATTTTCTGAATATCGAGCGGTGTCTGCGTAATGGCTTGCATAGGTATAGAACACCGGAACAGCCCCAAAAAGTTGACCCTATCGTCAGGAATATAGCGGGCACGAGTCAGGCCGTAAGCCTTTTGGGGCAGCACAGGCTGCCCGTCGGTCGTTTTGCCAAACGCGCCAATCAGGGTGGTGCCGACAGAGCAACAGAACCTCAAAAAGGGTTAAACATCTAAAACCTGCCGCCCTTTTTCGCCGATTCGTTGTAAGGTTTCCCGCGTTATATACTTTTTCTGGTCAATTTGTTGGGGCTGGTCTCGGCTGCAAAAATAGCTATGGATGCTTCTACGGTCGTGGTCTGTTTTATTGGTTGTGCCACCATGCCATACATGCGAGTTGAAAATAAAGACAGATCCAGCGGGGGCGATGATATAGATCTCGTCAGGATGTTTGTCATTGGCGTCTACCATAGCTTCATCGGGCAGAATAGCTACTTTGTGCGTTTTAGGGACGATCCGCGTAGCGCCATTGTGCTCTGTAAAATCGTCTAGAAGCCAGATACTATTGCAGACTTTATACGAACCATCGACAACCGTGTTTCTCCAGTCTACATGAAGTTTTTGACGTCCTTTGCCAGGCTTGGCCGCCCTGTAGTTCAACGAAGATAATTTGTATAACTGCCCTAAAACGGCTTCAATACCAGCTAACACACGTGGATGCGTATAAAAAATGTCGAAAATTTCCCCTTTATTGACCAGATCTGCTAAACGGTCTGCACCCTCCTCTTTCGGGTGACGTATGTATTTCGATTCGGCCAATTCAGCGCCTGCGTGCTCTCCTTCGCTTTGCATCAGGTCAGCAAGGCGATCATTGATCCGTTTAACCTGCTCAGTCGTCAATAACTGGCCTACATTGAGATAGCCGTATGTATCTAAAAACTCAATTTCTTCTTTCGTAAGCATGGTAGTGAATGGCAAGTGGTACGAAACGCTACGTCAGAAAAATATAGGAGAGTGGTATTCTACCTTTTTGCCACCGTTTTTTAATCGCCGATCGATTGATCAGTATGGGCAGGGCTTTCTCAAATTGCCGACGCCTAGTCGAAGGGCCAGGCGTCAGCAATTTTTGTTGCTAAAGAGGATAACTGGTTGAACTGGACTGGTTGCGGTACATAGTTAATTTGCGACGAAGGCGAATCACTTAGACAAACCAGCCCACCAGTACGCGAAGGCGCCAGAAAAACTTCAGCAAGATTAATAAACTAAACGACTAGCGTATGTCTTTTACGTTCACGGCAGCAATTGATCTGATCGGAGTCAATCCGTTCGTATTTGTGCCTGAGGATATTCTTCAACAAATCTTCGTCATAGCCGGCAAAAGCAAAGGGCACATTCCAATCTGTGGCACAATCAACAACGAGCCTTATAAACAGACCTTAGTGAAATACAGTAGTCAATGGCGGCTGTACATAAATACGAGCATGCTGAAAGAGTCACCTAAGCGAATAGGAGAGCTTGTCGTAATAACCATTGCCTTTGACCCGGAAAGCAGAGTAATTAGCCCTCCTGATCGTTTTCAAATTGCATTGGAGGCTAATCAGGAAGCGAAAGCTGTTTTTGATCGTCTTCCTGCGTCTCGGAGACTAGAGATTGTGCGGTATTTAGCCAGGTTAAAGGGTGAAGAATCTTTGACTAAAAATATTGATAGGGCCATTAATTTTTTGCTGGGGAAAGCCAGGTTCGTTGGTCGGGAGAAACCATAGAGGTCCTGGCTACTGCCCAACACAAGCTACATTTCTTGCTACTGCTTGCTGGTCAAAGGCAAAAAGGGCTGTTACAAAATTGTAGCAGCCCTTTTCAGTAAAAAGCAGTCGATATTACAGCGCCAGTTTCTCCCGGATGATGCCTTCGAGGTATTCGCGGATGGGCTGGATCTTGATGTTGCTGACCACTTCTTCGGCGAAGGCGTAAAGCAGCAACGTCCGGGCGGCGTCTTTCGGGATACCGCGCGATTGCAGGTAGAACAACGCATCTTCGTTCATCTTGCCGGTGGTGGTGCCGTGCGAACACTTCACGTCGTCGGCGTAGATTTCCAGTTGCGGCTTGGTGTTCATGCTGGCATCGGGTGAGAGCACCACGTTTTTGCACGACTGGTAGGCGTTGGTCTTCTGCGCGTCGGGGCGAACGTAGATTTTACCGTTGAAAACACCGGTGCCTTTATCATCCAGAATGCCTTTGTACAACTCGTTGCTGTAGCAATTCGGCATCGCGTGGTCGACCAGCGTGTGGTTATCGACGTGTTGCTTGCCGTTGGGCATGTATAGCCCGTACATGAACGACTCGCAGTGTTGGCCGTTCAGCACGATGTTCAGGTCATTCCGCACGAAACCGCCATTGAGCGTGATGGTCGCGTTGTAATAATGACTGCTATCGGCCTGGCTAACCTGGGTACGTCCGATGTGGTAGGCGCGTTCCGAATCGTTCTGAATGCGGTAGTGCTCAACACGGGCGTCGGCGGCCATAACCACTTCCGTTACCACGTTGGTGAAACTAGCACCGTCGCCCAGTGTCCGGTACGATTCGGCCACTTTCACTTCAGCGTTTCGGCCCACCACGATCAGGTTACGCGGCTGAACAGCTACGTTTTTCTGGCGCGCATCGGTAATGAATCGCAGAATGACGGGTTCTTCCACCACTTTATTGTCGGGGATACGGATAAACACCCCATCCTGGGCAAAAGCGGTGTTCAACGCCGTGAAGGCACTGTCCTGGAAATCGGCGTACCGGCTGAAGTGCAGGCCAATCGTTTCGGCGTCGGTTTGCTGCGCCTCGGCAAAACTCTTGATCTGCAGGTGGGTAGCCGGGCTAACGAGCTGCGACAGGTCGGCGCGGTAATGGCCATTCACGAAAAAGAGGATGTTACCCTCCAGGTTCGGAATTTGCAGCGGGGCCATATCGTCGGTGGTGAGGGCGGTGCCATCGTCGAACGCATACTGCTCGCCGATCATCGCTTTCACGTTCGAGTATTTCCACTCTTCGTGCCGAATGGTGGGGAAACCCAGCGTCTCGAACGATTGCAGGGCCGACCGACGTACCTGGTGAAAGGCTGATTTACTTTCGCCGTTCATGCGTTCCTCTCCCTCGCGGAAGGCCGCAATGAGCTGGTCTTTGAAAGACGTATATTCTTGATTTGGAGTCATGGCAAAACAGTTTACCGTTTGCTGTTTGCCGTTTTCAGTTGCGTTGCACAGGTACGTTACTATAGGACGTAGCGAAGCAGCCGTAAACTGAAGACAGTAAACAGTAAACTCTTTTATACGCTTTCTACTTCGGCTTTGATCCAGTCGTAGCCTTTTTCTTCGAGTTCGTAGGCCAGTTCTTTGGTGCCTGATTTGACGATCCGGCCTTTGTAGAGCACGTGCACATAATCGGGCACGATATAGTCGAGGAGGCGCTGGTAGTGGGTCACTACGATCGCCGACCGTTCTGGCGAGCGAAGTTTATTCACGCCTTCGGCAACGATGCGAAGCGCGTCGATATCCAGGCCTGAGTCGGTTTCGTCGAGGATCGCCAGTTTCGGTTCGAGCATGGCCATCTGGAAAATTTCATTCCGCTTTTTCTCACCACCCGAGAACCCTTCGTTCAGCGACCGGCTCAGCAGCGACTGGTCGATGTTCACGAACTTCATCCGCTCTTTCATCAGTTTCAGAAACTGAACGGCATCGAGTGGGTCCAGGCCGCGGTACTTGCGAATCTCGTTCAGGGCTGTTTTTAGAAAGTTCGTGGTGCTGACGCCCGGAATTTCGATGGGGTACTGGAACGCCAGAAAGATGCCTTCCGCCGCCCGCACTTCTGCCGACATATCTAACAAATCTTTGCCGTCGAAATCAACGTGGCCACCGGTGACCTCGTAATCTTCACGCCCGGCCAGGACAGACGCCAATGTACTTTTACCCGAACCATTCGGTCCCATGATGGCGTGCACTTCACCCGGCTTGATTTCCAGGTTGATGCCTTTCAGGATCTGCTTATCGCCAATGGAGGCCTGTAAGTTACTGATGGATAGCATATTATCTTATATGTGTCAGCTAAAATGAAGGGGCAAAGGTACGCTTTTAGCCCCAATGTGTCTGTATGGCTAACAAACAATTCCGGGTAAAAGTTGAGGGCAACCACCTGATCACCAAACACAAGAAAGCCCCCTGCTGTGTAGCAGGAGGCTTTCTTCACACTATCGAAACCAGTTCGGTCTGATCACTACCTGATCTTCCGAACCATGATCGGTACGCAACCCGGTGCCGGGCAGGTACAGGCCGCCGGGTCGAGCGTTACCGTTACCGTGCTGGTGCAACCGCCATCAACGCCGTAGAGGCGAATCAGGTACGTTACCCGCTGCGTTGGGTTCGGCAGGTTGGTGAACGTAAAGGCGCCACCCGTCACTGGCGATGCACTGGCGAAGTCAGGCAGGGTAGTGCCGTCGGCCGCTGAGATGCTCACCCGCACCGTGTTCTGCATGCCCGTCAGCGCAATGCTCGCGTCGTTGTTCGCCGTAGCTCCGTTACACGTTGCCCGCGTGGCCACTACATTCTGCGCCTGAACCGTTGGGGCAGGTGTTACGGTCACGGTTGTCGAGATCGTGGCTGAACAGCCCGTAGACAGTACACAGGTTGCCGAGTAAACCGTTGTCTGGAACGGCGTTACCTCCAGTGTAGCCCCCGTTGTGCCTGTCGACCAGGTAACGGTACCTGTGCAGCCGGTCAGGCTCAGGATCGCCGTTGATTCCTGGCAGATCGTTGGGCTGTTGACCGTCAGCACTGGCGTTGGGTTCACCGTAATGGTCGTTGACGCTACTGCCGCGCAGCCTGTTTCTGTGTTGCTCACCGTCACCGAGTACCCGGTGGTGATAGTTGGCGTAACAGAGATTGCCTGCGTAACCGCACCTGTTGACCAGAGGTAGCTGTAGGTAGAGCCGCCCGTGGCCGAGGCCGTCAGCTGAACCGTATTGCCCTGGCAGATGGTCTGGCTTGGCGCAACACCGATCGTAGCCGTCGTAGCCGGATTCACCGTGACTGTGGCTGTAGTTACGGCCGAACAACCGAAGCTGTTGGTCACCGTTACCGAGTAGTTGGTGGTGATCGCTGGTGAGACAACGACCGACTGCGTTGAACCGGTACCTACTGGAGACCAGGCGTAGCTAAAGCCGGTACCACCCGTTGCATTGGCTGTCAGCGTGGCAGAGGTGCCGTAGCAGATGGTCTGGCTGGCCACTGTTGCCGTTACCGCTGGGTTCACCGTGACAATACCCGTCGCTACGGCTGAACAACCGAAGACGTTGGTGACGGTTACGCTATAGGTCGTGGTCGTGGCTGGTGATACCGTGAAGCTACCGGTGCCGTTGATGGTGCCATCGCTAAACGCGTATACTGTACCTCCTGTCGCCGTTAACGAAGCAACGGTACCATCACAGATGGTGGCGCTGCTGAGCGTCGCCGTCACGGATGGGTTCACTGTTACCGTGGCCGTGGCCGTTGTTGAACAACCATCGCTGTTGGTCACCGTTACCGTATAAACCGTCGTTACCGTTGGTGAAACCGTCACCGATGAGGTATTGCCCGTACCAACTGGCGACCAGGCGTAGGTTAGGCCGGTGCCTCCTGAAGCCGTCACTGAAAGAACCGCCGATGTTCCGTCGCAAATGATCTGGTCAGCTACCGTAGCTGTCACCGCTGGGTTCACGGTTACCGTGGCGGTTGTGATGGCCGAACAGCCGAAGCTGTTGGTGACCGTCACGGAGTAATTGGTTGTGACGAGCGGAGATACCGTTACTGACTGCGACGTACCTGTGCCGGCCGGTGACCAGGTATAGGTAAAGCCCGTGCCGCCTGTGGCCGTAGCTGTCAGCGTAGCCGACGTGCCATAGCAAATGGTGCTGTTGGCTACCGTGGCCGTCACGGCTGGGTTGACCGTCACTGTGGCGGTGGCGGTTGTTGAGCAGCCGTCGCTGTTGGTCACCGTCACCGAATAGGTGGTAGTCGCTGTTGGCGAGACGCTGACCGTCTGAGTGCTGCCTGTGCCGGCTGGTGACCAGTTGTAAACGAAGCCAGTGCCGCCTGCTGCCGTCACCGACAGGGTGGCCGTGGTGCCGTCGCAGATGGTCTGGCTGGCTACCGTTGCCGTTACCGCCGGGTTGACCGTCACGATGCCTGTGGCGATAGCTGTACATCCGTAAATGTTCGTCACCGTCACGCTGTAGGCTGTGGTGAGGCGCGGCGCTACCTCGAAGAGGCCGGTACCGTTGATGGTGCCATCGCTGAAGCGATACGAGGTGCCGCCCAGGGCGGTGAGCGTAGTGCTGGTGCCATCGCAGATGGTGGCGCTGCTCAGGGTGGCTACAACGGCCGGGTTGACCAGCACGGTAGCGGTGGCCACGGCCGAACAGCCATCGCTATTGGTGACTATTACCGAATAGTTGGTAGTCACTGTTGGCGAGACGGTCACGGTCTGAGTAGTGCCCGTACCAGCTGGTAACCAGTTGTAGGTGAAGCCCGTGCCACCCGCTGCCGTCACCGACAGCGTGGCTGTAGTACCGTTACAGATGACCTGGTCGGCCACCGTTGCCGTTACCGCCGGGTTTACTGTGATCGTACCTGTAGCGATACCCGTACAGCCGAATGCGTTGGTAACCGTCACGCTATAGGTCGTGGTGATGGCTGGTGAACTAGCCAGCAGGCCAGTCGTATTGGTGGTGCCATCGCTGAAACGATAGGAGGTACCTCCCGTGGCGGTGAGCGTTGCGCTGGTGCCATCACAGATGGTGGCACTGCTCAACGTAGCCGTTACGGACGGGTTCACCGTTACCGTGGCTGTCGTTGAGGCCGGACAGGCATCGGCCGCGGTTGGCGAACAGGTTACCGAATAGCTGGTTGTCACGAGTGGCGAAACGGTGATGCTCGTTGTGGTTTCGCCCGTGTTCCAGGCCAGCGTACCCGTACAGCCAGAAGCCGATAGTACCGTCGATTCACCGGCGCAGATAGAGGCGCTGGCCAGCGTAACGCTCAGATTGGGCAGGGCGCCATTGTAGATGATAATTGGGCAGCAGCTACCGGCCTGACAATCGGTTCCGACCGTGGTCGAGGTGTAACTATACGTACCTGCCGTCGCAATGGTGAGGCTATTGCCCGTGCCAACCGAAACCCCATCCCGGAACCATTCAATATTGGTCAGGTTAGCCGAGAGGCTGGTGACGTAGGTGTCGCCTGCGCAAAGTTTGACCGGTACCGTAAAGCAGGTGCGGGCTACATTGTTGCGGGGTGTTGCATCTGCAGAGGCCGACGAAACACCGGCGGTATTCGACAGCACACCATCGTTGATGGCCCGAGTGGTAACCGAAAAATTGGTCGACGCACCGGCCGCCAACGTACCCAGCAACCAGGTAACCTGTACCTGACCTGTGCCGAGCAGCGCGGTAGTGCCGGTAGGCGATGATGACACGTAGTCAAGGCCCAGGTCGAGTGTATCGCGGATCACTACGTTCGAGGCCGTGCTGCCGCCAAAGTTCGTGACCGTGATGGTGCAGGTTGCCGTGGCACCTCTGGTAACACTGTAGCTATCGCTGACGTTGGTGAGCGACAGGTCCGGGTCGCCGGCGGCAAAACCAAAACCGAAGTTGTTGGCCAACGTACCGGTGGGGCTACTCTGGGCGACAATTACCGCCGTGTTACCAATCAGGCTGGCATCACTGTCGGCAAAATCATCGCTTCCCTGGTTGGCCAGTACCAGCTTGCGGTTCGCGGGCGCATTGGCTCCGGTGATCCGAATATCATAGCTGGTATTTGGCTGAATGGTGCTGGTAAACGAGAACTGACCCGTTGCGGTAGTCAGCGTTGTTTCACGCAGCACCCCGTCGCTGGTGTACAGATTCACCTGCACATTAGGGATACCCGGTTCTGCCGCGTCGAAAATGTTGTTCTGGTTGTCGTCACGGAAAACGTAGTTGCCCGGCGGAGTAGGGCCAGCCAGACTTGCCGGATGTCGTGGCGGTGCGGCCAGAGCTCTTGAGCAGATACTCAGGAGGCCCAGCAACAGCAGGCAATAATGCCAGCGTAGTAGACAAGAGACGTTTTTCATAAATACACTTGGTTAAATACTTGATTAGTAATGAATTGATAGTTTGGTTACTGTTTTTGGATACGTGCCGGTTGGCACAGCGGTGGTAAGCACGACGAGCACGGACTCACCTGACCAGTAAGGCGAGTACTACGACAGCCAGAGTTTCCACTGGTAGCATTGCTGTCGCGTATAGAGAGCGAATAGATAGATGAGTTATTGGCGAGAAAGCCTCTGGCGTTGGGCTGGCCGACACCACCCACTGTCGCCGGGCTGCCGTAGAGGGTACCGCCGGGGTTGAGCACCGTGCCCCCCAGCCCATTGGCGTCGGCACCCAGTACCACTTCGTAGCGCCCGGCCGCACCCGGCGTACCATTGGTAGCCTGGATTGTCACGGTGAAATAGTCGTCGGTGGCCGTTGCGTCGGTGCCGTTATTGAGGCAGCTGCTCTGCGTGAACAGGGTGACTTCCACGCCCGCAAGCTGGGAAACGGTGGTGGTCGTGGTGGCGGCGCAACCCGTTTGGGCGTTCGTCGAAACCACGGTATACGTGCCTGGGTACGTTACCGAAACCTGCTGCGTCGTGGCCGTAAACCCATTCGGGCCCGTCCACTGGTACGTCAGCCCCGTCTGGCTGCTGGTTACCGACAGCGAAGCCGTAGGGGCCTGACAGGTAAGGGTGGCGCTATTGACCGTAGCCGTAATCGACTGGTTCACCGTCACCGTGCCGGTACCAACGGCCGAGCAACCACTGGCGTTGGTGACGGTGACAGCATAGGGGGTAGTGGTGGCGGGCGAAACGACGATCGTGGCCGTTGTAGCCCCGGTGACCCACCGGTACGTGGTGCCGCCCGACGCCGTCAGTGTTGCCGACAGACCGGCGCAAATGGTCTGGTTAGTGACCACCGCCGTAACGGCCGGGTTGACGGTGATGGTGGCCGAAGCCGTTGCCGTACAGCCATTTGCATCCGTTACCGTTACCCGATATGTACCCGACTGCGCCGTTGACGTGGTAGCGACGACCAATGGATTGGCACTGCCCAAACTACCGGCCGGACCACTCCAGGCGTAGGTGACACCAGTGGTCGGGCTGGCCGTTAAGCTGATCGGGACGCCCGCGCAGTACACCGTATTCCCCGCAATAGAGGCCACTGGCGGCGAAGGAACCGGGTTGATCGTGACGCTGGTGGGCAGTGATACGCAGCCGGTGCTGTTGTCTTTTACCCGAAGCTGATACACGTCTGGTTGCAGGCCCGACAGCGTGGGAGACACCTGATACGAAATGCCGTTGTTGAAGCTGTACTGTACACCGGAGGCGGGCGTCAGCACCTGAATCGTACCCGTCAGGGTCACGCAGGTAGGTTGGGTCACATTGACCGTTGGCGCGTTGGGCAGCGGATTGGTCGCGATGGTGATCGTCTGCGACGATACGCAGCCATTTGCATCCGTGACAACAACGGAGTAACTACCGCCAGGCAGGTTGCTCAGGTTAGCCGTTGTTGCCCCGTTGCTCCAGGAATACGAATAAGGCGGCGTGCCTCCCGTTACAGAGCTGGTAATGGTACCCGTAGTCTGTCCGGCACAAACGGGACCGCCACTGGTGAGCGATACGGCCAGTAGGGGAGGTTGCGTAATGGCCGCCGTCTGCGTGAGCGCACAGCCATTGGCGTCGGTGATGGTGATCGTGTAGCTCCCGGCCACCGTTTGCAGCGTACTTACGCCCGATGTAGTCGTGGTCGAGATCGGCCCACCGCTATTAAAATACCGAACCGTATACGGCGCCATGCCACCGCTGGTTGTTACCGTGATGCGCCCCTGCGCGTTGAAGCAAAGCGCATTGACCGTCTGCGTGTTCACCGCCAGCGGATCGGGCGTCATGACAGTCACGGTAGCCGTATTGCTCAAACAGCCGCTGGCATCCGTCACGATCAGGCTGTAGGTGTCGGGCGTACTGAACACCGGATTGGGTGAGGTTGAAATAACCCCCGCGGCACCCGACCGATACCAGGCATAACTGATCGGCGGTGAACCGCCCGTTACCTGCGTCGAAATGGCGACCGCTGGCTGATTGTTCGAACAGGTGATACTGGTGTTGATGATCTGTACTACGGGCACCGGTTTCACGGTTACGTTATAGCTGGCCGTCGCCGTGCATCCGTTGGCATCGGTCACCAGCACCTGATACGTACCTGAGTTGGCCGACGTACTATTGGCGATCGTTAGCGGGTTCGAGCTGCCCAGATTGCCCCCCGGTCCGCTCCAGGCGTAGGTGAGGCCCGTTGTTGGTGAGGCGGTCAGGGAGATGGGCTGTCCGGCACAAAGCGTTGCCGTGCCTGCGATGGTGGGTTGCGGCAACGCATTCACGAGTACGCTGGCAGTGGCTACCGCCGTGCAGCCCTCGGCCGACGTGACCGTTACCGAATACGGGTTGGCGCCGATGGTGGTTGGCGAAACGGCTAACCGTCCGGTGGTGTTCGTGTTGCCAGGGCCAAATCGATAACTAACGCCTCCCGTAGCGATGAGCGTAGCCGAGTTGCCGGTACAGATGGTAGCGCTGCTGAGCGTCGCCGTCACAGATGGATTCACCGTGACGGTCGCTGTGGCCACCGTCGAACAACTGGTGTTGCTGGTGACCGTTACCGAGTAGGTCGTGGTTACTGTCGGCGACACCACCACACTTTGGGACGTACCTGTACCGGCGGGCGACCAGGTGTAGGTGAAGCCCGTTCCGCCGGAAGCACTCGCTGTCAGGGTAGCTGACGTGCCAGGGCAGATGGTCTGGTTTGCCACCGTGGCGGTCACTGCCGGGTTCACGGTCACTGTCGCCGTGGCAATGGCTGAACAGCCCGTGCCGTTTGTGACCGTCACCGAATAAGTGGTAGTAGTAAGCGGTGATACGGTCACCGTTTGGGTTGAGCCGGTACCCGTTGGTGACCAGGCATACGTAAAGCCCGTTCCGCCAGACGCGTTGGCCGTCAGCGCGGTAGACGTTCCGTAGCAAATGGTCCGACTGGCTACGGTAGCCGTCACGGCCGGATTCACCGTCACCGTCGCGGAAGCAATGGCGGAGCAGCCGTTGCTGTTGGTGACCGTTACACTGTAGGTCGTGGTGCTGGTGGGCAAAACTGTTATCGCCGACGTATTGGCACCCGTTGACCAGGTATAGGTGAAGCCCGCGCCTCCCGTGGCGGCAGCGGATAACGTGGCGGTCAGTCCGTTACAGATCGTCTGGTTCGCCACCGTAGCCGTCACCGCCGGATTCACCGTGACGGTCGCCGTGGCCACCGTTGAGCAACTGGTGTTGCTGGTTACCGTTACGGAGTAGGCCGTCGTTACCGTTGGCGACACAATCACTGATTGTGACGTACCTGTGCCGGCCGGCGACCAGGTGTAGGTGAAGCCCGTGCCCCCACTTGCATTGGCCGTGAGCGTAGCCGATGTGCCGTTACAGATGACCTGATTCGCCACCGTGGCAGTCACCGCCGGATTCACTGTAACCGTGGCGCTGGTGATGGCTGAACAGCCGTTTCCGTTGGTAACAGTGACGGTGTAGGCCGTCGTGGTCGTTGGCGACACAACGACTGATTGGGTTGAACCCGTCCCCGCGGGTGACCAGGCGTAGGTAAAGCCCGTTCCGCCACTGGCGTTGACCGTGAGCGTAGCTGCGGTTCCGTTACAAATGGTCTGGCTGGCGACCGTGGCCGTTACCGCCGGATTCACCGTAATCGTTGCCGACGTGATCGCCGAGCAACTGGTCGCGGCATTGGTGACGGTCACGCTGTAAACGGTTGTATTGGTGGGTGATACCGTAATGGCTGATGTAGTAGCACCCGTCGACCAGCGATAGGCGTTCCCACCCGAGGCGGTCAGCGTGGTCGTCGTTCCCTGGCAAATGGTGTTTCCCGGACTGACCGTGATCACCGCTGTAACGGCAGGGTTGACCGTAACCGTGGCGGTGGCCGTGCCGGAACAACCGTTGCTGTTGGTTACCGTTACGGTATAGGGCGTCGTGCTGGTGGGCGATACCGTGATGGCCGATGTGCTGGCTCCTGTCGACCAGGCATACGTAAGGCCGGTTCCGCCTACTGCGTTGGCCGTTAACGTAGCCGCCGTTCCGTTGCAAATGGTCTGACTGGCCACTGTTACCGTCACGGCCGGGTTGACCGTGATCGTTGCCGCCGTGACCGCCGAGCAGTTGGTAGCATTCGTGACCGTTACGGAGTAGGTCGTGGTAACCGTTGGCGAGACAATCACGGATGGCGACGTACCTGTACCGGCGGGTGACCAGGTATAGGTGAAGCCTGTGCCACCGCTGGCATTCGCGTTAAGCGTAACCGAAGCGCCCTGGCAGATCGTGGCGCCCGGCAGGGCCGAAACCGTGGCGGTGACCGATGGGTTTTGCGTCACTGTGGCCGTAGCCGTGCTCGAGCAACCTGTTTGTGGGTTGGTTCCCACCACGGTATACGTACCTACCGCCGTTACCGTAACGCTCTGTGTGTTGGCCGTAAAGCTGTTTGGACCCGTCCAGGCGTAGGTAAGGCCGGTCTGGCTGCTGGTGGCCGTCAGGGTGGTCGATGTAGCCTGGCAGGCGATCGTCGCACTGTTGACCGTTGTAACTGGCGGCACGACACAATCATTGACCACGCCCAGTCGCAGGTTGACGGCCAGGTCGGTTGGTGGTGTGATGAGCCAGCTGAATGTGATCGTGCCCGTCAGGGTGAACGCCTGATTCAGTTGGGACGAACGCAGGATGATATTGTCAATACCTGTGGACGTAAGGGTGCTGGTTGCCGACAGGCCCTGATTGAGCGGTATACCATTCAGGGCTAAACCAGCTACCTGACCGGTTGACGAAAGCAGGTTATTGGCCTGAACGGAAAGCTGAATGGCATTGAACTGAAGCGGAATAGGCAGGGCATCAGGCGGTGTCTGCGGATTGACCTGGATGCTCGCCGTTTGCCCCGTCCCCGACGAGAGCGTAAAGACGGTTCGATTATCACCCTGAAGCGAAGGGTTGTACGTGAGCGTGAACGAGTTTACCGTGTTATTCCCCCACGTGTACTGATCATTGGCCAGTGTGGCCGAAGTCGGCGTGGTTCGGTAAAAATCCAGTTCATACGCGCCAGTCAGACTGTTATTGCCGTAGCGAGCTTCAGTCCCCAGGCCAATGTATTTGAACTGCGCGTTGGCGAGGGCCGTTGATCCATACCGGGTAACGGCAACCGTGCTACAACTAGCCGCGCAGGCGACAAAGCAGGTCGCCGGACTGGCCACTGTGGTTGAGGCAGTACCGCAACTGGCCAAGGAAGTCGAGATGGTCCGCGTTACTCCGTCCGATTCGGCCACGAACGTAAACGACACCGCCGTTGTCGAGGTAGTGACCGCAAACGTCTGGGCGTAGGCACCATTGCTTACGTACAACGTACCTGCCGCCGGTACGTTGCTCAGCCGAACGGTCCCCGTTGTGTTGAACTGGTTGTTGGTGGTACTACAGACGCCAGCTACCACGTTGGTCAGCGAAATGCCGCAGCAGGCAACCGCAGGCACCGTGACTACATAATCCTGAAAGCAGGTTGTGGCCCCGTTGAAGAGCCGGACGGTGTACGTGGTCCCGCCCGTGAGCCCGGAGAATGACACGGCTGCGCTGGTCACTGTCTGGTTGGTGGGGTCGTTGAAACCCGCCGCCAGCGTATAGGCGCTTCCGGGCGAAATGTTGGCCTGGGTAGCATTGGCGATTGACGTTACGGCAATACGAACCGGTGTCTGTATGACACCATTGAAACAGGTCGCATTGGTAAACGAGGTGGTTCCGGTCGGCGTCGTACATACAAAGACACCAATATCGTAGGTGTGATTATTCTCGCCGTAATCACCGGTCGTCAGCGAAACAACACCCGCTAAACTGGCATCCGAATCGATCGACGAGTTGGTTCCTGACGCGGTCGACGTAACGAGCAACGACGTACTCGTGGGTATAACCAGTTTGACCTGGTAAGCCGTATTGGGCTGGATGGCCGTGGTGGTGGCACTGCTGAACAGATACGTACCTGTGGCCGAAACGGTAGTGCTCGCGATAACGGTGGTCCCCTGCAGGAGCTGCACGGTTAGGCCCGAAACAGCGGCATAACTGGTTTCGCCAGGGTCCTGAATGCCATCTTTGTCGACGTCGTTCCAGACGCGGTTGCCAATTTCGATCGGCGCAGGGTCGAACGATAACTCGATGTCGCCCAGGCCATTGGCCTTGCCATAGGTGGCCACGTCCGTACTCTGATAAATCTGTACGCTCGTTGACGGGCTAGACGATCCATCCGAATTCTTAAAGCGACGAATACCGCCCGCGTCGATTTGGTCGGTCGGGTCAAGAACGATCGACGACACCTCGCCGCTGCCCATAAGCAGAGCCAGCGCACCTTCGCTCATTTCTGTGTGGAAAGGGCTGGTGGTATTCGGTTGCGAAATGGCGTCGCTGTAATAAAACTCACCATTACCAATACCCTGCCCGTTGTTGACACCACTCAGCGACGTGACGCCGCACACCGTGGCGTTCGATTCCATCGTCCATTGCGTAGCGGTGGGGCTGCACTTGCCGGCCCGCAGAATATCGCCGGGCGCAATTACCCGGTACAGGGTCGTGTTGGTGGGGCCGTAGTTATTGTTGCCAAACTGGTCGCCGGTCCGGTCGCGGATACTCAGAATCATGGCCCCGTCCACGTCGAATTCGATCCCCGTAAGCCAGGGCTGTGGGTACGTTGCATTGGGCAGGTCGGCGCGGGCAAAACGGGACGGAACAGCGGTACTGCCAGGCACAACGTCGGTCCAGGGGAGCCAGTAGGTAGCCCGGTCAACGCCTGTTTTATCGTTGTTGGTAGCTCCTTTTTTATACGTCAGCGGAAACGACAGTACTGACGTAAAGGCATTGGTCGCCGGGTCGAATTCATAGACGACGGCCTTCATGCCCGTTGTGTCGCGGGTGTATAAATTGCCCGCTACTGAGCCTGCGCCGAAATTGATCGTGGTCGATGTCGGCACGCTTTCGTTCGTACAAACCCCCCCGATATACATCTTGTCGCGATAGCCTTTCAAGGCAAAAGGACGAAAGACACTACCCGTCCGGCAAACCGAGGCGGAACCTGAAATACTGAAGCTGGTGATCCCGGCGGTGTTGGCCGTAGGGTTGGTCGAGGTTGGGTTGTTGATCGGAATGCGGTACAGTTTCTGATCGGACAGGTTCACGGCGTAGAGCTGTGAACCATCTTCCGACAGCTCAATGTCGCCCAGTCCCGTTTTGCCGACCTGCCCAAAAACCGAGGCGTCCTGACTCAGCACCGTCGTGCTGCCCGGAAGCGTACGCGCGCTGTTCGACGATACCGTGACGGCCATTGGCAGCGTGGTAAATACGGTAGACGTAAACGAGGTAAAAGCGGCGTTGGTCGGTCTGGTCAGGTAAATGGCTCCCGCGCCCCCCGGACCCAAACCCGAATGCCGTTTAACGAAGGCAGCGCTATACGCATGCTTGGATACCCGCTGAAAGGCAAGGCCAAAGACGGTCCCTACCTGGCTGTTTTGTGAAATCGCGAATTCTGCCGGCGCATTACCCGTGCTGTTGTACGGCAGCGCTACCAGCACACCCTGGGCCCCTGAGTTGCCCGTTGCACTGGTGGGGTCACCACTCACGTAGCAGGGAACCAGATAATACGGGTTCGCCTGACTGTAATCAGCCGGATAGTTGACGCCGAGGTTAATGTTTGTGGCTGTAGCCGTGGCAACGAACTGGATCGTTGACCCACTGCCCGTACTCACAGGGCCAGTGAAATAACCGGCCGGGAGACTGGCGAATTGAACCCGGTAAGGGGCTGTTCCTGTAGGGGTTACGCTATACGTACCCAGGCTGGCCGTGACTGTGCTTGACGTAGCCGTGTTGACCACTCCGTTTGCACCGGTGACGGTTATGGTAACGCCGCCTACGCCAACTTCACCGGGCGTTTCCCGGGTGCCCGAGGCGTTGAAGTCTCTAAAAACCGTGCCAGAAATCTGGGCCGATACCGTTGCATGAAGCAGGCAGAGTAGTATTACGGAAAAGAGACAACGTATTATTTTTAAGTATTTTTGTATACTTCTTTTCATATGTTGACATAAGTAGTTGGATATCAGTGGCATTGTGTTAACATATTCTGCTAGCCACGTGCCTGGAAAAAGCAATAAAAAAAGCGTAGCCCCCGCTCGTGACGGAGTACTACGCTTATTGCTGCAAAAAGTAGACTATTAATCTATGAACTAAGAATAGTAATGCGTTTTATATAAAAAATCAAAATGTCTTCATTTATATATAATCGGTAACTGGAAAGCTGTTTATTGAACGGTTCAGTTGGTTGGTTTTGCGGCCACCGGCATCGAGGCGTGAACGCTGCCCTGAATCCGAATAATATAGTCATCAAGCAAGGTCCGTACCCGTTCTGGAGCGTCGGCCTGAACGATGAAACCAATATGGTGTTCGCGGTTCATGCGCCACACGATTTCGGGATCAGTGAAGGTGGATGTATCGGGCTGCGCTTCGTTGGCCAGTGACGCGATCAGACCCGCATGTCGGCCGGTATCGACCGGTGTCGTATAGGGTTCGTTGAGGGCAGCGGCGGTTTCGAGCCTGGCCCACTCGGCCCATAGATTCACCCCTGAAGCGGCTTCTACCATTTCGGCGATGTGGGCACCCCCCACGCGCGAAGCCGTTTCCAGAAAATAGAGTTCGCCGTCGTGATTTCCCCGGATGTATTCAGAATGCGAGGCGCTATTGCGCATACCAAACGCGTTCATGACCGTCTCGTTGATCACCTGCAGATCGGCCACCAGTGCGCTGTCGAGGGGCAGGGTCTGCGTGCGGAACACACCCCCGCCATGCGCCACTTCCATTGGCGTGGCCAGGTATTCACTGGCGCGGGTAAATACCACCTTTGCCTCATACGACAGCGAGTCGACATGAAAAACGGTGCCGGGTTTGAACTCTTCGATCAGGAATTGATGGCGGTTATCCCCCAGGCCATGCACCACCTGCCAGGCTTCGTCGAGCGAATGCACTTTCCGAATGCCGGTGGTCGATGCTTCTGAACGTGGTTTGATGAGCCAGGGGCCTTCGCTCTCGCGCAGGTATTGGGTCAACTGCTCATCGTTGAACAGCGAACTGAACCGGGGCACACGAATGCCTTCGGCCTGGGCCCGCATGCGCATGGCCAGTTTGTCGCGGAAGAAACGGGCGGTGGTTTGCCCCATGCCCGGCAGCCGGAACGTTTCGCGGACCAATGCGCCTTTCTCTACGTCGAAATCATCCAGTGAGACAACCCGGTCGATGTGGCGCGAGCGCATGGTATGTGCCAGCCCCAGAACCATGGTGTCGAGGTTCTGGCTGTCGTTGCTTTCAGAGGGGAGGTAAAAGATTTCGTCGATGGCATCGAACGGCCAGGCCTTATCACGATGACGCTCTTCGGTAAGCAGGTAAACGGTGTGGCCAAGTTCTTTGCTTGCTCGCATAAACGCTTCGCCTTTGAAGAACGTAGCGATGCACAGAAAAGAGAGCGGCGATTGCGTGGGCGTCATGGGTGTCGAACGGGTTGATGCGATACGTACAGGAATTGCGTTGGAATTTACCCGAAACTCATACACAACAGTTCGTTTACGCAATCAAATTTCGCCGACACCCCTAAAATGCGCCGTATTCCTATTTTATGACGGTGTAGTTGGGGAGGGCTGATGTTGAAAATGGCTTCGCGCTGCGGTCGAAGGGCCTACAGCGCGAAGCCATTTTCAGCCTGAGTCGCTACCGTTTATCGGTAGTCATAAACTTGATGGTCGAGAACGTCATCAGGGGCTGGATGGGTTTAGCCTGTTCATTTTGAAGACGAAACACACATCGTGAACGCCGCTGTCTGGCTTTACGGTCAGCTAGACGGGGGGCGGGCAAACGGATTCCTTGGCGGTGCGGCGGCTGGCGGTGGGGTAGTACCGCTGCCCGTTGTTGTGGCGCCGGGCGGGGTTGTGGCTGGTCGCTGCCCCGACTCCATCTGCGCCATCAGTTTCTCCATGTCTACTTCAGTCGCCAGTTCAATCGTTGATGAAACAACGATAGGTCCCGTTGGCGAACCCTGTTGTTGTCATGGATCATTCCTCTACCTTCGGGCTGCGCCACGTTAGTCCAGATTCGTTGCAGACTACCAGAAATTCATCGTCCGAACTCGACAGCAGGGCGCTGAGGGGGTTGTTGGCTGGCCGTACCGGCGATAGCAGGCGGGGTGCTATGGGCGGGCGTGTGTGTACGTAGCATCACTTGAGTTGGTCAGGTTGATTGCTGTTTAACTGAAGAACGTATAGATCGGCCATTCACTAGGGGGGGCGCGGATTCTTAAGAAGTTGTTTGCGTCAGCCAACTCGCCGCCTAGCCAAGGGGCGGACCGGACTTAATGGCTGTAGAAAATGGGGCTGCTTGCGTAGCCGCCCCGCCGTACAGCGCCCCGTGCGTCGCCTAGCCGCCCCCTCCGTCGCGTAGCCGCCCCGTCGCACAGCGCCCCTGAAAGTCTTCGACACAGGCATTTCCATCGCC
Source organism: Fibrella arboris (assembly GCF_041321095.1). NCBI lineage: Bacteria > Pseudomonadati > Bacteroidota > Cytophagia > Cytophagales > Spirosomataceae > Fibrella > Fibrella arboris. Next base: position 284,132 of record NZ_JBGGWE010000005.1, on the reverse strand, counting down.
TAATCGCGCCGTGCCTAGCCGCAGCGTGCCTAACCGCAGCGTGCCTAACCGCATCGTGCCTAACCGCATCGTGCCTAACCGCATCGTGCCTAGCCGCAGCGCACCGTACGTCGCCGCACCGTCGCATAGCGACCGAATGTCTGTAGCTAAAAGTCTTCGACATAGGCATTTCCATCGCGTAGCGATCTAACCACACGCTGAATTGTTAGATCGCTACGCGATGGAAATACCTGTGTCGAAGACTTTTAGCTACAGACATTAGATCGCTACGCGATGGAAATACCTGTGTCGAAGACTTTTAGCTACAGACATTAGATCGCTACGCGATGGAAATGCCTGTGTCGAAAACTTTTAGCTACAGACATTCGGTCGCTATGCGACGGGGCGGCTAGGCACGGCGCATAGCGACCGAATGTCTGTGTCGAAGACTTTCAGGGGCGCTGTGCGACGGGGCGGCTACGCGACGGAGGGGGCGGCTAGGCGACGCACGGGGCGCTGTACGGCGGGGCGGCTACGCAAGCAGCCCCATTTTCTACAGCTACTAAGTCCGGTCCGCCCCTTCGCTAGGCGACGAGTTGGCGAACGCAAACAGGGTAACTGTCTACCGCCAGTAAGTCCGGTCCGCCGGGGTGGCTAGGCGACGGAAGAAAACTAAAACAACTTCTAAGGTCTTTTAACGAGTTTCATTCCCGTTGACTTTCCCTTGTTTTTACGTCGGAACGTACCTGGCCGTTGCCAGAAAATGCCCTTCTGGAGCGCAATAAACGGTTTTTCGCGACGAACGAAAGCAACTCATCGTTGGTCAGTAGCCATACCACTCGCCCCACCAGGCTTTCAGGCTCCGAAGGATATCCTGCTCGCGTGGATTCTGGCCGGGGTCATACAGTTTATGCCCCTCCAACTCATCAGGCAGGTAGTTCTGCTGGCTGAAATTGCCATTGTAATTGTGCGAATACTGGTATTCATTGCCATAGCCGAGTTGTTTCATCAGCTTGGTTGGAGCATTACGCAGGTGGAGCGGAACGGGTAGGTGTGCCGTTTTTTCGGCCAGGGCCATCGCCTCATTTATCGCCACGTAGCTGGCATTGCTTTTCGGCGACGTGGCCAGATACACCGCCACCTGCGACAGAATGATGCGGCCTTCGGGCATACCGATCACCCGAATGGCCTGCATGGCTTCGGTCGCCATAATCAGAGCGGTGGGGTTGGCATTGCCAATATCTTCCGACGCCATGATCAGCATACGGCGGGCAATAAACACCGGGTCTTCGCCCGCCACCAGCATTCGGGCCATCCAGTAGAGCGCCGCGTTGGGGTCTGAGCCACGTAGCGATTTGATAAACGCCGAAATAATATCATAATGCTGCTCGCCGGACTTATCATACCGCGCAATGTTTTGCTGCGCCACGCTCGTAACATACTCATCAGTCACCACCAGTTCATCGGCCGATACATGGTTGGTCACTACCAGTTCGAGCAGGTTCAGCAGCTTCCGGCCATCGCCCCCCGACAGCCGCAGCAGCGCATCATACTCGGCGATCCGTACCTGGCGTTGCTTCAGAATAACATCGGTTGTCAGGGCCCGGTCGATGAGTTGGATGAGGTCATCGCGATCGAGCGCTTCCAGCACATAGACCTGACAGCGGGAGAGCAGCGCCCCGTTGACTTCAAACGATGGATTTTCGGTGGTAGCGCCGATCAGCGTAATCTGCCCTTTCTCAACGGCACCCAGCAACGCATCCTGCTGGCTTTTGTTGAAGCGGTGAATCTCGTCGATGAACACCACGGGCGGAAACATCCCGGCGGGGCGAGCCAGTACGTCGCGCACTTCTTTAACGCCCGAGTTAATGGCGCTGAGTGCCACAAAAGGCCGCTTGACGGCTTCGGCCAGCAGTAGCGCCAGCGTTGTTTTTCCGACGCCCGGAGGACCCCACAAGATCATGGAAGGTAGACGGCCCGACGCTACGGCCCGGCGCAGTGAACCGGTAGGGCCGATCAGTTTGGCCTGGCCGATTACTTCATCAAGCGTACGGGGGCGGATTCGTTCGGGCAGGGGCGTTGAGGACGTGTTCATCCTGCAAAGCTACGAAACCCAGCAGGTCATCGGGTATGCGCACACACCGACCAGGACGATTATACGCACGGTCATTCATTGGCAGGCGGGCTTAAAAAGACGTTGCCTAGCGAATGCGTTCAGCCGATATTGGCAGACAGTCCATAGGCGGGCAGTCGCACTGGACTGGTGCTGCGTAGGATACGTTGAGCGTGCCGCAACTGGCCAGGGTGATGGCCACTGTATGTGTACCACTGCCGGGTGTCAGACCGGTCAACGAGTAGGTCACAGACGTTGTTGCTGGTGTCACTGTTAAGGCCGTTGACTGGCTACCGTCGGTAATAGTTAACAGGCCAGCCGTTGCGTTGGAGAGGCTCACCGTTCCTGTCAGGCCATAGACAGTACCAATACACGTACCCGGAATCGCTGTTGCCGAGAGCGAACACACAGGTGGTGCCGTGGTGGTCAGGCTGAAGCCGGCTAGGGCTGTGCAGGCTTTAGTGTCGGTTACCCGGACGGTAAAGCTGCTGGTAACTGCCGAAGCCGGTGTGCCCGATAATGCACCGGTGGTCGGGTCGAGTGAGAGGCCGGCCGGCAACGTACCTGACAGAATCGTGTAGCTAATGGGCGCCGTGCCGCCACTGGCCGTGAGTGTCTGGCTATAAGCTGAACCGATCTGACCGCCTGCCAATGGGGTCGCAGTCAGGCTGAGTGAGCAGACTGTACAGGATGCTGGAGCAACATAGGTAGTGCTGATGGGGCTGTACCCCGGCCCACTCACAGTAACCGTGTGAAGGCCAGTGCCGGAAGGTAGATTGGTAAGGGTAAACGAAGCCGAAGACTGGCCAGCCGTTACGGCAACAATAGCTGTGCTGACCCCATCCGTGACGGTCAACGAACTGGCTACGGCATTGGTCAGACTAAGTGTTCCCGTTGTCGTGTACTCATTGGTGGCACTCGTACACGTACCCGGACCTGCCGTGACAGCAATCAGTGGGGCAGGAGGGGGCGCAATAGTGATATTGAGTGGCGCTGTGGCAGAGCATGCCTGCCCATCCGTGACCAGGAGGGTAAACGTAGTGGTAGAGGCAGCCGTTGGGGTTCCTGAGATGATACCTGTGCCGTTGCCGAGGTTGAGTCCGGCCGGGAGCGAACCCGCCGTGATCGAATAGGTGAGTGGCAACGCTGACGTACTGGCCAATACGGTTTGGCTGTATACAGACCCTACCTGACCAGTCGGCAGGTTTGGCGTTGTCAGGCTAAGCGAGCAGATAGGGGCACAGCGTAACGCCCCCGGCTGATCCACGCCGGTAAACTGACCCGCATTAATTTGAAGAATACCGTTGTTGGCCGGAACAGCATTGAAGCTGGTAAAGTCGGGGCTGAACTCCAGGGTGGGGTTTCCATCGGGGTTACGAACGCTGAACGTGATCGTGCCAATACTCACCCAGTCAGCACTGGTGATAAGCGGACAGCTGATCGACGAGCTGTTCAGGGTTAGGGTCAGGTTGAAGAAACCGGGAGATGATCCGTCAGAGCTGTGTGTGTCCCACAACGATTGACCGTTGCACAACGTGTTCTCGTTGAAATTGAGCGACTGGTAGTTAACGAATGTCAGCGAACTGGGGTCATATGTCAGGAAGATTGACGACGTACCTATCGAGAACGAGGTAGCATCACTAGCCCGGATCTGTAGAGTTGCCGTATAGCTACCGTCGGCGCAACCCAGTTGGGTCGATAGGCGAAGGTTGGCTGTTTGAGCGGTAACCCGGTGCGAGATAGCACAAATCAGCACCAGGCTCAGGCTGATATGGAGCAATGAAAGGAGAAACTTGGTCATAGGGAAGGGCGAAAAACGGCTGAACAGTTATAAACCGGGAGTTCCTATTTTAGAACGATTCAGCATCCAGCGGTTAAAATCTTTGTTGTTGATAACGCCATTGCCATCACTGTCGGCAGACAGGTAACGGCCCACACTGGAGGCGTTGAGTTTCCATTTATTAAAATCGAGCGAGTTGATAATGCTATTGGCATCAAAGTCGCCGGAATACATAGCCAGCTTGCCACCAACAGCCACCAATTGATTCGTGCCGCGCACGGTCGACAGGGAGGATGTAAAGTCAACCAGCTGATTATCGGTGATCGGGCTACTCGACTGAATGGCTAAATGGCTCCGATGGTGGATCGAGACATAGATGGGGGCCGTCAACGGAGGGAATAAAACCCCTTCGCTGCCATCTGGACTCAATAAAATACCATCGCTCCTGACAAAAACGGCTTTGCGGGCCAGCACTTCTCCCGCGGCATTTCGGGCATAAACCAGTAGCCAGTCTGTTACATTGGCAGGAAAAGTAGTTACCTGCTCGGTGCCCTGATAGAGCCAGGGAGACACCGTATAGGGCTGTTGTTTGGGGAGTAGATTACCTGTAGCCAGCAAGGTGTGCATGGTGGCCGTTGTCGTACTGGTAAACCCTTCGAGCAGTATGCGCCCCCGAAACAGGACGGATGTGGGACAACTGACAGCCTGAACAGTGGTACTGGCTGCACTGGTGCAACCAAACGGGTTGGTGTTGGTGACCGAATACACGCCCGTAGCCGACACGCTGATACCCGCCGACATCTCACCTGTAGTCCAGGTATAGTTGCTGCCCCCAGTGACAAGGACAGGTAGCGACTGACCACTACAAACGGTGGCATTCTGGGGGCTGACGGTCAGTGAATTAATCGGATTCACCGTCACCATTGCCGAAGCGGTCACTAAACTGGCCGGGCAGCCATTGGCGTCGGTCAGCGCCTGTAGCTGATAGGTTCTGGTCTGCGAGGGGACAACCGGGATCGGCGTGCCACTAACGTACCCCGTCACTGCACTTGTCGCAAAACCGTCGCTGAGTTGAAGGGTGTACGGGCCCTGTCCGTTGAGAACCGACGCTGTCAGGGTGACCGACTGGGTACCACAGACCGCAGTGGCGCCGAGCAGACTGGCCACCACAACCTCAGGCTGACCAACAGTGACCACCAGGCTCTGACTACAGGTGGCGTCGGTTACTCTGGCAACGTAGCTGCCTGCGGCCAGCGTGGAAAACAGACCGGTCGCCTGCGTCAGATTATTCAGAGAATAGGAGAAAGGGCCAGTTCCGCCAGTGGTAGCTAATTGAACGCTGCCATCCGTACTGCCTGCACAGTGTGCTGGCGTAGCCGAAGCGGTTAACGTAAAGCAGGCAGGTGGCGCTGGCGTATCAATGAGCAGCGTGTAGTCTTCGGTCTCGCCATAGTTATAGGCCGCGCAAGCGCTATTGACCAGCCCTTCAGACGAATACTGACTGCGCAGACGAAGCCGGGCCTGACCGATCGACACTGAGGCAGGTATGCTGATCGAACTCTGTATCCGTGGGTTCATCAACTGGCCGGCCGATGATTGATACAGGATCTCAGCGGTACTAAACACACCGTCGCGGTTGCTATCCAGCCAGATAGTCAGGTGCTGAACCACATAACTGCCGCTACTACCCGTCAGTGCGCTGGCGGTGAATGAATATACCCGGCCCGGAAGAACGCGATGCACCGTCGATGAAAAATCGGAGTAACCGGCCGTGCCAGCTCCGGTGGCCACTGAACGTAGCGTCGCCTGGCTTCCCGTCAGAATGAACTCGTCTATTTTAGGGAAGAAGTTAGCAATGGGAAAGACATACGTGGGTATGCAATAAAACAGCCCTACATCGATACGCTGTACTAAACTGTACTGTGTCGAGGCATTGGACGCCTTTACCCGGTAGTAATAGGTGGTATTCGACTGAACCGATCCGTCGGTATACGAGAAGGTTCCTGGCGGGGTGCTGCCAACAACAGAAAAATTGGCGGAGGGGTCTGTTGAGCGTTCAATCAGAAAACCGGCGGCATTGCTCTGTGCGTAGGCAAACTGAACGAGTGCGCCAGTGGGCGTTTGCCTGACGGTCAAAGCAGTAGGGGCAGCAATGGTATTGTCAACGCAGTTTAGGCTGTATTCATTCTGCGGCGAAAGGCGTAGGGCAAGACCTGCCGAAATGCGGGCGTACTGACCAGCCGTAAACGTGTTGTTGGCCGTGCAGCCGGCATAATACGACATGATATTGTCGAGCAGGGGGGTATACTTGTCGCCATTGGCATCGGTAACCGTTCCCGTATAGACGCAGCCGGATACGGTAGCGCCCGCCCGACCATATGGATCGGCTGGTGTATCGCACACCAGATCACCGGTGTCTGAACAGTTGTGCGCAAACGGCCTGCCAGCCTGCGCTTCACCCGGCCGAATAACCAATTCACGGTCGGTTATATCACTGCTGTTACTGCCTTCGAAGGTGTGATAAAGGTTGAAATAATGGCCAAGCTCATGCGGCAATGAATTGCCCGTTACCTGATTGGCCTTCACGAATACCCGATTTGTCAGGGCAATTGACCCTGGGTAATAGGCATAGCCCGACGCTTGCACGCCCCCGTAGTTAATGGTATTTAGGATGTAGATGTTGATGGCATTCAGCACGTCGTGCGAATCAGCCAGCGCACTCTCTTCGCCGGTATCATAATCAAATAGAGCGGTATCATCAATGTAATCTGGTTGACCACCACAGATGTAAAAGGCGATACCAGCGGGTTGGTAAATCTGGTTTATCAGTACCACCGCCTGATTCAACGTACCCAGACTGACACCACCCGTTCCGTCGTCCCGGCGTACTACATGGAACCGGACAGGCAAATACTGCTTGTCGCCTGCCAACCGTGCTGAACGGCCGCGAGGCAAACCCGATGCGAGTAGTTGTTCCTGCCTGATCATCTGTTCAGTAGAGAGGATAGGCGTGACACAGATATCCTGCGCGTTACCAGCTTTCCAAACCAGAAGCAACTGTAACGCAACAAGCAGAGCGTGTAACCTACCGATAGTTGCCATGAGTATAAACCGAAACCAAGTATGGCATCATCCTAAGCTGGGTTATACGTTCAATAATTATACCAATGTTCGTTTGTGTCTGACAATTATAAGCAACCTGATTTTGAATGAGTTAACTTATAATATTGCCCTTATACTCAAGATGGTATCGAGTATAGCTGTATTTCGTTACAGTGTTAATTGTTATACTAATTCTACTTATTCTATAAATGGTATCCAGATAAATACTCATAGTTTCTGGCCGGGTCTACGGCAGAATTGAGGTGCAGGAGCTATAATCAGCGCCGATTGCTGTAGCAACGAATCTGTCTGTGATCTCGGCTAAAGGAGGCTATATGAACTAGTCGTTTAAGACTCGGTTTGAAAACACCTATAGATGCAGCAGGCCAGCCTTGAACGGGCTGGCCTGCTGCATCTATAGGTGTAATAGCTGTCGCTTGCTTACCTGCTCACGATGCGCCGAACCTTAACGGGTACACAAATAGCCGGTGGGCACTGGCACTGAGCGGGAGGGATCACCACGACCACATCGCTGAAGCAGCCTTCCGCCGAATAGACCCGTATGGTATAGGTTGTACCGGGGGCCGAAAGCGGGTTGGGCTGATTGGCCAGCAGGACACTGCCTGGGGTCAGACCTGCCAGGGGTTGGTCAGTGGCGAACAGCGGGGGGCTGGCCGTGAAGCTGCTGCCCAGGCTGACGTTGTAGCTCACGGCGTTGGTCGAGCTACCCATCAGGGTGAGCTGGGCGTTGTTGGCGGGGGTCGAGCCGGTGCAGCTAGCGGCTAGGGCTGTGGCCGTGAGGCTGGGTGCCGGATCGGCAACGATCACGAAGGGGCAGCACGAGCCGTCGGGGCAACCCGCTGAGTTGGTGGTTGCCACAGTATACTCGCCAATCGCTGTTACGCTCAGTGTGGCGCTGGTTGCACCCGGAATAGGCGTACCATTCAATGACCACTGGTAGGCGCTGGACCCAGTCGGCGTGGTGAGTAAGAACTCGAACGGCGTGTTCTCGCAGACATGGAAGGGCACCGTCAGGCAGGCTGTAGCGGTAGTGCTGGTTCCGCCCGGGGCGGTAGCTACGTTATAAACCAGGCCTTCCGTGTTGACCTGCGCCTGGAAGCTCAGAGTGGCTACGGCTCCACCGGTCAGGGTAGGGATTGTCCAGGTACCGCCCGTTGCCGAAGGCGCAAAACTACCCGTTGAAGCCGACCCTGACCCGACAATTGTAAGCCCCGAACTACTAAAGGTATCGGTAACGATCACGTTGGTAGCTGTGGTGGCACTCGTGTTCGTGAGGGAGATCGTGTATGTCACAAGCTGGCCTTTCGCTACGCGGCTCTTGTTTACCGTCTTGGCAATGGCATAGGTAGCGGCTGCCCGAACGAAACCTGCATCCAGGGTTGGATTGTTCTCGCTGGCGGTCAGCGTAACGGGGGCTGTGACGCCGCCTACCGGATCGGAGTCGATGGCATCGTTGCTGCCCACATTCGAGGCCGTGGCCGCCGAGAAGCCCGCCGGGGTAGTGAAGCTGACCGAATAGGGAAGCCCCGGGGTCAGCCCCGTAAAGCTGTAGAGGCCGTTCACATCGGTGGTGGTCGTACCAGCCACCGTGCCGCTCTGGAGCAGGGTCACCACGGCGCCCTGGATGGGCAGGTCACCCGCATCCTGGAGACCATCCTTGTTGACGTCTTCGAAAACGAAGTTGCCCAGCGATGCACTTGGCCGGAAGAAGCCCGCATCGAGCGTGGGGTTGTGCTCGCCAGAAGTTAGCGTCACTGGCGCCGTAATGCCACCAACCGGATCGGAGTCGACAGCATCATTGCTTCCTGTGTTCGACGTTGTTACTGAATAGCCAGCCGGTGTGGTGAAGCTAACGGAGTAGGGTACGCCAGGGGTTAAGCCCGTGAAGCTGTACAGACCATTGGCATTGGTATTGGTAGTCGCTACCACCGTTCCATTGCTGATCAGCGTTACGGTAACGCCGGGAATTGGGTTGTCACCTGCATCCTGAATGCCATTTCGATTGGCATCTTCAAACACATAGTCGCCCAATGAAGCTGGCCGATAGTAACCCATATCGACAGTCGGATTCGTCTCATTCGCCGTCAACGTATAAACGCCGGTCAACCCGGTGGCAGGGTTGCCATCACTATCGCTTGCATCGTTGCCTGAATTAGCACTGGTGGCGAAGTAGCCCGCTGGTGCGCTGAAACTCACGGAGTAAGGCACCCCGGGGGTCAAACCGGTGAAACTATAAAAACCTGCGGCGTTGGTGGTGGCAGTGGCTACCACCGTACCACTACTGATCAGGGTCACGGCGACACCTGCGATAGGTACGTCGCCTGCGTCCTGCTGCCCATTGGCGTTGCTGTCTTCAAATACATAATCGCCCAAACTGGCGGTCAGCGGGTAAAAACCGGCGTCGAGCGTTGGGTTATATTCCCCTGGTGCCAACGTCACGCTTTGGGTCAATCCTGTCACTGCATTGGCGTCGCTGTCAGCTGTATCGGAGCCTACATTACTAATCGTAGCCGAGAAATTAGCCGGCGCGGTAAAGCCCACTACATAGTTGTTGGACGTACCTGGCGCTAAACCGGTAAACGAGTAGAAGCCAGCCGCATTGGTCGTCGTTGTCGCCACAGCTGATCCATTCAGGAACAGCGTGACTGTCACACCCGCCAATGGGCTATCCCCCGCATTCTGGATGCCGTCTTTGTTGGCATCAATAAAGGTGTAGTCGCCCAGAGAAGCCGTCGGCAGGTAGAAACCCGCATCCAGGGTGGGGTTGTTTTCGCCCGGCGCCAGGGTCACGGACTGGGTTTTGCCCGTAATGGGGTCGGCGTCGGAGTCCGCCGTGTCTGAGCCTACATTGCTGATGGTGGCGGTATAACCCGCCGGGGCGGTAAAGCCCACCACGTAACTGTTGGCCGTACCGGGGGCCAGGCCCGTAAAGCTGTAGAGCCCCGCGGCATTGGTGGTGGTGGTGGCCACGGCTGATCCGTTCTGATACAGTGTCACTGTCACGCCTGGCAGGGGCGAATCACCGGCGTTCTGGATGCCGTCCTTATTCGCATCAATAAAGGCGTAGTCACCTAATGAGGCTGGAATGATTGGCCGAACGAAACCTGCATCCAGGGTGGTGTTATTTTCATTGATCGTCAGCGTAACGGGGGCTGTGACGCCGCCTACCGGATCGGAGTCGATGGCATCGTTGCTGCCCACATTCGAGGCCGTGGCCGCCGAGAAGCCCGCCGGGGTAGTGAAGCTGACCGAATAGGGAAGCCCCGGGGTCAGCCCCGTAAAGCTGTAGAGGCCGTTCACATCGGTGGTGGTCGTACCAGCCACCGTGCCGCTCTGGAGCAGGGTCACCACGGCGCCCTGGATGGGCAGGTCACCCGCATCCTGGAGACCATCCTTGTTGACGTCTTCAAAGACGAAGTTGCCTAAGCTGGCGGTCGGCAGGTAGAAACCCGCATCCAGCGTAGGATTGTGCTCGCCTGGTGCCAGGGTCACGGACTGAGTTTTGCCCGTAATGGGGTCGGCGTCGGAGTCCGCCGTGTCTGAACCTACATTGCTGATGGTGGCGGTATAACCCGCCGGGGCGGTAAAGCCCACCACATAGCTGTTGGCCGTACCGGGGGCCAGCCCTGTGAAGGAGTAGAGCCCCGAGGCATTCGTAGTCGTAGTAGCTACCGCTGAGCCATTCTGGAAGAGCGTCACGTTTACGCCGGCAAGCGGTGAATCGCCGGCGTTCTGAATGCCGTCTTTATTGGCATCGATGAATACATAATCACCTAAACTAGCAGGCTTCAGGTAGAAGCCGGCGTCGAGCGTTGGGTTATACTCCCCTGGTGCCAGGGTGACGCTCTGGGTCAGCCCCGTGATTGGACTGGCGTCCGAATCAGCCGTGTCGGAGCCTACATTACTGATGGTGGCGGTATAACCAACTGGCGCTGTGAAGCCTACCACGTAACTGTTGGACGTACCTGGAGTCAGGCCGGTGAAGGAGTAGAGGCCGGAGGCGTTGGTGGTGGTGGTAGCTACGGCAGACCCATTTTGGTATAGCGTCACCGTAACACCTGGCAGGGGCGTATCCCCGGCGTTCTGGATGCCGTCTTTGTTGGCATCGATGAAGGCATAGTCGCCCAATGACGCTGGAATCAGGTAAAAGCCTGCGTCCAGGGTGGGGTTGTGCTCGCCCGGCGCCAGGGTCACACTCTGAGTACGGCCGGTGAGGGGATCGGCATCCGAGTCCGCCGTATCCGAGCCCACGTTGCTGATGGTGGCCGTGTAGCCCGCCGGGGCGGTGAAGCCCACCACATAGCTGTTGGCCGTACCGGGCGTCAGCCCCGTGAAGGAATACAGGCCATTGGCATCGGTGGTCGTGGAGGCCACCGCACTGCCGTTTCGATACAAGCTCACCCGCACCCCGGCAATGGGCGTGTCGCCCGTATTCTGGATGCCGTCTTTGTTGGCATCCACGAACACGTAGTCGCCCAGCGAAGCGGGCAACAGGTAGAAGCCCGCGTCCAGGGTGGGGTTGTTTTCGCCCGGCGCCAGGGTGACACTCTGGGTTTTGCCCGTGCTTGGACTGACGTCCGAGTCCGCCGTGTCGGAGCCCACGTTGGTGATGGTGGCCGTGTAGCCCGTTGGGGTGGTGAAGCCCACCACATAGCTGTTGGCCGTACCGGGGGCCAGACCCGTGAAGGAGTAGAGGCCGGAGGCGTTGGTGGTGGTGGTGGCTACGGCTGATCCGTTCTGATACAGTGTCACTGTCACGCCGGGCAGGGGCGTATCCCCGGCGTTCTGGATGCCGTCTTTGTTGGCATCGATGAAGGCATAGTCGCCCAGGGCAGCGGGCTGGAAATAAGCGGCATCATAGGTGAAGTTGTTTTCGCCTGCCGCGCCCAGGGTGAAGCTGATGCTGCCCGCGCTGGTGGGGTCGGTATCGATGGCATCGCTGTTGGTGCCCGTTGCCGCGTTGGGTTTGCTGCTCAGCAGGTAGGTCCCTGCGCTGGCGCTGGTGGGGAAGCTGAGCGAGTAGCTGGCGCCTGCTGTGAGGCCGGTGAGGCTGTAGACAAAGCCGGTGGCATTGGCGGCTGTAGCGTTGGAGAAGTAGTATTCTCCGTTGGCGTTGGTGGTGACGTTGACCCCGGCGGTAGGCAGGCCTGGTCCTTTGAGGGTGACCACGACCCCTGCCAAAGCGGGTTCGCCGGGGTCCTGGACGCCATCATTATCGGTGTCGATCCAGACCCGGTTGCCAATCTGAATTGGTGCCTGGTTACACAGCACCTCCAGGTCACCCAGGCCATTTGCTTTACCATATTCCAGCGCACTACCGCCATACAACATGGCCCCGGCACCTGGATTAGTGCTGGTTCCGGTGGTATTGCCATCTTTAGCACCCGTGAGATTGATTAGTCGTTTGATACCGCCCGTGTTGAAATCGTCCAGCGGATCAACGGCCGTCATCGCCAATTTACCACTACCCGCCAGCAAAGCCAGCCCTGCCTGGGAGCTCATGCCATGATTGGCTCCGTTCTGCACCCGGTCACCCCAATAGTATTTTCCTGATCCGGGGCCTTCGCTAGCCGTCTGATTCGACGATGCCGTGCTGCCACAGATAGAACCGTTGCTTTCGAGCGTCCATTGTGTGTCTGTGGGATTACACTTCCCTGCCCGTAACACTTCGCCCGGACTGATGACACTGACCAGGACTGCGTCGCCGGCAATTGGCCGATGGTTCTGGTAACCCATCTGGTCGCCAAACCGGTCGCGAAGCCCCAGGATCATATCGCCGTCAACATCAAATTCAATATCGGTTAACCACGCCTCGGGGTAACTCGTATCTGTCCGGTCAGATTGGTAAGCGGTAGACCAGGGACGCCAGTATTCTGCCCTGGCCTGCCCTGTCTGGTCGGCGTTGGTAGGCTGCTTTTTATAAGTGAGCGGAAACGACAGGACGCTGTTGAACGAACTGCCATTAAATTCATAGACTGTTGCGCTCAACCCAGCCGTACTGGTGTAGGTATCGGGTTTACCGTCGTTGTTGGCATCCAGGTCAAGATCCTCCCTCGTACATACCACGCCCAGATAAGCTTTACCCCGATAATATTTGACGGCAAAGGGCCGATAGCTTTGTCCACCACAGGGGTTTGGGATAGCAAAGGCAGTGGGTGTTTTCGTCGCTATATCGATCAGATATAACGTGCGGTTCTTAAGGTTGACAACGTAAAGAGTTTTATCGTCGTCTGAAATGTCGATATCGCCCAGACTTGTTTTGCCCACCGCATTAAAAGCTGGTAGGTCATAACTGTCTAACCGATTACTGCTGTTAAGGGCGGTGGGAATGTCATTACCGTGTGCCTCGGTTGTCGACGTGACAGCGGTACCGCCAACGGTAGTAAAATTGAAAAACTGCGTTGTCGTAGGCGTAGCGGAAGCTAAATTAGTGACATAAATCGCGTTTGGACCACCAGCGGCAAAGCCCACATGCCGCTTCGTGAAAGCTGCCGAAAAAAGCTGTTTCGTATCTTTCTTGTAAGCCAGCCCCCAGGCAGCGCCGATGTCGTTCACCACAGCGTAGTGGCTGACCGTTTTCGTGGTCTCCACAACTTCATATGGAACGCCCACCAACGCGTCGCGGCTGCCTAACGGGGGGGAGTTGGTGGCGTTTATGGCAACAAAACAGGTCGTTATTAGTTGCGGATTGGTCGTTTGGCAGTAGTTGGCCGGGTAGTTGATACCGAAATTTGCGTTGGTAGCTCCCGCTGTCACGAACTGGACAGACGTACCACTGCTGCTGCCCCGAAACGAATCGAAATCGCCGGATGGCAGGTTGGTAAATTCCAGGCGGACGCTACCCGACAGCCCTGAGATGGTGAAGCTACCGGTAGCGCTCGTTGTAGCCGATACTGGATTGCCTGTGATCGGATAACCTGTTACCACTACACCCTGTGCACCGATTTCAGCATACGTATTTGTGCCAGACGTAGGAGCGGTGTCGTAAACGCCATTACTGTTAAAATCCCTGTAAACAGTACCTGTTATGGCTTGAGCTTGAGCAAATACAGGTAAGAGACCTACCAAAAAGACGAGGCACCAACTCAGAACCCGCCAATGGATTGGAATACAGGATAGAGTCCGGTAGTGATTTTTCATGACCAAAAAATTTGCAGCTAGATAAGTATTTACTCCTCCAGCATGCACAATTGCAAGGCCATTGTAACTATGATGAGCCAGATTAAGTAAAAATCATAAATTAACAGAAGTTATATATGAGTAATATTTTTAAATTAAACTATTGTTTGTCAGTTTGTTATATATAAAATATGTTTTAATTGCCGCCTGTTGGCTAAGGTTAAAACTAGTATTTTTTATATAATAGATAAAAGCACTAGATTAAGTATTTTAATCTAGTGCACAGATTTTCGCGTCAAAACAATAATTGTACCAATTACTCAATAAGCGCAAGCGCTCGATTGCCTTGGTGGGCTATAACCTGAAAAAGGTGGGCCAGCCCTCTACAGGGCTGGCCCAAGCTAACTCTATACTAGTGATCGTGTATCCTACCGGCGAGCGACCTTCCTGACTACGAATGGCGCGCATTTGACCGGTGGGCACTGGCACTGAGCGGGAGGGATCACCACGACCACATCGCTGAAGCAGCCTTCCGCCGAATAGACCCGTATGGTATAGGTTGTACCGGGGGCCGAAAGCGGGTTGGGCTGATTGGCCAGCAGGACGCTGCCTGGGGTCAGACCTGCCAGGGGTTGGTCAGTGGCGAACAGCGGGGGGCTGGCCGTGAAGCTGCTGCCCAGGCTGACGTTGTAGCTCACGGCGTTGGTCGAGCTACCCATCAGGGTGAGCTGGGCGTTGTTGGCGGGGGTCGAGCCGGTGCAGCTAGCGGCTAGGGCTGTGGCCGTGAGGCTGGGTGCCGGATCGGCAACGATCACGAAGGGGCAGCACGAGCCGTCGGGGCAACCCGCTGAGTTGGTGGTTGCCAGCGTATATTCACCGATAGCTGTCACGCTCAGGCTGGCCGAAGTGGCTCCCGCTATAGGCACCCCATTGCGACTCCACTGGTAAGTGCCGTAGCTGGTGGGTCCCGAGATTTCAAACTCAAAGGGGATTCCTTCGCAGACATGGAAGGGCACTGTCAGACAGGCTGTAGCGGTAGTGCTGGTTCCGCCCGGGGCGGTAGCTACGTTATAAACCAGGCCTTCCGTGTTCACCAGAGCCTGAAAACGGAGAGTCGCTACGGCTCCTCCGGCCAGGGTAGGAATCGTCCAGAGGCCCCCCGTCGCTGAGGGAACGAACGTACCTGAGGAGGCCGTTGCTGACCCCACTACACTTACCCCTGTAGTGCTGAAGGTATCGGTCACCACTACGTTGGTTGCCGAGGTCACCGAGGTGTTGGTTAGCGAGACGGTGTAAGTGACGATACTACCTTTGGCAATACGGCTCTTGTCTACCGTTTTAGAAAGGGCGTAGGTGACGGCTGGGGTCACTGCCCGCACAAAGCCCGCATCCAGGGTGGGGTTGTTCTCCCCCGCCGTCAGGGTGACCGGAGCGGTGACGCCCCCCACGGGGTCCGAATCAATCGCATCGTTGCTACCCACGTTGGCTGTCGTGGTCGTCGAGAAGCCTGTCGGCGTAGTGAAGCTCACCGAATAGGGAATCCCCGGTGTGAGGCCCGTGAAACTGTAGAGGCCATTGACGTCGGTCAGGGTGGTACCTGCTACCGTGCCACTTTGCAAGAGCGTAACAAGGGCTCCTGGAATGGGCAGGTCACCCCCGTCCTGAAGGCCGTCTTTGTTAACATCCTCGAAGACGAAGTTGCCCAGGCTGGCCGTGGGCTGGTAGAAGCCCGCATCCACCGAGGTGTTGCTCTCCCCCGAGCTCAGCGTCAGACCGGCGGTGCGTCCGGTAATGGGGTCAGCGTCCGAGTCCACTCCGTCGAAGCCCACGTTGGCCAAGGTGGGTACGAACCCGGCTGGCTGGGTGAAGCCCACACTGTAGGTATTGGCCGTTCCGGGGGTGAGGCCAGTGAACGAATACACGCCATTGGCATCGGTAGTGGTGGTAGCCACTGGCGTGCCGTTCTGGTAGAGCACCACGGTCACTCCTGGGATTGGCGTGTCGCCGACGTTCTGGATGCCATCGCGGTTGTTGTCGTTGAACACATAGTCCCCCAGGGAGGCGGGGCGGTAGAAGCCTGCATCCACGGTAGGGTTGAACTCATCGACACTCAGGCTGTAGGGCCCCGTCAGGCCAGTTACTGTGTTGGCATCCGAGTCCAGTGCATCGTTGCCCACGTTGGCCAGGGTGGGTACGTAGCCCGCTGGTTTGCCGAAGCCTACCGTGTAGGCAGTACCCGGGGTGAGGCCAGTGAAGGAGTAAAGGCCGTTGGCATCGGTTAGGGTGGTGGCTATGGATGTGCCGCTGGTGTAGAGGGTGACCTTAACGCCGGGGATGGGTAGGTCGCCTGCATCCTGAATGCCGTTGGCATTTTTATCCTCGAAGACATAGTCGCCCAGGCCTGCTGTAGGCAGATAGAAACCCGCGTCCAGGGTGGGGTTGTTTTCGCCCGGCGCCAGGGTGACACTCTGGGTACGGCCGGTGAGGGGATTGGCGTCCGAGTCCGCCGTATCCGAGCCCACGTTGCTGATGGTGGCCGTGTAGCCCGCCGGGGCGGTGAAGCCCACCACATAGCTGTTGGCCGTACCGGGGGCCAGGCCCGTAAAGCTGTAGAGACCACTGGCGTTGGTGGTGGTCGTGGCCACGGCCGACCCGTTCTGGTAGAGGGTCACGACCACCCCTGGCAGGGGTGCATCGGCCGCATCCTGAATGCCGTTCTTATTGGCATCGATGAAGGTGTAGTCGCCCAGCGAGGCAGGCATGATTGGCCGAACGAACCCTGCATCCAGAGTGGTGTTGTTCTCCCCGCTGGTCAGCGTGACCGGAGCGGTTACCCCGCCCACAGGGTCGGAGTCGATGGCATCGTTGCTGCCCACATTCGGACTCGACGTGGTCGAGAAGCCTGTCGGGGTGGTGAAGCTCACCGAATAGGGAATGCCCGGTGTGAGGCCTGTGAAACTGTACAGTCCATTAGCGTCGGTCAGGGTGGTACCCGCTACCGTGCCACTTTGCAAGAGCGTAACAAGGGCTCCTGGAATGGGCAGGTCACCCCCGTCCTGAAGGCCGTCTTTGTTGACATCCTCGAAGACGAAGTTGCCCAGGCTGGCCGTGGGCTGGTAGAAGCCCGCATCCAGGGTGGGGTTGTTTTCGCCGCTGGTCAGGGTGACCGGAGCGGTTACCCCACCCACGGGGTCCGAATCAGTGGCATCACTGCCCGTGTTAGGGCTGGTGGCCGAGTAGCCCGCCGGGCTAGTGAAGCTCACCGAATAGGGAATCCCCGGGGTGAGGCCTGTGAAACTGTAGAGGCCGCTGGCATTGGTCAGGGTGGTGGTTACTACCGTGCCATTACTCACCAGGGTCACCACCACACCCGCAATGGGCAGGTCCCCGGCATCCTGCTGGCCGTTTCTGTTCTTGTCCTCGAAGACATAGTCTCCCAGGGAAGCCGGCCGGTAGAAGCCCATGTCGATGGTGGGGTTGAACTCATCGACGCTCAGGGAGTAGACACCCGTCAGGCCCGTGGCGGGGTTGCCGTCCGAATCGGTGGCATCGTTGCCCGTGTTCTGTGCGGTAGCCGAATAGCCTGCCGGGGCGGTGAAGCTGACACTGTAGGGTTTACCAGGGGTAAGTCCGGTGAACGAGTAGAGGCCGGAGGCGCTGGTGGTGGTCGTGGCCACCACTGTGCCATTGCTCATCAGGGTAACCACTACACCGGGTAGGGGCGAATCCCCGGCATCCTGCTGCCCATTCGCGTTGTTGTCGATAAAGACATAGTCACCCAGGCCTGCAGTGGGTAGATAGAAACCCGCGTCCAGGGTGGGGTTGTGCTCGCCCGGCGCCAGGGTGACACTCTGGGTACGGCCGGTGAGGGGATCGGCATCCGAGTCCGCCGTATCCGAGCCCACGTTGCTGATGGTGGCCGTGTAGCCCGCCGGGGCGGTGAAGCCCACCACATAGCTGTTGGCCGTACCGGGCGTCAGCCCCGTGAAGGAATACAGGCCATTGGCATCGGTGGTCGTGGAGGCCACCGCACTGCCGTTTCGATACAAGCTCACCCGCACCCCGGCAATGGGCGTGTCGCCCGTATTCTGGATGCCGTCTTTGTTGGCATCCACGAACACGTAGTCGCCCAGCGAAGCGGGCAACAGGTAGAAGCCCGCGTCTAGGGTGGGGTTGTTTTCGCCCGGCGCCAGGGTCACCGACTGGGTTTTGCCCGTGCTTGGACTGACGTCCGAATCAGCCGTGTCGGAGCCTACATTACTGATGGTGGCGGTATAACCAACTGGCGCTGTGAAGCCTACCACGTAACTGTTGGCCGTACCGGGGGCCAGACCCGTGAAGGAGTAGAGGCCGGAGGCGTTGGTGGTGGTGGTGGCTACGGCAGACCCATTTTGGTATAGCGTCACTGTCACGCCGGGCAGGGGCGTATCCCCGGCGTTCTGGATGCCGTCTTTGTTGGCATCGATGAAGGCATAGTCGCCCAGGGCAGCGGGCTGGAAATAAGCGGCATCATAGGTGAAGTTGTTTTCGCCTGCCGCGCCCAGGGTGAAGCTGATGCTGCCCGCGCTGGTGGGGTCGGTATCGATGGCATCGCTGTTGGTGCCCGTTGCCGCGTTGGGTTTGCTGCTCAGCAGGTAGGTCCCTGCGCTGGCGCTGGTGGGGAAGCTGAGCGAGTAGCTGGCGCCTGCTGTGAGGCCGGTGAGGCTGTAGACAAAGCCGGTGGCATTGGCGGCTGTAGCGTTGGAGAAGTAGTATTCTCCGTTGGCGTTGGTGGTGACGTTGACCCCGGCGGTAGGCAGGCCTGGTCCTTTGAGGGTGACCACGACCCCTGCCAAAGCGGGTTCGCCGGGGTCCTGGACGCCATCATTATCGGTGTCGATCCAGACCCGGTTGCCAATCTCGATTGGCGACAGGTTGCAAAGGATTTCTACATCGCCCAACGCCGCGCCTTTACCGAAGTTAGCGATGTTCGTGTTGGCGATGATGGTATACACCCGGCTTTGGTAGCCAGTGGTCGTATTCAGCCAGCGGACACCCATCGCGTTGAAAGCCGCCGGGTCAAAGGATATGGCGGTGAGTTCGTTCGAGCCGGGCAACAGGGCTAAACCGCCCAGCGCTGTTTCGGGGTGAGTCGCATCGGAACCAATATAATAGTCCTGGTAGAAAAACTCGCCGGCACCGGAAGGTCCATCATTGAGCAGCTGACCTGCCTGTGCATTGGCGGCAACGGGTGGGGTGGTAAAGTTGTCATTCTCCGTGGGGCCTTCAAACACGTACCCGGACCCGGTAAACGAAGCCAGCAGCACATCGCCCTGACTAACGGCGCTACGCAACTGTGTTGAAGAGCCAGGTACAAAATTTGCCCAGCCCTGCTGATGGGCAAAACGATCTATAAAACCTAAAGCCAGACTCCCATTGGGCAGAAATTCGATGTCTGACAGCATGGGCTGTGGAGCCCCTACGAAGGTGCCGTTAATACCAGTTTTGAAGTCCTGAGCAGCCGCGTTCACACTACCGCCAAACGTAGTTGGGTCGGTGTAAACGTCGATCCACCGCTGCCATTTGTCAGACTCCAGGGCGTCGAAAGTCGATGTGGGAGAAAAGGGGACCCAGCCCTGCTCACGTGCGTAATTGAGGGGCACACTGGTCACTTGCGTGAAGGCCGTTGGGTTTTGTGGATCGAACGATAGGACGTGGGCCAGTTGGTTGACCGTCATGTCGGGAGTTGTCAGGGCTGAACCGTCACAAACCATACCTACATAACCAACACCATTCCGGAAGCCCAGGGCGAAAGGCCGCATTGTACCACTCGGACAGGCAGGAATCCCCGTGATCGAGGGCGAGGTTGTTCCATTGATGAAATAACGCTTCACTTTAGCCGCAGGTACGGTGTTAGGTACTGCCGTTCCGTAGAGTGCCGTAGAAATATCGATCGCTACCAATGATCGTTCGAACAGGTTGACGGCCCATAGTGTGTTGGTAGCCTGATCAATATCAATATCGCCGTACCCGACCTTGCCGACTTTAGCGTAGGCATCTTCATCTCGTGAAGCTTTTGTGCGATCGGCTGACAAATCGTTGACGCCCGTGCCACTGCCTGTTGCAATGAGTGTACGGGTCACGCTGCCGAAGGAGATGGCCGCCCCCCCATTAGATGGGATTACGCCTTCTAGGTCAAACCCACCCGCCAGCGTAGGCGTGGCGCCTGTGTAATCGACTGCGTAGATCCCGTCGAGGCCACGGTCGCCTAAACCAGACTGCCGTTTCAGGAATGCGCTCAGGTACGTGAATTTCCGTTGCCTATCGTAGGCAACGCCCCAGGTCGAACCTACTTTATCGGCATTCACATTGGTCGGGTACACATTCGAGCCTGAACCTGTGTCCGTATAATCCAATGAAACGACAACCGGATTTGTATTGCCTGCTCCACTTCCATTTTCGTAGCAGGGAATGACCAGCTGTGGGTTGGTCTGGCAATAGTTTTCGGGTAGATTCACGCCCAGATTGACGCCGGTTGAGCCGCCATTGACGAACTGAACCGATGTACTGCTATTGGCACCTTTAAACGAGTCGTAATAGCCAGTTGGTAGATTAGTGAACTCGACCCTGAACTGAGTTGTGGCCCCAACTGTGAGGGTATACGTACCCAGGGCGCTGGTCGTTGCCGAAATAGGTGCTGTAGCCGAGTTCAAACTATAGGCAGTGACAACGATCCCGGCCAGGCCAGGTTCACCATAGGCGTACGTACCCGAGGCTGGTATGGCTGCATAGGCACCATCGGCGTTGAAATCTCTATATACGGTGCCCGTAATGGTTTGTGCCTGGGTAACAAAGGGTAGAAGCCCTATTAATAATACTATATACCAGCCTGCACGCAGATGATTGGCGGGTATACAGGACAATGCCCGGTAGGAATTTCTCATGACCAGATGGTTTCGCAGCTAGATAGGTATTTATGCGATCAGCCTACGCAATCCTGGCGCCATTTTGGTGGAATAAGCGGTAGTGAACGAAGTCAGTGTATTTATGATTATTTTAAATCAGTATACTATTTGTTCGGTAACAGCCTGATTATTAATTGTATGTAATAGAGATGATACTTTGGCAAATTTTTTATTATAGAAAAAATAGCTAAAAAATTATAGCACACTTGACTAGTAGAATAAATGCTCAGTATTAATTTTTTTAAAACTATCATACTTCTCAAGAATTGTACCAAAGTCCACTTGTGGCCCGTAAGCAGATGCCCGCGCTTAGGGTAGACTTGTTCTCGCCCGCCAGCAGGAGCAGGTTGGTGGCCAGGTACGTGGCCGGATTGGCAGTTGAGTCGGCGGCGTCCGAGTAAGCGGCATCACAGGTGAAATTAGTTGTACAACTTACCCCGGTAAGTAAGTCAGGCCGAAGTTGCCACCCGCGCAACCAGGATCGGGAAAAACTGGTCAATCAGCCGCAGCCGTAAGCGGTATAGCGGTTTATCATTGCAGGGCCGGCCAAAGCAGATGTACCTGTTGATACGCTTTAAAAATCGGGCCTGTCTGTAAATATTGAGCGGCCGGTATTGCGCTAACCGAGCCGTCTAAGTAGTTTTACTAAAAGAGATGGTTAGACTAAAGTAGAGTAAGGAGATGTCTGAGTAAGCTAAATGGGCTGCAATGAAAAGGTTGACACTAAATACACGACGACTACGCCTGTACGTTGTTCTGCTCAGTCTTGCTTTTGCCAGCAGTTGCGAAAAATGGGACCTGCCGGTGGGGACTGACAGCCTCACTAATGGCTTGATCGCTTACTATCCATTGAACGGAAATACACTGGATATGAGCGGAAACAGCTTGACTGGCCAACTGATAAACGGAGCCACCTACGGGCCAGATCGCAGCGGATCAGCGCAGGCGGCGCTGCAACTCGATGGAGCCGACGATTATTTTGAGATCCCCGATAATACGAAACTACGGCCCGACTCCATCTCGATCAGTGTCTGGTTAAAGGCAGATCAGGTGGTGGACATCACAACGACCACCAGACATATTTACAACAAAGACAACTTTTCGGATCACATCAATCAGCAGTACAGCGCATTTATCAGTAAGCCGAAACCACCCAATACGGCTACTGCCTGCTGCGAGATAAGTGTCGATGTGAACAATGACGGCACCTGTAGCAGGGAAGAACCCGTTAAGAACAGACTGATTTATTACGCCCCCACTTTTGACTTGAATCAGTGGTATCACTTTGTCAGCGTTTTTGCAGGACAAACACTCAAACTGTATATCAACGGCGAACTGAAGATGGCGCAGAGAGAACTGACCACCAACCCGATTGACCGGTGTTCGGGCGGTAACCTGCGTTTTGGCGCCCACACCAGTGACGACGAGAATTATTTCGACGGGTTGATGGACGAGATCCGCATCTACAACCGGGGACTCACACAGGCAGAAATCAGTGCACTCTATAAACAATGAGCCCGTCAGTTTTTTTTCCGCTTCGAGTTGCTGCTGTGGTGGCAATGTGCCTATGCCAGAGCAGGGCGGTTGGGCAGGCTTTGGTGAAAAAAAACGTTACGGTTGCCAATATTCGGGTTGACCTGGATACCAACCGGGTGAAGATACAGTATGATGTAAGCGGAATAATCAGCCGTGATTCGGTATATGTGCAGATCGAAAGCCGGAATCGAGGGTTGTTGAACGCCCGTACCGTGACTGGAGACGTGGGCACGGCGGTGGAGCCGGGTAAAAACAAAACAGTTTACTGGGATTACCGGCTTGATGGATTAACGATGGAGGATGCCATTCGGGTAACTGTGCTTGTTAGCCAACCCGTGCCATTGGCGTTGCCCGTTACCATTGGGGGTGGCCCGGCCAATGCGCTACTGTCTGCCGTGGCGCCAGGAGTAGGGACCATCTTCGTACAGCCTAACCGAAAAATAGGGATAAGGCCTTTGATAACAGGCGCTTATGTAGGGATTTGGGTGTATGGCCTGGTGTGCAGAAGCCAGTCTGATCACCACTATGAGCTGTATACCAGTCAGCTAAACAAGGTTGATTATACGGAGGCTAACCGATTGCATCACCACTATCTGGTAGCCTCCTGGACCGCCTTGGCGTTGTTATTGACCGATGTGACATACACGTTTCTGAAGGGGCGAAACAACGAGAAGCAAAAGCAGGCGGCCCGGCAACAGGTTGCTATCAGGTACGTTGGCAACACACCGACTGTGGGTGTTCAGCTTACATTCTAATCAGGTACGTTTATGAAAAATAAGGTAGTGCTTCTGGTATTTTACCTGCTGGTGGTTGTGCCGCTGGCAGCCCAGCCGCCAACGGTCAGTTCGGCCCGTAGTGACTGGGTGTCACTCAAAAAGGAGCCGCTTACAGCACCAATCATCAATTGGCAGGTTCCACTGGCAAAGCAGGTGATCGAGCACGGGCTTACCGTTTCGGTGAAAGTGCGGGTACAGTCGGTCGATGCCATGACCCGGCTACTGTTCATTCGCAATGGCATTGAGTTGAATCGGGAAACGCGCGGATTCAAGCGGGAGGGGGGAATCGACTATTCGGAGACAATTCCATTGGTGGCGGGGGCCAATGAAATTTATGTGAAGGTCACCAACGCTATCGGGAGCAGTACGTCTGAGCCAAGGATCATTATCTGCCAGCCCGATTCAGCTCAGCTGGCCGTGACCCCGCCCGGGCCGTCGGTACAGAAACGGCTGGCGCTGGTTATTGCCAACGGCAGTTATACCAGGTATCCGCTCAGAAACCCAACCAATGACGGTAAAGCCGTGAAGCAACAGTTGGCGGCATTGGGCTTTGCTGTTATCTACAAAGAAAACCTGCCGTTGCGCGAGCTGAAGCGTACGTTCGATGCATTCATGACGGAGTTGGGTGCTCATACCGTAGGCCTCTTTTATTATGCCGGTCATGGACTTATGGTCGGAGGCGAAAATTATGTTCAACCGGTA
The DNA here is from genome assembly GCF_041321095.1 of Fibrella arboris. Taxonomy (NCBI): domain Bacteria; kingdom Pseudomonadati; phylum Bacteroidota; class Cytophagia; order Cytophagales; family Spirosomataceae; genus Fibrella; species Fibrella arboris. Next base: position 260,060 of record NZ_JBGGWE010000005.1, on the reverse strand, counting down.
GATGCTGACCCCAAAGCCGAGCCTGATGTGGAGTTTGAGTGTTATCCGTTACGCCAGATCGTAGCCCGGATGACCTACGCCAATGCCAGAGGGACCAACATTGTCTTTTGGGATGCGTGCCGAAATAATCCGTACCGATCCTGGCGGCGGGGGAGTGGTGAACCGGTATTTGCCCCGGTTCAGCCGGCTGTGGGTACCATGATCGTCTTTGCGACTGAACCAGGTAAGCAATCGTATGATGGAGATGGCGAAAACGGCCTGTTTACCAGCGAGCTGTTAAAGCACATGAACCAGCCGAACATTGATATTTTCGAGTTAGTCGACCGTATTGATCGGGGACTTGAAGACCGGGGTTTTAAACAGCCCCCTTACCTGGAGGGGCGGCTGAGAGGGAAGTTCATGTTCAACGTGAACTGACATGCCTAGGCCGCCCGCTTCCCTGAACATAATGACCTGCATTGGCTTCGCCTTTTGGTTTGGTTTACTGACGCATACCGGCAGGGCACAGACCATCCACGCTGTTCTGGTAGCTGATACCGAAGATCCGCTGCTGTACACGGCCTGCAAGCGGGACATTGAAACCATGCATCGGCAGTTTGTTCAGATAGCTGCTGCTATTCAGTATAAACTAAGCGAGCAAGTTATTGAGGGGGCCAACTTTAGCGCTAAAGGACTCTATGAGGCAATCGGAAACCTGGCACCCGCCTCAACCGATATTATCTTTCTGTACTATACGGGGCATGGGTATAACGCCAGGCGGCGGGCGGGCCGCTTTCCGGTCATGCTGCTTAACAAAAACGCTGCGATTAGCCAGCAAAATCCTGCTCTGGTAGCGGTTCATCAGCTACTGAAAGCTAAGAAAGCCCGGTTATGTATCACCCTGGGCGACTGCTGTAACCAATTGGTCGGGAATATGCGGGGCATGATCCATAAAACGCTTATGCCCAGGGGGCTGACGGTAGCCAACGATTCGCTGAATGAAGCGTACCGGACACTTTTTCTGAACGTGAAAGGGGATGTGCTTATCGCCAGCAGCCAGCCGCCGCAGCAAGCCTATGCCCATCCCGATTCTGGAAGCTTTTACACGCGCTCGTTCGACGAAGCGCTGGAGCTGGCCAGTCAGTATAACCATCAGGCGAATTGGGAAATGCTGCTGCGGGATACACAGACCAGATTGACCCGGCATCAGGCTACGCGGACGAGACAATCTATTTACGAAGTGCACATGGCTGATAGGATGCCAACGCAGCCTGCCATCAGCTTCGATCTGATCAACCGTGACCTGAACGAGCTAAACGATAAGACACGCCCAGCGGGGCAACGGCTGGCGGTTTTGAACCGGCTGACCAGTTACTTTACGAAGCAGGCGCGTATAGCCACCTACGTTAACTCGACGTTGATCGGTGAACAATCCATCGAAACGTTCTTACAGCGGCTCTATTCGACAGCCGATCGGATTCAACAACTTAACCTCATCGAGCGCCTGTCGGAGGTAACTACCTACGGTAAACAGTATAAGCGGGCGGCAATTCAGGAAGTACGACCGGACACGGTCGCCGGGTACGTTGCGGATGCCCAAAAAGGGCCGTCGATGTTGCCAAAGGCAGCCTTGAGCCTGACAATTCGGACCGATAAGGGTCGAGCAGGGGTTGTATATCTGGAAGGGAGTCGGCTTATCGTGGAAGCGAAGGTGAACCGGCCCTGCCATGTGCGTCTAGTCTATGTATTGGCCGATGGCACAAAAACCCTGCTCGAAAACGACGTCGAGATTAAGCCCGGCCAGGAGAATCAATACGTCCGCTTGGTTCCCGGCGTATCGTTCATCTGTGCTGCTCCCTTTGGCATGGAATACCTGCTGGCCTATGCCGCCGACGCGCCCTTTTGTCCGTTGGCAGTGACGCCCAATGCAACGTTTTATGCCCGTTCTGAAAACGGATACACGATACTGGTAGGCTCCATTTCGGAAATGATGAAGGCCATTACCTGCGCAGAGGACGGGACTAACGCGATTGAAGACCAGATCCAGATTGCCACCCAGGCGGCCCACTGATTACTTCACTACGTAGCCATAGCGCGTAAAACGGACCATATCCTGGTAGCCGATCCAGCAGAAACCACCATCGGCCCAGGCCTTTCCGAAGCTATTCACTACCCGAAAAGCGCCCCCAAGCCGGTTATCGTCGTATCCGATTAGGCAAAGGGCGTGGCCCGGCAGTTGTTTATCCTGTGGATTGTCGGCGGGGGTTGGTTTCCAGCTCCGGCCAGCCCTATAGAACGAAGGCGGAATTACCATTCCCACTACCACTGGGGCGCCTTCAGCTAGTGCTTTCTTTAAGTTAATGACTTTTTTAAGCTCGCTATCCTGCACGTTGAATAACCGCGCATAGCCGCGAATACGGTAGCGGGCGGCCAGCGCATCAACGGCCTTGGTCTGCTGCCCACAGGCTGGGTACGGAAACCGATTGAATGGCACACTGCCAATATCTTTGAGAACAGTAAACACTTTGGATAGATAGACGCCTTCTGAACAGGCATAATCTCCATCGGCCTTGGCCTTTTCGTACAGGTAACTGGGTGAAAAGGCCAGCTTGCCGATGTCCCTTCTGGTTTTCACCCGCCTGGCTTTAGCTTCCAGTATGGTGCGTAGGTAGTAGCCGCAGGCGAAGCCCACACAGGTCCCATACGCTCCCTGCGCCTGCACGGGCGGACATAATGACTCGAATGAAACCCGACCTGGCAGCGGCTCTTTGCTCAGAATATCTTGATAAGACACCTGTGCGTATGCCTCATCGTTGAACAGTAGGCCAGGGGCAGGCGCGGGTTGAGCCAGCACCGAAGCCACCAGCAGCCAAAGCAGAAGACTAGTGAGCCCTACGGTCTTCATGGTTAATGGGTGGTTGAGGAAGGCGGTAACTGGCTGAGTAGCAAACGCGCTTCCTGCTGGTAAGGGTGTCCATTGAGCCTGGCTATTGTCTCTAAAAGTGGCTGGGCCTGGGTACGTTGGTTCGCCTTCAGATAGGCCAACGCCAGGTACCATTGCGCACTGGCAGACCAATGCCCCGACCTACTGGTCGACTGAGCTCTGAGCGCGGTGATAACGGGTTGAAGGGTAGCGCGCGGTAAGCCCTGGATGGCTGTCTGTAATCGTGTTGAGTCCAGTGCCGACCGGCTATTTTCCGGTGAGGCAGCCAACCGATCGGGGTCGGCTGGAAGGGGAGGGACAGGCTTGAGCGTGACAGAAAAAAAAGCGTTGAACACCCGTTCATTCTGAGCCAGCTCCGCTTTTTTCTCGCGCTGACTGGTATAAACAAGCCAGCCTACACCAGCCGCCAGGATAACCGATGCGGCCATAACCCACCCTGCCCAGCCATACCGAACCGTTGCGCGACGGGCAGGCCATGGAACAACATTCGGTTCCGGTCCAGCCGGTTGACTGCCTGGTAGCTGGTCGGCCTGGTGGGTATGGCCGGGTAGTAGCCCACGCCGGTCAAGGTCAGCGTGCATTTGTTTGAAGCGGTCTTTTTGAACCAGCAATGAGATGCCGTCTTTAAGCTCGCGCTGGAGAGCCACTTCCTGTTGTAAGGCCGGGTCCTGGGCTAAACGGGCAGCAAAGCGTGCCGTCTCGTCGGTCGTTAACCGTCCCGACAGGTAGGCGCCAATCTGTTCCAGAAGTTCGTCGGAGAGCTCCATCAATCGTTTAGTTTATACTGTAGGTAAAGGGTCTTCATGCGCTGGGCGCATCGGAACCGCTTCACTTTAGCGGAGTTTTCCTGCAGGCCAATTCTGGCTCCGCACTCAGCCAGCGTTTTTTCTTCTACGTAGAAGCAGTGCAACATGGCCTGGCAATCGTGGCCTACCTCGGCAAAGGCCCGGCTAACTGCCTTCCAGTCTACGTCGTTGCTGTCCCAAAGTGACTCGTTATCTGCCAAAGGCTGGGTACGTTCACTGCTTCGCCAGGTGTCGGGCTGTAAATCAGGCGTAAAGGTGGCTGGCGGCGCGTCAGCCTCGTCAGCCAGCGTATCAGCCTCGTCGCCCACTATAAAGTCGATCTTCTGTATGTGGTTCTTTCGCAGGAAACTCACCCACTGATTGCGGCAGACAGTGAACACATAGGCCGCAATGGGCTTCCCCTGAAAAACGTATTTACCATTCTTCAGCTTAAGCGCGAATTCGGCCATGCCATCCTGCAACATGTCGAGGGCATCGTCGAACGAGATGGAACTGCGCTGCCGGGCATACGGAATAAAACTCCGAAAGACACTGATGTACAGGCATTCCCAGGCCTGCTCATAGTTGGCCAGGAGCGCCTCGTAAAATGCGATGCTGTTCTGTTCAATGTTGAGGCAAGGGTTATCGGTGGTGGCGGTCATCCTGTCTGGTTTTACAGTACTGGTAGGGCATAGGTAATAATTTGATCGCCCAAATGCAATGCTTCAGGTACGTTGCCCCTGGTACAGACTTGACGTGGGCCCGTTTATGAATCGCTGGTTCGGGAAAAGGTTATCGTTCCTGGTCTTTTCTCAGCGTTGATAACCTGAACCAAGCAAGTGCGATATACGGAAGAGAGACACGCATAATCAGTTCATCTTTACCACGTATCGATCATGAAAAAGCTTATTTCAGCATTGGTGGCAGCCGCCACTATCTGCAGCGCTCATGCGCAATCCAACACGCTGTCGCTTGGGCAGTCAGGTGATGGCAACAGCAGTCAGGTTACTCAGGGTGGGCGGGGAAACGCGGGATCAGTAACGGTGTCAGGCACTAACAATACGGTTTCTCTAAGTCAGGCGGGCGACAATACAGCGGCGGTAGTGGTCACTGGTAATCGGAACGTAGGCACGCTTGTCGCGTCGGGGACAGAAGCATCGCTGACACAGATTGGGGATGACAACCGGGCCTCTACAAACAGTTTTGGCTCATCGAACAACCAGTATACTCTGTATCAGAGTGGAAACAGGAATACGGCGCAGGTAGAGTCAAGATGGGGAGGGAATAACCAGGTGTCGGTTTCGCAGACAGGCTACAACAACCTGAGTACCGTCAGAGCGTCGGGCTATGATGGACAGTCGACGCCTTACAACAGCCATGACAACCAGGTGACCATCAGCCAGATGGGTACCGATAATGTCAGCCAGGCCAACATTCAGTACAGTTCATTCAACCAGGTGACCATCAGCCAGACGGGTAATGACAACTCTGCCAGAACGAACCATATGGGGGGCATCAATTTTGGCCAGGGTATGTATAACCAGGTAACGATCAGGCAGACTGGAGAGGCAAATCAGGCCGTGGCCGAACAGCCCGGAAACGCAAACCAAGTTACCCTGAGTCAACTTGGCAGCAGCAATGAGGCCCGTCTCCTGCAGGGTGGGAACGCAACTACAGCCACCGTTCTACAACAGGGCAACGCTAACGTGCTGACCGGGCTGGCCTCGTTGGGGACCAGCGCCAGGCAAGCCGGAGGTGATGGCAATACGTTGATGGTCAGTCAAATGGGCGATGGCAACGTGATACGGTTTGGGCAGACAGGCAGTCACAACACAGCTACCATTATGCAGACGGCTAATTAAACGCTTTTTACAAAACACTTTTTTTCTGATACTCATGAACAAGTCCATCTTCACTGCCCTGCTGGTCGTCATCGTCTCGGTGGCCCAGGCCCAGACAAATACCGTATCCCTAAACCAGACGGGGATTGGCAACCAGGTAGTGACCACCCAAAAAGGGATTGGCAATACGAATACCATCTCGCTATCGGGTACCGATAACAACGCATCTGCTAACCAAACTGGCAGCACCCTTCGGGGGACAATTTGGGTTTCCGGCAACAGAAACACCGCCACTATACAGGCAGACCATTACCTGAACGAGGCTACCGTGCAACAGGTTGGGGACGATAATACAGGATTTGCCTTCACCACGTTGCGAAGCGATCACAACCAGGTTGCGCTTCGACAAAATGGGAATAGTAACCGGGGTAACGCTTACGCAACAGACCACAGTGATGATAATCAGGTTGGTATCTGGCAACTTGGAAATGGTAATACAGGCGAGGCGTTTACTGCCTACCGCAGTGCCCATAACCGAATTAACCTGTTTCAGAACGGGGATGGCAATACGGCTAGTGTCAATGCATATGGCAGCGACAGAAACCAGGTCGGCCTGACCCAGGCTGGCGACGGCAACACTGGCTCGGCGGCGGCGCTGAGTACCGATAGAAGCACGGTTTCATTGTATCAGGCTGGCGATGGAAACAGAGGCGCTATTTCGGCCAACGATGGGAGCGATAATCGGGGCAACCTGACGCAAACCGGAGCCCGGAATAGTGCGGTTTTTTCGCAGGCTGGCATTGGTAATGAAGCCACCATACAGCAGACGGGTAACAGCAATACGCTCACCAACCTGACAGTGGACCCCGATGTGCGGGTACGTATTCGCTACCTGGGTGCGGTGCAACAGGGAATAGGCAACACATTTACGTTGAGCCAGCAGGGCGATGGCAATACGCTGCGATTTGGGCAAAATGGCAGCCATAACACGGCTACTGTTACGCAGACTGCTTATTAGGCTTCGCCTGTTGCGGCGGAGTGGTCATTTAAACCAGATTTTCTATGAAACGCCTGTTTTTCCTGCTGCTAATTGCCCACCCTATAGTGGCTTTGGCTCAGTCGGACGCGTATGTCCGGCAACCAGGTGCTGGCCAGGCCCTGTCGGGGTTATTGGCTGGTGAGGTAATTCGTGTACAGATGGGCCAACTCAGTCAACCACAAGATCGGGTAACTGGCCAGGGTACTACAGTAAGCCTGCTGCAACAGGGTACAGCCAATGTGTTGGAGCTTACGTTGACCGGAGAAAACAGCCGCTATACGTTTGCCCAGCAAGGCAATCATAATGTGGCCCGGTGGCAGTCACGGTATAGCAACACCCAACTGGACGTATGGCAACATGGCGATAATAACCAGCTCATTCAAACCGGCAATGGCCGGGCTGTGGGTGTGCCTCTGCGGATAGAACAAACAGGCGGTATGCAGCTACAGATACAAAACGGGTACTGATATGAAAACCATATGTGGGCTGGTCCTGGCCCTGTTGCCAGTGCTGGCTATTGCCCAGGACCCCGCGTCGGATGAGGAGTTCGATCTACGCGGAAAGTTGCTCGAAGATTTACGGAACGATACGGGTAGCAGCCTGATTCTGGATAACACCCGTACTAAAGTCGGCAAGGATTTCTACGACTTGTTCTATACATACTGGACAGACCGGACCATGCCGACCGATACCAACCGGCAGTGCACCGATACACTGGTGACGATCGGCCTGGTGATTCTGGTGGAAGAAATTCCGTCGCCGGGCACGGCCAACCAAATCGTGATCAGCATCGACGATCAGCCCGTTTGGGAGCAGTTTGTGCAGGCCCGTTACGAGTTGCTGGAAGAAGACGCACTTTATGCACTGGAAGTGGTTCGCGACTATCTGGCTTCCAGGCAGGAAACGCAGCAGCGACTGAACACCAGAGACCAGCAAGGCACCGGCGTATATTGAAGGCGACACTACGTTCCTGCTGATGGGCTATTCTCGCCAGGCAGCCAATGCCCGTCAGCAGGCGTGTAGTGTTTTCCTGTTAACCTTTTTGCCATCCTGCGATATACAGACAGCACAACTTATCAAGCTATCTGTCTATGAAAACGCCAGTCATCCTCATCGCCCTGCTGCTCGCTGCCGGTCTGCATCCGCTTTGTGCACAGGCTCTTGTTTACCGCCCCAACAATCCGGCTTTTGGCGGTAACACCTTCAATTACCAGTGGCTGCTCAGCTCGGCACAGGCCCAGGATACCCATAAAGATCCCGCGGCCAAAAACACGTCAGCGACCAGCCTGAACGGGCTGAACAGCAGCTCATCGCTACAGAGTTTCTCTGATAACCTACAGCGGCAACTGCTGAGTCGGCTGTCGCAGAACATCCTCAGCAAACAGTTTGGCGAAGACGGCCTGAAAGAAGGTACGTTCTCCTTCGGGGATATGCAGGTAGTGATCAGCAATGCGGCCGAAGGGGTCATCATCCGTATCAACGATGGTAAAGGGGGCGAAAGCTCCATCACAGTGCCTTATCTCTGATTTCACCCCGCGTACATCATTCCTTACTCCATTTTCGCCATGAACACGTTATTTACAGGAAACCGATCTATAGTATTGGTTGTCAGCGGCCTGGCCTGGCTGCTGACTGGGTGCAATGCCTACTTTTACCAGCCTACACGTACCCGGTCGGCCCGGCTGGGCGAGGGGACCGCTGCAACCGCCGAGCTCCATAAACTACCAACGCCACAGGAGAAGTTAGTAGCGGCCGTTTACAAGTTTCGGGATCAGACCGGCCAGTATAAACAGAGCGAAACGGGGTCGGGGTTTTCAACGGCCGTATCGCAGGGGACTACCAATATTCTGTTGAAAGCGCTGGAAGAAAGCGGCTGGTTTGTGCCTATCGAACGCGAAAATATGGGTAATCTGCTCAACGAACGCAAGATTATCCGGTCTAGCCTGGCCCAGTACAAGGAGAATGACAACCTGCCTCCGCTGATGTTTGCGGGGCTTATCCTGGAAGGAGGAATTGTTTCCTACGATGCCAACACAATGACGGGGGGCGCCGGCCTACGGTTCTTCGGTACGGGTGGCTCCAGCCAGTACCGGCAGGATCGGGTAACGGTCTATCTCCGGGCCGTAGCCACCAAATCAGGGAAGATTCTCAAAACAGTATATACGTCGAAAACCATACTCTCGCAGGCCGTCGACGCAGGTACGTTCAGGTACGTCAGTTTCAAGCGCCTGCTCGAAGTAGAAACGGGCTTCGCCACCAACGAGCCGGCTCAGCTGGCCGTGACGGAAGCCATTGAAAAAGCCGTACAGGCCCTGGTACTGGAAGGAATCCGCGATAACCTCTGGACGGTTGATGCCAAATCCGCTGACCAGGCCCGAACCATGCTGCTGGCCTATGACGAGGAAAAACTGGCGATGAGCCAGACCGATGAGCATGGAGCGCGCAACACCGTTGACCCATCGCGGCTTACGATTCACCCCTATGCGTCGGCTTGGCGCTACGCCGGTGATTTCGCCACAACGGGCCTTCGGCTGGGGTATGGGGTGGCGGCCGATGCGTACCTGTCGCACTCGGTTGGTGTGCAGCTCACTATGGGGGTGGGCACCCTGGCCAGTGATCAGCGCTTTAGTTGCCCGGTCAGCACGATAGAGGCAAACCTGATTTACCGCTCATTGCCGTTTCGCAGGATCACGCCACTGATCTACGCCGGCGTTGGAATGATCGCCTGTCGCGTTGGGGGTTCGCCGGTAGCTGTACGCGGCAGGCAGTATGGGCTGCTCAACGGTGGCATCGGGATCGAATACGCCATGAATCGACTGATGGGTGTGCGAACCACGCTGGCGTATCAGCAGCCGATGACCGATGCACTCGACGGTCTTCAGTCGGGTAGCCACAACGACTACTACCTGCGTGGTTCGGTTGGCCTGTCGTTCTACCTCGCTCGCTCGGCCCGGAATCGTTCAATGACAGCTAACAATAGAAAGCCATGAAACGTATACAGCTAATCGGCTTACTTATCGGCCTCCTGCCCACGGTTTGGGGCTGTACGGAAGAGGTACTGGTGGAACCTCTTCAATATGGATCGGTTACCGGCCAGATAATCAATAAAAAGGACGGGAAGCCCATCAACAGGGCGGCCATTCGGTTGAACCCCTCCGGCCGCACCGTTCAGTCCGATACGCTGGGCCGTTTCCGGTTCGATACCATCCTGGCCGGTAAATACACGCTACAGGCCTCTAAAGAAGCATTCCGCGATGAACTGACATCCGTTGAGGTAGCTGGAAATTACGGGACAGCCACCATACTGTATCTGGTGAGCGAAAATCCGCTGCCAACAGAACCTACGCTCCTGTCGCCGACCAACAGTATGAGTGCCGTGTCGACGACGACCGTGCTGAAATGGAAAGCAACTGACCCAAACAGAGACCCGCTGACTTATGAGGTCGTCATCACACGGGAGGGAAGTACGGTGCCGATGCAGACACTGACGAGCCTGGCTGCCGACTCGCTGGTGCTGAAGAATCTGTCGTACGGAACCACGTATTACTGGCAGGTGACTGTTTCAGATGGAGTGAACTCGGTAACAGGAAAGATGTGGAGTTTCCGAACGGCGCCGTTTCCCGATGCCCCCTATACCTTTGCGCGGCGCGTAGACGGTCGCTACCAGATTTTTGTTTCTACAGATGGAGTCAATGTCATTCAACTCACGCAGACGGGTAGTAACTGGCGGCCCGTTGCCAGTCCGAACACCAGCCTGAACAAGAAACAGATTGCGTTTATCTCCAACGTGGAAACGGACCTGCATCTCTTCGTGATGAATGCCGACGGGAGCAATCTACGCCGGGTAACAACGGTACCCATTGCCGGTCTGGTACCATCGGACCTCGCCTTCTGCTGGTCGCCCGACGGCACGCAACTGCTTTATCCGGGTAACAATAAACTATATGTTGTGAATGCCGATGGGTCGGGAAATGGGCAGCGGGTAGTGGCGCAGGCCCCCGTTGGCCGCACCTTTGCCGGCTGTGACTGGACACCGCAGGGTGACCGGATCATTGCCCGTACTTACGGCGCCACTATCTACGACACGCGTTTTGTGACAATGTCGCCGCAGGGGCAGGGTAAAGACACGCTGACGATCTATACCAGAACGGGCGGCCGGGTGGGGAACCCCGTCTTTTCAATCACCGGCCAGGAGGTGCTGTTTTCGTATGATCGCATCGCCTACCAGAATGAGCAGGGGCGTCAATTGAATGCACAGCTAGCCTTGCTAACGGTGGCGGCCAAGTCGGCCCCCCGCGATTTTATGGCCGAGGGCACTACTAAACCAGCGGGCACGAATGATTTGGAACCCCGTTTCTCGCCAAACGGATCGAAAATCATCTTCACCAACCTGAGTAACGTTGGAACCGGGGAGGCCACCATAACGATCCTCGATTTCGATGGAAAAACCGCGCAGACAAGAACCGCACTGATCAAAGGGGCCGAAATGGCATACTGGCGCTGAGCGTCGAAAAGCCCATTTAGAGTAAAGGCGAAAATAAGTAGTTCAAAAAAGTACAGTCTATTGGCTGTACTTTTTTTGCTGTAAAACGGAGTTTATTTGGCTTTTTGCCTGAAATCACCCCTTTTGTAAGGTGTGATGCCGAATGGCGGGTTATTCTTTCGTTGGCACAGCTATTTTTGATGCTTAAACTAAATTGAACACTCATCTACATGCGTAAACATCTCCTGTTGCTCTTGTTGGCAGTCGGGTTGGCACAGTCGGGGCTGGCACAAACCATAATTCCCCAGAATGGTGTCCATGACGAACGGCCAAACCTCTACGCGTTTACCAACGCAACCATCGTGGTTGACCCACAAACTACGCTGCAAAATGCCACGCTTATTGTCCGTAATGGCCGTATCGAAGCCATTGGCACATCCGTAACGGTACCGGCTGGAGCCGTTGTCGCCAATCTGGCCGGACGGCGGATCTACCCGGGCCTGATTGATATTGATTCTGACTACGGTATGCCCGAAATCGTTCGGGGGGCACCGGGTCAGGGCCGGGGTTTCGGCGGCACACCTCAGCTTGAATCCAACAAAAAAGGAGCCTATTACTGGAATCAGGCCATTCAGCCCGAAAACGATGCCAGTCAGCTCTTTAAAGTGACCACGGCCAAGGCCGATGAACTGCGTAAGCTAGGCTTTGGGGCGGTGTTGACGCACAACCACGATGGTATTGCCCGGGGTAGCGGCGCGCTGGTAACCGTGGCCGACGATCGCGAAAATCAGGTGTTGCTGCGCAGTGGACTGAGCCAGCATTTCTCGTTCAGTAAAGGAACCTCGGGCCAGTCGAACCCGAACTCGATCATGGGTACAGTAGCTTTGATCCGGCAGGCGCTATACGATGCCGATTGGTTCAAACGCTCGAATCAGAAGGCGCAAATGAACCTGTCACTCAGCGCATTTAACAGGCTGGCGGGCGTTCCTGCCTTCTTTGAAGCGGGCGATAAACTAGGCGTTCTACGGGCCGATAACATCGGTGATGAGTTCAGGATGCAGTTCATCATCCGGGGTGGTGGTGATGAATACCAACGGATCGACGAGATTAAGGCAACGGGCGCGACGCTTATTGTGCCGGTAACGTACCCACAAGCCTATGATGTTGAAGATGCCTGGGATGCCGACAACGTATCGCTGGCCGAAATGAAACACTGGGAAATGGCACCTGCCAATGCCGCCATGCTGGCTGCTGCCAACATTCCGTTTGTGCTGACCAGCTCGGGCCTGCGGAACCGTACCGAGTTCATGGCCAATGTGCGTAAAGCCATCGAAAACGGACTTTCTGAGCAAAAAGCGCTGGAAGCACTGACGGTCGGGCCGGCCAGACTCATTAAAGCCGATGACCTGCTGGGTACGTTGGCAGTGGGTAAAGTAGCCAATTTCGTGATCACGTCGGGCAATATCTTTTCGCCAACGAATGTCATCTACGAAAACTGGATCCAGGGTAAACAGTACGTGGTGACCAACCCGAACGTAGCTGATATCCGGGGTACGTATGACCTGAAGATTGGCAATGCCGGATCGTCGGACCGCCCCACTCTGAAACTGCTGGTGACGGGCGATAACCCGGAGAAACCAACGTATCAGGTGACGGTTAGCGACACCACAAAACTGACACCGACGGTAACGATTGATAACAACCTGATCTCGATGCGGGTGGCCCTGAACCGTCGCCAACCCAACGCCATCACCCGCCTGACGGGTTACCGCGACGGCACGGGTTTCAAAGGCGATGGTGAACAACCCAACGGCCAGCGGGTGACCTGGTCAGCCACGATGAGCAAACCGTTCAGCGCGTCTGTGGCCAAAGCCGATACGGCCAGAAAACCACAGCTTGGCGGTATGTTGTATCCGTTTGTGGGTATGGGTAACGCCAAAAAACCACAGGCACAGACCCTGCTGATTCGTAACGCAACCGTTTGGACGAACGAAGCCGATGGTATTCAGCCAACTATGGACGTGCTGGTGACCGATGGCAAGATTGCGCAGATTGGTAAAAACCTGCCTGCCCCCGCCAGTGGAAGCGTTGTTGACGGAACCGGAAAGCACCTGACCAACGGGATCATCGATGAGCACTCGCACATTGCCCTGGTGTCGATCAACGAGGGGTCACAGTCGAGCACAGCCGAGGTACGTATGTCAGATGCCATTAACCCGGATGATATCAATATCTACCGGCAACTGGCGGGTGGCGTCACGTCGTCGCAGTTGTTGCATGGTTCGGCCAACGCCATTGGTGGTCAGTCGGCCATTGTGAAATTGAAATGGGGCGAGCCGGCCGGGAACATGCTGATCAAAGGGGCCGACGGGTTCATCAAGTTCGCCCTGGGTGAGAACGTGAAGCAGTCGAGCGCCCCGGCGGCCGCTCAGGTACGCTTCCCGCAAACGCGGATGGGTGTTGAGCAGGTATACATGGACCACTTCATGCGTGCCAAGGAATACGCCAAAGCCTGGGCCGACTACAATGCGCAGGCCGCCGCACCCGCCAAAGGAAAGAAAGCTACCACGAGTACCGCGCTGGAAATGCCCCGCCGGGATATTGAACTTGACGCACTAGCTGAGATCCTGGCCAAAAAACGGTTCATTACCTGTCACTCCTACGTACAGTCGGAGATTAATATGCTGCTGAAAGTGGCCGATTCACTGGGCTTCAAAGTCAACACGTTTACGCACATCCTGGAAGGTTATAAAGTGGCCGATAAGATGGCCAAGCACGGCGTGGGTGGTTCATCATTCGCTGACTGGTGGGCTTACAAAATGGAGGTGAAAGACGCCATTCCATACAATGCGGCCCTGATGAGTCGTGAGGGGGTAACGGTATCGATCAACTCGGATGATGCTGAAATGGCCCGCCGCCTGAACCAGGAAGCAGCCAAGACCGTGCTGTATGGTGGCATGACGGAAGAGCAAGCCTGGAAAATGGTAACCCTGAACCCCGCCAAACTGCTCCATCTGGATAGCCGTATGGGCAGTATCAAGGTCGGTAAAGATGCCGATCTGGTGCTGTGGAACAACAACCCGCTGTCGATCTACGCCCGGCCTGAATTCACGATGATCGAAGGCGCGATCTATTACAGCCGGGAAAGCGACGACAAGAACCGTGAAACGATGGAGGCCGAACGCGCCCGCCTGATCCAGAAGATGTTGCAGGCTAAAACCGGTGGGCAGTCTACAGTACGGCCAACCATGCGCCGTCAGCGGATGTGGCATTGCGAAGATGTTGAAGGGGTATTCGCCGAAGGAGAAGAAAAATAGTCAGTACGCTTTGCTGGCAGTATGTGGTCATTGATTGTCATTCGTTGAAAACTATCAACGACTACTTGATGACAATTAATGACCACATACTGACAGCAAAGCGTACTGACAACCAATGACATTATACAACATGAAACACATTCTCATTACCCTATTATCGCTGGCCTCGCTTACGAGCTTTGGCCAGAACCCTGCGCCGGGTAAAGCGCAGGAGCGCCCCATCGCCCTGATGGGAGCCACCATACACACAGGCACCGGTCAGGTGATTCAGAATGGGCTGATCACCTTCGACAAGGGTGTGATTACCAATGTGGCCGATGCCAGCACCGTTCGGCTGAACACCAGCGAAATGCAGGTGATCGACGTTACAGGGAAACACATTTACCCCGGCCTGATCTCACCGGCATCGCTGGTTGGTTTGCAGGAAATCGCCTCGGTGCGCGCCACGGTCGATTCGCGCGAAATTGGCGTGTTGAATCCAAACATGCGGTCGCTCATCGCCTATGACTCGGATTCTGAAATTATTCCAACAATCAGGAATAACGGCGTTTTGCTGACGCAGGCCATGCCGATGGGCGGTACTATTTCTGGTTCGTCGTCGGTGATGTATGCCGATGGCTGGAACTGGGAGGATGCGGTGCTCCGGAAAGATGACGGGCTCTGGCTGAACTGGCCAGGCTATTATGCCCGTGAGTTTGATTTTGACACGTTCCAGGCTGCGATAAAGAAAAACGACCGCCGCGATGAGGCCATTCGGGCACTGCAGGCCACCTTTGCCGAAGCGAAAGCCTATGCTGAGGCTGGCACGAATGCGGCCAAACAAGCCTCGTCGAACCTCCGGTTTGAATCGATGAAAGGCCTCTTCAAAGGCACACAGAACCTGTATGTCCGGGCCGATTATGCCAAAGATATCATCGAAGCGGTGCGTTTTGCCAAAGCGGCAGGCGTAGCCAAAGTGGTAATTGTCGGGGCTGAAGATGCGGATAAGGTGGCTGGTTTCCTGAAAGAAAACAACGTACCTGTGATCCTGAGTGCGTTGCACCGCCTGCCCAACCGGCAGGATGAACCGACCGACCTGCCCTACCGCCTACCGGGCATTCTGCAAAAAGCAGGGGTGATGGTGAGCCTCAGCTATGCCGAAGAATGGTGGCGGACCCGCAATCTGCCTTTCCTGGCCGGAACAGCCGCTGGATTTGGGGTGACTGACCGGGAAGAAGCCCTGAAAATGGTTACGTCGAATACAGCCAAAATTCTGGGTATCGACGGGCAGGTAGGTACGTTGGAGCCCGGTAAACAAGCCACGCTCGTTGTGTCGAAAGGCGACCTGCTCGATATGCGGACCAACCTGGTTGAACACGCCTTCATTCAGGGCCGTAAAGTTGACCTCGACGACAAGCACAAACGCCTGTACAACAAATTCAAGACGAAGTACGGCCAGAAGTAGAGCCCGATTTGTTTATAGGGCCCGTACCGGCTGTCTGCCGGTACGGGCCCTACATTTTGTTACACCACCATGAAATCCCTCAATCAACTTCATACCACTTTCACCGAACACCTGTCTCAGTACGGCTGGCAGTTATTAATGGCTGGTCTGTTGGCAGCTGGCGGGTTATGGCTGATCAAACTGATTGTGCAGGCCATCAGCCGCTTGATGAATCGGCAACACGTTGAGCGCGACGTACAGCCTTTCCTGTTGGCAACGCTCCGCATCGGATTACGGATAGCGTTGGTGCTTAGTGTACTAAGCGCGTTAGGTGTTGAAACGACCTCGTTTGTGGCTGTGATTGGGGCGGCAGGTATCGCGATCGGGCTGGCCTTGCAAAATAGCCTGGCCAATTTCGCGGGTGGACTGCTTATCCTGGCGTTTAAACCGTTTCGGGTTGGTGATCTGATCGCCACGCAGGGGTTGACGGGCTACGTTGAAGCCGTTCAACTATTCAACACCGTGCTCATTACCAACGACAACCGAACGCTGACATTACCCAATAATTCGCTGACCAATTGCCCGATTATTAACTATTCGCGGCTGGGTACGTTGCGGATAGAGGCCCAATTTCTGGTCGACCGCGATCATGATATTGATCAGGTCCGGACGGCTATCCAGCAGGCACTGGATAAGGCTACCCATCTGTTGCCCGACCAGCATCATGATGTGTTGCTGAGCAAACTCACCGCCGATGCGATCCAGTTCGACGTTCGCGTCTGGATCAACGCTGCTCAGGTAGAAGAAGCGCCGTTTGTTGTGCAGGAAGCCGTAGCCCGGGAATTTGCCCGTCAAAAGATTTGCGGACCGAAACAGGAGGTATTTATCATCCAGAAGCAATAGGCCTTAGTCTTTCTGTATCAACGCCACACAAAACCCCGCGATGCCCTCTTTCCGACCGACGAAGCCCATGTGTTCGGAGGTGGTGGCTTTGATGGCAATGTCTTCGCTGGGTACGTTCATCACGCCAGCCAGGCAAGTCACCATAGCCGGAATGTATGGGTTCAATTTCGGCTCCTGCAACACCACGGTCACGTCGACGTTGCCGACTTCCCATCCCGCTTCACGAATCATGCGCATCACCTCGGCCAGCAATACTTTGCTGTCGACCCCTTTCCAGCGCGGATCTTTGTCGGAAAAGTGATACCCGATGTTCCGCATGTTGGCCGCTCCCAGCAGGGCGTCGCAGATGACGTGGCAAACAATATCGGCATCGGAGTGACCGTAGGCTCCGTGGGTGTGCGGAATCTGAATACCACCCAGCCAAAACGGATGTCCTTCTACGAGTTTATGGACGTCGTAGCCCTGTCCAACGCGAATTTTCATGTAATGGTGAGTGTCTTTATATACTGACGGACAGCGCTAACAAACTCTGTCGCTGTTTGCAGGCTGTTTTCTGCGTCATATTGAGTAAGAACGACATTGAGTTCGTTATCAGCGCCCTGACGTTTTTCCAGCAGTCGGTTCACATCACGGCTATATTTCTTATCGAATAAACCGGTTTTTACAAAGTGCAACCCGAAGAGTGATTGGGCAGCGCTGTGAGAATTTATGCCAATTTGCTTGCTGGCTAATAGGGCGCGGATCGCATCAAAAAAGGCGTAGTAGGTCCGGTTGCAAGCTGCTTCATAGCGATCTTCACGAACGAGAATCTGGCAATCAATTAAACATCTTCAGCCTTTTGAAGGCATGCGATCACATCCTCATTCATAATGTGATACCCTCACTCCGAACGGCTTGATAGAACAGACGGCTCGACGACTTGTAATCAACTACAGAAACGGGTTTAGCTGATATGTGTACTGTATACTCGATCCCTAAGTCGCTGGATATCTGACTTATTTTATCAACCTCCTGCCCGAATTGTACTGGATGCTGGTTAAGAACAACCAGATAGTCTACATCTGAATCTGGTGTGTAGTTTCCCCGCGCATAGGAACCAAACAAGACTAGTCTTTCCAGCCTTTCTCCATACAGCACGGTCAATTCCTCTTTGAATCGACGCGAAATGGCGTCGAGATCTTCTTGAGTAAGTGACTTTAGCAGTATCTTATTCATACCTGTTGAACTGATATAGACAGATGATGACATGAATTCTGTTCCGCATGAAGCGTAACGGTCACGAAGTTACCAGTTTATAGTAAGCCTGACCTCGTTCAGGCAGCTTCTTCCCGCCGGTAGTAAAGCGTTGAGCTGTTTTCGGGACGTAGAATCTGGCGGGCAGCGGTTTGAATAGCCTCGGGCGTAACGGCCTGAATTTTTTCGGCTTCCTGATTTACCAGTTCGGGATCACCCGCGTTGGCAGCAAAGGCAAGGTTCATAGCCCGGTTCAATAACTCCACTTCCGAAAAAGCCAGGGTCGACTCGGCCTGGTTTTTTACTTTCGTGAGTTCTTCGTCAGGTACGTATTGGTCGATCACTGCCTGTAAGACGCCCTGCACGGCAGCATCGGCCTCTTCGAGGGTTACCCCTTCATTCAGCGTGCCCTGAACCAGCAGCAACCCTGGGTCGATCGATGACGTGATGTACGCCCCGACGTTGCTGAACAGCGACTGCTCTTTCAACAGTTTCTGATACAACCGCGACGATTTACTACGGCCCAGCAGGTCGCTTAGCAGATCAGCTTCGGCAAAACCGGCATCGAACCGGCCCGGCATGTGGTAGGCTTTGTAGAGCGCATTCAGCGGCACATCGGCCATTGTCTCTTCAAAACGAGCCTGTGTCTGGCGAGCTTCGGCGGGCAGGCTACGGACATAGTCTTTCCCGGCCGGAATAGGCTCGAACCATTTCCGGCACAATTGCTTCACCTGCTCGGTGGTCACGTTGCCCGCCACGACCAGAATGGCGTTGTTAGGTAAATAATATTTGTAGAAAAAGGCCTTCACATCATCCAGAACGGCATTTTCTATGTGGCTAATGTCTTTGCCGATCGTGGCCCAGCGGTAGGGGTGCTGCTGATAGGCCAGCGGCCGCAGTTTCAGCCAGACGTCGCCGTAGGGTTGGTTCAGGTAGCGCTGGTTGAACTCTTCGATCACTACTTTCTGCTGCACATCGAGCACCTGCTGATCGAACGAGAGGCTGAGCATCCGGTCAGATTCGAGCCAGAACGCGGTTTCGAGATTGGCCGAGGGCAGGGTAATGTAGTAGTTCGTAATGTCGGGGCTAGTAAAGGCGTTGTTCTCGCCACCTACCCGTTGCAGGGGTTCGTCGTAACTCGGAATGTGCTTCGAGCCGCCAAACATCAGGTGTTCGAACAGGTGAGCAAAACCCGTGCGGTTGGGATCTTCATCGCGAGAACCAACGTTGTACAGAATATTGACGGCGGCCATCGGGGTGCTGGCATCCTCGTGGACAAACACCTTCAGGCCATTATCCAGAACGAATTGAGTATATTGAATCATTGAAAACGGTTCGCAAAAGCCACTATCGAGGCCACAAACAAAAGTACACCGTCAATTGCAAATAGTCATCGGAGACAGTCATCGCAGATAGTCATCGCAGATAGTCATCGGAGACAGACAATAAACCATTAATGACGAAAAACAGTCATACTAGGGATACTACCTACCTATGAAACGCATCCAACTACTCTTTCTGTTCGTACTTGTTCCTTTTCTTACCCCTGCCCAAATTCTGACTGATCCTGCTGCTCAGCAGACGGTGGCTAAAGCACTCGATCATATCTACAACTATGAGTTTGCCGAAGCGGCCCCCTACATCCGGCAGATTCAGACAAAATACCCGCAAAGCCCGATTGTGCCGGTGCTCCGTGCGCTAACGCTGCAATGGCAATACCTGCCCATCAGCGACAGCCGGACTGTCACCAATCAGTACGTTCAACAGGTTGATCTGGCCATTCAGGGTGTTGAGCGGATGATTGATCGTAATAAAAACGACCCGGAAGCGATTTTTCTGGGGCTAACGGCGCATGGCTATATGTCGATGAAACACAATTTCGATAACGAGACGATGAAAGCCGTCAGTGAATCACGGAAGGCATATGTGTACATGAAGCAGGGCTTCGAGCTGCTGGATAAGAACATTGAGTTCTACTTCTCAACCGGCCTGTACAACTTCTACGTTGAACGCTACCCAATTGATCATCCGGCGGTGAAACCGTTTATGTTCTTCTTCAAGGACGGCAATATGGCGTTGGGCTTGAAGCAAATGGAGGTATCGGCCAAACGGGCGTTATTCACCCGGCCGGAAGCCAATCTGTATCTGGCGCACATTTACGTAAAGCACGAAACTAACTTCCCGAAAGCCGTCGAAAACCTGGACTTTCTGGTCGATCACTACCCGAAAAACCCCATTTTCATGCTCAGGTACGTTGAGGCGTTACTCCTGGCGGGGCGGTATGACGAAGGGCAGGCGGCGCTCCAGAAATTGAAGAAAATGCAGCATAAACTACTTCCGGCTGCTATTTATACGTTTGATGGCATACTGGCCGAACGTGCAGCTAAGAACGATTCCGCAGCGGCAGTAGCTTATAAAGCGGCGCTGAAACAGCCTGTCAACGTTGCTTACACGACTGAGGAACATAGCCTGGCCTACGTCGGCTTGGCGCGAATTGCAGCACGAGCCAATAACCCGGCACTGGCCAAAGAGTACTACAAAAAAGCGCTTGACATTGCCGAATACAAATTCGTCATCCGCGAAGCGAAAGCGTATAAGTAAGAGGACGCTACTGCTTGGCCTCGTATTCGATCTCGTTGTAATAAAGACTGCAACTGCTCGTTTCCCAACGTGTCGCCAGACCATTGGGGAGGTAGCTGTAACGGCTGCCAAAAGGGTTCGAACAAAGGTCGATGAGCCCTGTGTAGTCCCGTTCGAGTTTCCCGCCAATCTGATTGTTGTAGGTACGTGGCTGATCGGGGTCAGGGTTTACAGTCAGTAGTGCCTTGTAATTCGGTTGCTGATCGTAACTGTACGACCATTCTGACCTTTCCTGCCCTTTCCCATTCATGTCAACCCTCACTACCATATTGCCATTTTTCCAGGTGTAGCGGCTGATGAAGGCATCGTTTGGGGAAGACAGGTATACGGTTTTTCGCTCAGTTAACTGCCCGGAGTTATCGAACTGGTAGGTGGTTTCTGTGGCGACCGTGCCGTTTTGTTCTACAGTTTTTTCCAGCTCCCCTGTAGCGTTGTAGAAAAACTGGGTACGTATGAGGGGTGTACCATTCTGGTACGTCAGTCGCTCGGCGAGGCGGTTATCCGTGTACCGATAGGCAATACTTTGGCCGTAACTGATTGAGTCGATGCGGATAAGCCGGTTCTGTGCGTCGTACGTATAGTTGGCCGTAGCCTTATACTGAACGCCCTGTCGGTAAGCCGGGTAGCTGTATGATTTAATACGGATAGGAAGGTCGCTGACCGCTTTCCCGGTAAATGCGGGTGGAACGTTGTGTAGCAGACCCGAGCAGGCTACCAGTAAATAGCAGGCTGAAAACGTGAGTAGTTGCGTGCGCATGATCATCCTTTTTATCAGGACTCGCCGAACAACAAATCAGTTGGAACATACGCTGTTTAAAACAGCCTGCTAATTGCAATAAGGGCATTGCCAATACCAGTTATTGGTGTTGGCAATGCCCTTGTTAACCTGCATTTTTATATCAATTTCGCTTAGATATCTCGTCGCGGATCTTGGCGGCCCGTTCGTACTCTTCGTTGCCCAGGGCTTCGTCGAGCATCTTTTGTAGTTCATCAACGGTCATGTCTTTCAACTGCTCGCCAAACGCACGGGGCGACCGGTTCGATGCGCGTACCAACTCTTCCTGCTCCTCCTCTTCTTCATCGGCCGAGGCGGTAATACCGGCTTCCGACAAGATTGACTCATAGGTGAAGATCGATACGCCAAAGCGGATTCCGATAGCAATAGCATCTGACGGACGAGCATCGACTACCGTTTCCTGAACACCGTCTGAGCAGACGATACGGGCGAAGAAAATGCCTTCGCGCAGATCAGAGATCACGATTTCGCGCACGGTGAAGCCGAAATTCTTGGCAAACTGCTTGAACAGATCGTGCGTCATGGGCCGGTTGGGCACAATCTTCTCGATCTCGATGGCAATGGCCTGCGCTTCGAACATGCCAATAATGATCGGTAAACGACGATTACCGTATTCTTCGCCCAGTACCAGTGCAAACGAACCCGACTGCGACTGACTCGGCGATAAGCCTAATATCTCTAACTTAATTTTTTCCACGACGCAAAATTAACTGATAGCAGGCTTGTTTGTTCGGTTGTTGGTGGGATTATCGGCCCGTTTGTTCGACAAACCAGCGACTGTGTAGCCAATAACGTACCTGTCTGTACAACAAAACAACCAAAAAAATGCCCGGATCAGTTGCCTACTTCACTTTCACCAGGAGCGTGACGATGTTGGCCGTCATGCCCGTGCTGCGTAAATAATGGCCGTAGCGCAGTTCCAGCGCATTCCAGCCGCGAATGCCCATGATGCCGCCCGGAGGGGCATACCGAACACCGGAGCCTACAAACTGCGTAGTCATGTTGCCGATGTCATAATCGCTGGTGTAATAGGTCTGGGTTGGGTTATGCTGGCCGTACGGGTGAAAGTACCGCACCGCCGTCTGGGTATGAAACCGGTAAAAGGGACTCACTGACAGGAACGGTGTGAGCTTCACGGGCACCTCAACGCTGGCCGTGTGGGCCACCATACCCCAATCATCCAGGTAGAACCGGTAAAAGGAACGGAGAATCGCCCGATCGCCTTCAAAATAGTTGGCGCGTAAACTGACCGGGAACTTCAGGCGTGTACCGGGTAATTTTTCGGTCGTTTCGGCTCCGTTGGTGAAATACACGCGGTGGAACGGCGTGCTCAACAGACCGTCCTGGTACGACGGCTCAACCGTGGCCAGCATCTGTAACCGCTTATTCACAACCTGCGACACCGACAGGGCCAGATTGAATGAGTTTCGCGGTTTACTAGCTACCTGAACCCGATCGCCCTGCGAGCCCGACCCATAATACGCTGGTCGAAGTTCAGACGGCAGAATAGCGTTGTACGTATCCAGAAAAGCGCTGGCCCGCAGGCTTACCTCACGGTTGCGGTCGGCCGAGAGTTTGGCAAACTGCGCCGTAAACCCGTGCGACCGGTAATCGTATTCGGTTGAGTACGAATAGCCAAACCCCTTGGTGATTCGGCTTTTGGGGTTAAAGACCCGCCACGAAACGGACGGATAAATATGTACGTCGCTTTTCGAGGCCGATGACACCGTCAGCGGGTCAATGTTGTCTGACGAAGCGGAGGTGTACGCGTCAATATTGAAGTCGATAGTAATGGAATGAAGGCGGCCGTAGCGATCTGTTTTCGATAAGGTCAGGTCGAAGGAATTGGCGAAATCGGTCAGTTTTTCAGTGCCGATTCCACCCGTCACGGCCGACTTGTTGCCGTCCTGATTGTAGTAACTGGAAACGAAATTGATCTCTTCGACTTTCAGCGGGCGGGCTTCATACGACGAAGCCGTTTCGGGTTTCGTCTGAGCCCAGACACTTGATAATGAAAGTAATGCGGCGACAGTGAATACGATTTTCTTCATGGGATAGCTGTGTAGCGAAGGTCAGTTTAGTTACAGCCACAGCCACCGCTGCTTTTACCACCGCTGGCCCCCGACGGCCCTTCCCGGTAGAGGTAAAAACTGCCCTCGAACTTCTCCGATTTGCGGTTCGATAACTCCATCTCCGAATCGTTGATCCGGTTTTTTTGATACTCTTTCACCGATACGCAGGAGGCTCCCGTGAGCGAAAGCGTTAACGCGACGATGCCCAGAAGTTGGCCGTTTTTAAAGACAGTTATGTTCATGATTAGGTTAATTTAGTGGGTTGATTTTTGTCATCCAGACGCAAGGAGGGATCTTGATTTTTGGCTGACTGTATGGCGGGGTACCCTCAAGATCCCCCCTTGCGTCGGGATGACAAAAATCAACTTAAGCGAATATTTTTTGACGTAAACAATCGGTCGTTATCGTCGATCAGGATGCAGCCGACCTGCGGTATCTGGTCAATCAGGTGTAGGCCTACGCTCCGGCCCATGACCATGACCGGTGTGGTCAGGGCATCGGCAAGCTCGGCGCTTGGCGCCAGAATGGTGACGCTTTTCAAGCCCGTTACCGGGTAGCCCGTTCGCGGGTCGATGGTGTGGCTGTAGCGTTTGCCGCCAATCAGCACGTATTTTTCGTAATCGCCCGACGTGGCCACGGCAAACCCGCTGATCGATAGCCTGGAAAAAGCTGTTTGGCGCGTGGTTGGGTCGGCAATGCCGATGGTCCAGGGTTCGCCGTTGGGCTGTGTTCCCCAGGCCGTCAGGTCGCCTGCTGCGTTCACAACGCCCGATGTTACGCCCAGCCGAGCCATAACGTACCTGGCGCGTTCGGCAGCGTAGCCTTTCCCAATACCCCCGAAGCCAATACGCATACCCTTTTCCCGGAGAAAAACGCTGTTATCGGCTTCGTTGAGCAGCACGTTCCGGTAGTTGATGAGCCGTACCGATTGCCGGGCCGTTTCGCGGTCGGGTAGGGCAGTCATCGTCGTGTCGAAATTCCAGAGCCGCTTGTCAATTGAGCCGTAGGTGATATCAAACGCGCCCTGTGTCAGGGCTGATAGTTTCAGTGACCGACCAATGAGCGCAAACACCTCCTGATCGACCTCCACCGGGGCAATACCCGCCTGGGCATTGATCTGGTTCGTCTGACTGTCGGGGCTAAACGTGGTGAGCAGCGCCTCGATCCGGCCAACCTCGGCAATGGCGGCGTCGATCCCAGCTTCTGCGAAAGCGACATCGCCGGTTACGGCGCTGATCTCAAAGCGGTTACCCAGTAGCCGCACCACCTTTTTGTGCAACTGGCCAGACGGGTCAGTGAGTAGCGGTGCGCCGACCATCTATCTCGTTTATAAGCGTTTGCGCGGTGAGTGTAGCCGGATAGCCTACCCAATGCGTCAACTCGTTGCCTGAGTCGTCAATCAGTACAGTGAGCGGAAATTGCCCCTCGGGATTATAGCGGTCGGCCAGACTTTCATTATGGGTAGTCTGCTGTGGACTAAGCTGGTTCTTTTTCGAGCGGGGGAAATCGGCCCGGACCAGTACCAGATGCTTGTCGGCGTAGGTCAAAAACGCTTCCGATTCAAAAACTTCTTTCTTGAGTTTGATACACGGCCCACACCAGTCAGAGCCTGAAAAATTGAGCAGAATGAATTTATGGCTGGTCTTGGCCTCTGTTTTGGCCTGATCCATATTGAGCTGCCACTGCGGCGCGTTGGCCATTCCCAGAATCAGGAGAAAAGCAAGAAGGGGCTTCATAGGTAGAAAATTGGCGTTACTAAGACATGCAGGAATCAACTGTATACGACCAGGGTCGTGCCATCAGTAATCACTTTGTATGCTTTGATGCCGCTGCCGGCGAGACTGTTCTTACCGGTGCCATCCAGATTAAAGCGGGCTCCATGATCGGTGCAATAAAACTCGGTATTATTGAAGATGACTCTTTTTTTAGGCTCATGACTACAGGTCTGCGTAACAGCCGCATAGGTGGTGGCGCTTACTTTGGCAATGACGATACCACTCAGGATAACGTACCCACCCACAGTTTTAAGCCCGGTAGTCGTGGCCAGATTGATGGTCACTAGCGGATTTTTGATACCTAACACATCGGATGAAGAGGCTGTTGTGCTGGTTGGCGTACTGACCGATGTGGACGTTGAAGAACTGATTGTTGCCCCGTTTGGACCGGTGATGGTCTGGCCCTGAGCATTCAATGTCAACGCAGGTACGTATGAATCTTCTTCATGAACGCAGGAGGTTAACACGGCCATCAGGGCAGCGCCCCTGAAGCCGAGATTTTTTAGAAAGGTATACCGGTTCATTAGTACAAGAATTGCCGTTTATAGTAGGTATTACGCAGGGGTAGAACGGTTCGTTGCACATAAAATTTTGTAAGCACAAACAACAAAAAAGGCACCCCTGCCTTTGTTTCGGTAGGGGTGCCTCAGTAAGGGCAACGATCGGTTTGGTTATCAGACCGGTTCACGCAGGGCCTTACGCCTAGTTCAGCGCCTGAACTGCTTTTGTCAGTTTGGGTAATACCTCGAATACGTCACCAACAATCCCGTAGTCGGCCGATTTGAAGAACGGAGCGTCAGGATCTTTGTTGATCACCACAATCACTTTCGACGAGTTGACCCCCGCCAAATGCTGAATGGCTCCTGAAATGCCGGCGGCGATATACAGGTTTGGGCTCACCTTGATGCCCGTCTGCCCAACGTGCTCATGGTGCGGCCGCCAGTCCAGATCAGACACTGGTTTTGAGCAGGCCGTAGCCGCGTGAAGCGCTTTGGCCAGTTCTTCAACAATACCCCAGTTTTCGGGCCCTTTCAGGCCACGCCCGGCTGATACCACGAGGTCAGCTTCGGGCAATAGAATATCGCCCGTTGCCTTTTCGGTGTTGGTCACTTTCAGCACGAAATCGCTGTCGGCAACGGTTGGCGTGAATGCTTCTACGCTGGCCGTAGCGTCGGTTTCCTCGGGGGCAATTGTGTTTTTCTTGATGGCCAGGATTTTTACGTCGGCTTTCAACTCGTTGTATGCGAAGGCTTTACCGGTGTAAATGCTGGTCTTCACGCGGAAACCGCTGCTCAGATCGGGCAGGTCAATGACATTCGGCGCCAGACCGGCTTTCAGTTTGCCAGCCAGCCGCGCCGCCATGGCGTCGCCTAGGGATGATTTGGCCAGCACCACGACTTTTGCACCTTCCTGCTGGGCGGCGGCCGCTACTACGGAGGCGTAGGCCATGCCGTTTACTTCATTCAGCTTACTATCGGCGGCATGTAGCACCTTCGTTGCGCCAAAACGACCCGCTATAGCGAGTTCGCCCTGATCGGCGGTGCCAATAACAACGGCCGTTGCCGACGTACCCAGCATGCTGGCTACTTTAGAGCCGTAAAAAATGGCCTCCTGCGAGGACTTTTTGAGCTTCCCTTCGTCGAGCTCAGCAAAGATTAAGACAGACATAAACGAGTTTATAGTTTACAGTTTGCTGTTTTCTGTTGCTCCGCTATACTCTGTAGTTGGCTGTAGGCAGCGCAACAGAAAACCGGTCCGCCGGTGCGGGTAAACTGAAAACAGTAAACTTGTTTTTAGATGACTTTTGCTTCGGTGCGTAGGAGCGTGATGAGCGTTTCGGCTTCGTCGGCGGGGATCATTTTAACGCTGCCCCGTGGCGCTGGCAGTTCGTAGCTGGCTACGGCCGTGAGTGAGTCCTGACCGGCGGGCTGAACAATTTTCAGCGGCTTGGTGCGGGCCGTCATGATCCCGCGCATGTTCGGAATTTTCCATTCGGCGATGGGCTCCTGGCAACCTAAAACCAGCGGCAACTGCGCCTCGATGTCTTCTTTACCGCCTTCGATTTCGCGCGTCATTTTGGCCGTAGTGCCGTCGATGTCGAGTTTCATGACGGGTGAGATAGACGGAATGCCCAGCATCTCGCCCACGATACCGTGTACCTGTCCGCCGTTATAATCGATCGACTCACGGCCCATCAAAATCAGGTCATACGGCGTTTCCTTGGCGATAGCGGCAATTTGTTCGGCTACGAAATACGCGTCGATCGGTTCGGCGTTGACCCGGATGGCATCGTCAGCACCAATGGCCAGACACTTACGAATGACCGGCTCCGCGTCGGCTTCGCCCACGTTGAACACCGTTACCGAAGCCCCCAACTTTTCTTTCAGCTCAACGGCCCGCGCCAGCGCATAGTCGTCGTAGGGGCCCGTGATGAACTGTACCCCGGCTTTGTTGAACTTGGTGTTGTTATCGGTAAACGTAATTTTGGTCGTTGTGTCGGGCACGCTCGTGACGCACACTAAGATTTTCATAGACTGGCGTTTAGTTTTCGGTTTACTGTTTACTGTCTTCTGGTTGCTTCGCTTGTCGCAGTCTGTCTCAGTCAGCAGCGCCACAGAAGACAGTAAACAGTAAACGGTAAACAGTTTGATTTGGCGAAATTACACATGATCTTTTAAATGGTATGCATGCATACTACTTTTCTTCTTAACTCATGAATCAGGAACGTATCCAACAACTCCTTCAGTTTGTCCAGGATGAACCCGGCGACCCTTTTACTATTTATGCCCTCGGCATGGAATACCTGACGGAGAACCCCAGCCAGGCGCAGCACTACTTCGAACGCCTGTTGACCGATCACCCGCAGTACCTGCCGACCTATTACCATGCCGCCCAGCTCTATACCGATCTGGGCAATCGCGCCAAAGCCGCTGAGCTCTATGATTTTGGTTTGTTGCTGGCCAAGCAGCAGAACAATGAGAAGACCTTCGATGAGTTAAAACGCGCTTACAGGAGCTTCCAGGACGAGGAAGACGAGTAGGCGCTTCGTTTTGGCGTGACTCCGCGTTGAGCTGAATGATACACTTGGGTTGATAACCTCGGTGGCAGCGCTGCGATACATAGATAAACTGGCCATGCAGGTGGTCAGCGATATGTTTCTTTTAAACATTTTATCTATGAAACCCTCTCTACTCGCAGTATTGGCTTTTCTGCTTAGTGGCGTCAGCGCCTCTGCTCAACCGACAACGCCTGTTTTTCAGTCGGGCGCTACCTGGAAGTACTTAGTGACGTCGGCGAATGCGGTGCCTGCGGCGGCCTGGAAAGCTGATCCCAACAGTGCGCCTGCGTTCAACGATGCTGGCTGGCTGTCAGGCCCCTCCCCGCTGGGATATGGTGGAACCAGCGAAACAGGGAACGGTACAGGTACGTGCCTGAACCAGTGTGTATCAACCACGGCGGCTACCTGCCTGACCTGTACCACCCGCGAGATCACCACCTACTTTCGGAAAACGATCAACCTCACCACGGTTGCCGGCTCCTTCTTTCTGAACTACCGGCGCGATGATGGCATTGTGATCTACATCAACGGGACAGAGGTGCGGCGCGAAAACCTGCCGCCGGGCCTCATCACACACACAACCCTTGCCGCCGAAGCGGCCGATGAAGAACTGTGGACACAACTGGAACTGGCTCCGGGCGTATTGCGGACAGGCACTAACGTGATTGCGGTTGAGATCCACCAGATGAGTCCAGCCAGCTCTGATATTCGCTTCGACATGAACCTGTGGCGTTGTGATGTCTGCCTTTTACGGGGTCCTTATTTGCAGCGGTATTCCGACGATCCGAATCTGGTGATTCCTGCCGGTAAACGAAGCATGACGATACGGTGGAGTATGAATGTAGCAGCGGGTGGACAAGTTATTTACAGGCGGAAAGAAACAGCAGGTACGTTGCCAGGCAGCACAACGACGGTTTCTGCCCAGACCGCACCAAAGGCATATACCGTGGCCACGAATGGGACCCCCCGGACCCTGTATGATGTCAGCGTGACGCTGAACAACCTTGAGCCGGATACACCCTACGCCTACACGATTCAATCGGCAAACGGCGCCATGCGTCAGGGCGATGCCATGAACTACTTCAAAACAGCTCCGTTGATCGGCGCTCCTGCAAAAACACGCATGTGGGTGTTGGGCGACTTCGGGAAACAGGTGCTCCCGCTGGGTGGTGATCCCGACCCCACCCAGATGAAAATCAGCAATGGATTCAACAAGTATGTAAAGGACCATGCCCTAACGGAAGGCGCCAGCTACATCGACTTATGGCTTTGGCTGGGCGATAATGCGTATGGATGGGGCCTGCCCGAACAGTACCAGAACTATGTGTTTGAGGCTTACGATGGCCGCCGGTACTCGTCGCAGTATATCATGAAGCAGACGCCCATTTTCGCTACGCCTGGCAACCATGATTATCACAACAATCAACAGGGGGCCAATGACGCGAATACACCGCTCGATTACCGGAAAAACCATGGCTTAAACCATTATTACGACGTGGTGAACAACATGACTGCCGGGGATTCAGCAGGCAGGCACTCCCGCCACGAAGAATATTACTCCTTCGACCACGCCAACATTCATTTCGTGAGCCTGGATACATACGGGCTGGAAAAAGGGCAGACAACCATTTTTCCGGCAGGCAGCGAACAGTTGACATGGCTGAACGAAGATTTAACGCTGGCACAGGCCAACGCGAAGATCAAGTGGATTGTCGTGTTCTTTCATCATCCGCCCTATTCGATGGGTTCCCATCAGTCTGATGGCGACCTGGACCTGATAAACATTCGTGAGAAACTGGTGAAAGGCGTGTTGGACAACTACAGGGTAGATCTGGTCCTCTCGGGCCACAGCCACACTTACGAGCGGTCGCGCCCGATGCGAGAACATTATGGTCTGTCGACCTCATTTGTGCCTGCGTTTAATGCCCCTGCTGGTAACAATGGTCGGTCGAGCGGAAGCTACGATGGAACACCCGGCAACCCGGTCGGTGGTTCGTGCTTTTACTATAAGAGCGCGGCAGACCCCAAAAACCACATCATTTACGTCGTCAACGGGTCGGGTGGTGGCATAGAAGATATTCAGCCGCCCTGCGATCCCGCCAACCCGACAAGTCCCTGCTGGCCTCACAAAGCCATGCAAACATCGCTCAATACAGGTGGCTCCCTGTTTATCGAGGTGGAGCAGGATCGGCTCGATGCAAAATTCATCGACGAAAATGGGGAGGTGAAAGACCAGTTCACAATCATGAAGGACCTGAAGTCGTTTGGGGTTCCTGCAACGGACGGCACCACCCGCAGGGCCGCCTGCGAATGCTCCGACGCTGAAGGCTGGACACATTACACCGACTTGAAAGCTAACCTGTTGCTGTCGATCAAAAAGAAAGGCGCTACGATAGGCACGGTGGGTGATGGTACGTTCGACCTTCAATTGAAAGGGGCTACCGGAACCAGCGTTATCAAGGCTAATTTCCCCAACAACTACGTCAGATCAACCCTGCCATCGAACCTATCGGGCACCTGGGTTACCATGAACCGGTATTGGTCGATTACGCCTACCACTGAATTGAGCGGCAACAGCCAGGTGTTAGTGCGCCACTATTTCAATGAAGCCGATAAAATGTCGGTGCAGATCGACGGAGTAGGGCCGGCTATTGCCTACAAAATCAATAATGAGGCCGGTACGTATAACCCGGACCCCGCTTCGGGCCATGCCGGTATTCCGAAAGCAGCGGCCTATAATAAGAATGGCGCCTGGACGTATGACTACGGCGATATGCAGACTGGTGTTGGTTCATGGTATACAACGTATGGGTATGATGTACCAAACCTGGCTTACTGGATCAACAAATGGGATGCGGAGCGGAGTGCATCGTCTACCGCCAGCTGGAAAAGCCGGTATATGGGTAAGGGCAGCTACTGGGGCGAAATGGTCATTGGGCGGCTGAAAGGTGGCGGCGGGATTGGTACCTACAATCGATACGCCAACCCAACGGGTAGCCAGCCGGTGATATTGACCGGAAGTCACTGGACTTACTTCGCTAAGGGGTTTGCCCCGGGCGCCAACTGGAATGGTACCACCCCGACTGTTGTATTCAATGAAGCAGACTGGGCAAAAGAGGCTGAAGATGGCCCGGGGCTTGTATCGCCTTTTGGCTATTCGCCCAACTATGAGGACGGGGAACGTACCCGTGTACCGGCCTGCGCCCAGGAACCCTGCTCAACAAAATGGTGGACCGTCTATTTCCGTAAGTCTTTTTCGCTGAGCGATGTGCCTTCGTATTACAACTACAAGTACTACATCATTAATTACAAGCGCGACGACGGAATTGTCATTTATATCAATGGCAAGGAACTGCGCCGTGATAACATGCCTGCCGGAACCATCTACTACAATACGCCCGCCTCAACGGCGGTAGCTGATGAAGCTGACTGGCAAACAATCATCATTCCCAACGATGGGCAGTTTATCAGGCCGGGTCAGAACATCATTGCCGCTGAAGTGCATCAGGTAGCCGATGCCAACGGACAGGCTACCAGTTCCGATATGCATTTTGATCTGGAAGTGATTCGAACCGCTGATGTTGTTTCATCAACTGCCCGGATGGCCGTTGACGAGACAGCCCGGCTGGATGAATACAAGGTAGAGGCCTATCCAAATCCGACCCGCGATGGGAACGTATCGTTCTCGCCTGCCTTACCCTACCACTCTTACATACTGACCAATAGCCAGGGCAGGATCCTGAAACAAACCACTACGGCAGGTATACTGGAACGACTCGACCTGTCGGATCAACAACCGGGTGTATACATCCTGGTAAGCCAGGGAGAGTACGGCACCAAGAGGTTCAAGCTGGTGAGGAATTAGTCGCCCACCGGACAGGTTTTACGGCTTTGGCCAAAGCCTTCGTATTTTGCGCCAATGAAGATCATCGGCGTTACACTCTACCAATACAATATTCCGCTGAAGGCCCCGATTGCCATTTCACTGGGTACCATCGATGCGGCTCGTAACCTACTCGTCTGCATTGATACCGATGCTGGGCTGACGGGCTGGGGTGAGGGGTCGCCGTTCTGGATGATCGTGGGCGAAACGCAGGCGTCGGGCCTGGCTGCGGCCCAGGATATGGCCCAACTGTTGATCGGGCGTGATCCGCTGGCTATCGAAGACTGTCTGCAAGCTATTCTGCGGTACCTGCCTGGTCATCCCACTACGCGCTCGGCCTTCGACATGGCTTTATACGATCTGGCCGCTAAAGTTGCCAACATGCCGCTTTACCAGTTTCTTGGCGGGGTAAATCGAACACTGATCACCGACGAAACCATCTACATTAACGACCCCGAACGCATGGCCGAAGACGCGCGTCGGATTGAAGCGAATGGGGGAGAGGCTATTAAGGTAAAACTAG
Source organism: Fibrella arboris (assembly GCF_041321095.1). NCBI lineage: Bacteria > Pseudomonadati > Bacteroidota > Cytophagia > Cytophagales > Spirosomataceae > Fibrella > Fibrella arboris. Next base: position 227,366 of record NZ_JBGGWE010000005.1, on the reverse strand, counting down.
GCACCACGGCACAGGCCGACCTCGACCGGCTGGCCATGATTCGGCAGGTGATCCGCTATGAAACGCCAATTCGCCTCGATGCCAACCAGGGCTGGGACGTACCTACAGCCCGCGCCGTATTGAGTAAGCTGGGCGATTGGAACGTCGAGTATTGCGAGCAGCCCATTCTGAAAAGCAACGTACCTGGACTTCGGCTGCTGCGGCAGCAAACCAACGTACCCATCATGGCCGACGAATCAGTGTTCGATGCGGTTGACGCCATTCGGTTGGTGCGTGAAGAGGCCGTCGATTATCTGAATATCAAGCTCTCGAAAAGTGGGGGCATATTCGAAGCCCTAAAGATCAATGCCGTTGCCGAAGCCGCCAACATGGCCTGTATGATTGGCTGCATGTCGGAGTCACGACTGGCGTTGACAGCCAACGCCCATTTTGCCGCCGCTCGCCAAAATGTTCGTTTCTGCGATCTGGACGCCTGTTTTGAACACGCCGAAGACCCGGTGCTGGGCGGGATTACCTACGACGGCTACCTGATCTCTATTCCCGACGTACCTGGCATCGGTGCTGAAATAGACCCCATATTTCTGGCAACCTGCGCATCGGTTCACGTTGCGTAGCACTGTACTATCGAAGCTCCAGCTTCGGTAGTCAATAACTCTACTGGAACGACCGAAGCTCCAGCTTCGGTCTTACACTCACCCCATGCCGATCACCATTACCACTACCCAAACCGACGCCGATCTCCGTGGGTTGCTGGCCCTGCAACAGCGCAATCAGGTACGTAACCTAACGCCCGAGGAGCAGCGGGAGCAGGGTTTCGTGACGCTCACGTATACATTCGAGCAGATGAAACGGATGCACCAGGCAGCGCCAACGGTCATTGCCAAAGATGGCGACGAAGTGGTGGCCTACGCCATCACTACCGTACCCGAGGTCCGCGCCGACATACCCGAACTAGCTGTCCTGTTCGGTTTGGTCGATACCTTACAGTACGAAGGTAAACTACTCTCCGAATACCCATATTACGTAGTAGGTCAGGTGTGTGTCGACTCGCGTTACCGGGGGCAGGGTATTTTCGATAGGCTGTATGGGCACCATAAAGCCCTGTACCAGGATCGGTATCGACTCTTTATCACAGATATTTCGGCCCGGAATACGCGGTCGTTACGGGCCCACCAACGGGTAGGATTCCAGGCTATCCATTCTTTCCATGAACCCGCCGCCAATGAAATATGGGAAGTGGTCGTGTGGGATTTTACGAAATGAAAAGAACGCTTTGCCTCTGTCTGTTATCCACCTCGTTACTAGCCCAGCAGCCAGTCTCTCGCCCGTCAGTTCCAAACCAGTTTGTTTTCAACGTCAATCCGGCCAAACAGGGATTTTCGCCTGAACGATTAAAGCGGGTCGACGTCTTATTACAGGGATTTGTTGATCAGGGGCTGGCTCCAAACGCCGTGGCAATGGTTATTCGAAATGGCGACGTAGTGTTACACAAAGCCTATGGGTACAGCAATCTGGAGAAGAAAACTCCCGCCCGCACGACCGATATTTACCGGATCGCCTCGCAGTCGAAAGCCATTACGACCACGACGCTGATGACCCTGTTCGAAGAAGGGAAATTCATGCTCGACGAGCCGATCTCGAAGTATATTCCGGCCTTTAAAAACCCGGTGGTGCTGGTCAGCTACGAAAAAAATGACCCGGTGAAAGGTGCCTACGAAACCCGGCCGGCGAAGTCGGAGATCACCATTCGTCAGCTCCTATCGCACAATGCGGGTATTCCCTACGAACACCCGCTCGATCAGCGGCCAGAGTTTAAAATCCCGTTTTTCGGGTCGAAAGAGTCCGATAAGCTGGAGGATGTGGTGAACAAACTGGCGAAACGTCCGCTGATCAAAGACCCCGGCGATGGGTTTACGTATGGCCTGAACACGGATATTATTGGTCGGCTGGTCGAGGTTCTATCCGGCGAACCGCTCGATGTGGCTATGCGAAAACGGGTGCTGAGCCCACTGGGGATGAACGACACGCATTTTTATCTGCCACCTGGTCAGGCGGGGCGTTTGGTGGAACTGTACACGAAAAATGCAGAGGGGCCAATCACCCTGAACGCCAATGATACGTACCGAAATTTCGCCATTTCGGGGGCAAAAACGTATTTTTCGGGTGGCGCCGGTCTGGTTGGTACGGTAGAGGATTACGCGAAGTTATGCCAGCTGTTTCTCAACGGAGGTACGTTCAACGGCAAGCGAATTTTGGGTCGAAAAACCGTTGAGATGATGCTGCGAAATCAGATCGGTGACGCCAACGTCTGGGATCGTCAGGATAAATATGGCCTTGGCTTTCAGCTCATCACGGCGAACAGTCATTACGGGGATCAGGCTACGCCGGGCTCGTTTACCTGGGGTGGCATGTACTGCTCTGAATACACGATCGACCCTGCCGAAAATCTGGTCATGCTGGTCTACACCAACATCCATCCGTATGCCTACTACGGTGATTTCGTTCGCAAGTTCCGGGCTGCGGTATACCAGGCGTTGGAGTAGTCATTTTGTAATGTGGCCGGGAAGACTCATTTTTAAAGAATATTTGCTTTGGCTACTGGCTGGCGCAAGGCCCTTCGACTACGCGTCCCGGACAGGCTCAGGGCCGTGCGCCAGCCAGTAGCGCTAATCTTAATAACGTATACAGGCTCACAAAGCACCCACCATAACCCAGTCGGTTTTTACACTTCCTATGAAACTAAACATTACTACTAAAATCGTCATTGGCTTTGTGCTGGGCGTGCTGATCGGTCAGATTCTACACAGCAGCTACGATGTGGCTACCGCAGAAGGGATCGGGCAGAAATTCCAATTGGTTAGCAAAGTGTTTCTGAAGCTGATCAAGATGATCATCGGCCCGCTGGTTTTCTCAACGCTGGTAGTCGGCATCGCCAAACTGGGTGATTTTAAGGTGGTTGGCCGGATCGGTATCAAAACGCTGGGCTACTTCTACTTCGCCACCATCCTCTCGCTGATCATCGGCCTGGTTGTGGTCAACGTAACCAAGCCCGGCAGCATCCAAAGCTGGCCCCGGCCGGCCGCCGGTACGTCGATCGGCGTTGAAGGCAAGAAATTGAACTCGATAGAAGAGTTTATCCTCCATATCTTCCCCGATTCAGCATTTCGGGCACTGGCCGAGAATGAAATCCTGCAAATCGTGGTGTTTTCGTTGTTCTTCGGCGTGGCACTAGGGGCTATTGGCGATAAGGGAAAGTCGATCACCAAGGCGCTGGATGCGCTAAGCGAGCTGGTTTTCAAGATGGTTGGGTACGTGATGCAACTGGCTCCGTTTGCCGTATTGGGCGCCATGGCGGCTGTGGTGGCGTCGAAAGGGTTGAGCATCCTGGCGTCGTATGCCTACCTGTTGCTGTGTTTCTATGGTGGCCTGCTGTTCTTCATCTTCGTTGTGCTGTTTGCCATCTGTGCCGTATCCAGGATTCCGTTCTTCCGGCTGTTGCAGGCCATGAAAGCACCATTGCTGCTGTCGTTCAGCACGGCATCGTCGGAGGCATCCTTACCGCAGCAGATCAAGGTGCTGGAAAACTTCGGCATCTCAAACCGGATCATCGGCTTCGTGCTACCGTTGGGCTATTCGTTCAACCTCGACGGCTCCATGATGTACATGACCTTCGCTACCGGCTTCATTGCGCAGGCGTACGGTATTCCGCTGACCCTCAATCAGCAGATCTTCATGCTCCTGACGCTGATGATCACCTCGAAAGGCATTGCCGGTGTACCCCGTGCCTCGCTCGTGGTCATTGCCGGCACGCTGGCCCAGTTCAACCTGCCCGTCGAAGGGCTGGCCCTGATTTTAGGCATCGACCCCTTCCTCGACATGGGCCGTTCGGCTACCTCCGTAATGGGCAACGCCGTTGCCACCACCGTAGTAGCCAAATGGGAAGGCGAACTAGACCTTAACCACGTACCTGTGCTGGAAACGGAGTAGCTGCCTGCTAATCCCGCTAAAATTTCGTACCTTTGCGGCTTAATTTCAGCCACAACGAACGCGAATGATATCAGTATCGAACGTCTCGCTGCGCTACGGCAAGCGGGTACTTTTTGACGACGTTAACATAAAATTTGTACCCGGTAACTGCTACGGCGTTATTGGTGCCAACGGAGCCGGGAAATCAACGTTTTTGAAAATCCTGTCGGGCGAAATTGAGCCGCAGACAGGGCAGGTGACCATGGGGCCCGGCGAACGGATGTCGGTGTTGAACCAGAACCAGTTTGCCTACGATGAATTTCCGGTGCTGCAAACGGTGATCATGGGGAATAAGCGCCTGTATGACATCATGCAGGAGAAAGACGAACTCTATGCTAAAACCGAATTTACCGATGCCGATGGCGAACGTGCCGGGGTGCTGGAATCAGAGTTTGCCGAGATGAACGGCTGGGATGCCGAATCAGACGCCGCCTCGCTGCTATCGGGCCTGGGCATCACCGAAGACCTGCACTATACGCAGATGGCCGACCTGAACGCCTCCGAAAAAGTACGCGTACTGCTGGCACAGGCCCTTTTCGGCGACCCGGATATTCTGCTCCTCGACGAACCGACCAACAACCTTGACGTTGAATCGGCGATCTGGCTGGAGGGTTTTCTGGCTAATTTTAAGAACACAGTGATCGTGGTGTCCCATGACCGGCACTTCCTCGATCAGGTCTGTACACACATCGTCGATATTGACTTCTCGAAAGTGAAGCAGTATGCCGGTAACTACACGTTCTGGTACGAATCGAGCCAACTGGCGCTCCGTCAGAAGCAGGACCAGAACAAGAAAACGGAAGATAAGCGGAAAGAGCTGGAAGAGTTCATCCGCCGCTTCTCGGCCAACGCCTCGAAGTCGAAACAGGCAACGAGCCGTCAGAAACTGCTGGAGAAGCTCACCATCGAAGACATCGCGTACTCATCGCGGAAGTACCCCTATATCCACTTCAAGCCGGAACGTGAACCCGGCGATCAGATTCTGACGGTCGAGAATCTAAGCTACACGGGCGAAGACGGACAGAAACTGTTCAGCAACGTGTCGTTCTCGATGAACCGGAACGATAAAGTTTTCCTGTACAGCCGCGATAGCCTGGCCGTGACGGCCCTACTCGATGTGCTATCAGGTACAAAACAGGCTGACTCAGGTACGTTCAAATGGGGCGTGACGATCACGAACGCGTACTTCCCGAACGATACCGGCCGTGATGCGTTCTTCCAGGCTGCCGATGACCTGAACCTGGTTGACTGGCTGCGTCAGTATTCAGTAGAAAAAGACGAGTCGTTCATTCGGGGTTTCCTGGGCCGGATGCTGTTCTCGGGCGAAGAGTCGCTGAAGAAAGCGTCGGTCCTGTCGGGGGGTGAGAAGGTACGTTGTATGCTGTCGCGGATGATGCTGTCGGGGGCCAACGCCCTGATGCTCGACGAGCCAACCAACCACCTGGATCTGGAGTCGATCGAAGCGGAAAACCGGGGGCTGATCGAGTTTAAAGGGCCGGTCCTGTTCTCCTCGCATGACCACCAGTTTGTGCAGACGATTGCTAACCGGGTAATCGAACTGTCGCCAACCGGCATGCTCGATAAGTTGATGACCTACGACGAGTTCATCGCCGACTCGCGGGTAAAACAACAGCGTGACGAATTATATAAACAAGTTGCATAAACTAAACTGGTTTCAGGCTTCAAGTTTCAGGTTTCAAGTGCATCGCTTATCATCTATTCATTGGTTCAGCGGAGCACTTGAAACCTGAAACTTGAAACCTGAAACTTATTTTCCAATGAAAGCTCTAATGAACACCGATCGTGGTACAATGACGATCGAATTTTTCGAGAAAGACGCGCCGGGAACGGTTGCCAACTTTGTGAAACTGGCCAAGTCTGGTTTTTATGATGGTGTCGTGTTTCACCGTGTCATCCCTAATTTCATGATTCAGGGCGGTGATCCAACTGGCACAGGTGCAGGTGGCCCCGGCTACAGCATTCCCTGCGAACTGACTGGCGATAACCAATACCACGATCGCGGGGTATTAAGCATGGCGCACCGTGGTCGCAACACGGGTGGTTCACAGTTCTTCATCTGCCACAACCGTCAGAATACGGCTCACCTCGACCGGAACCACACGGTTTTCGGTAAAGTAACCGACGGCATTGACCTCGTTGACCAGATCAAGCAGGGCGATAAAATCCAGTCGATCACGATCACGGAAGAAGCTGAAGCGTAAGCTGTAAATCTCTTTTTAGGAGCCCCGCCAGAAGTCTGGCGGGGCTTTTTTATTTGAATTGGCGTAGAGCCGCAAAATCTTGCGGCTCTACATGCGTCAGCAATACAAAACCCCTTATTTGCAGCATGACAGCACTACCCCCCTGGACCTTGACGGGCAATGGCCTTGTGTTGATCGCGCACTTCCCTGAGGAGTTTGTGCGGCAGCATGGGTTTCTGGAAGACTTCCAACAGGTAGGTTACCGCGGCTGGATCGGAACCGTTATGCTCGTCGATTATACATCGTCGGATGTCGGGCCGTATTATGAGTTGCTATTTATTCCCGGCCTCTTCAACCTCAACGGGCGAACTACATTTTCGATCTCGAAAATTTACGTCTCCACGCAGGTGAGCGTTGATCATGGTATAGCCAACTGGGGTATTCCGAAAGAGCAGGCCGATTTCGCGATCACGACCCAGCCAGATGGCTCGAAGATGTATCGGGTGCGTAAAGATGAAGTTGTGTTTTTCGCAGTACGAGTCAGCGCTGGTGGTTTATCGTTTCCCGTCAGCACAAAACTGCTGCCTGGTTTTCAGGTAACACAGCGACGTGGTAACGAACTGGTATTGACGGCCCCCACCGCCAGCGGCAAAGGCCAGTTAGCGTCACTGCATGATCTGCAAATCAATACCGACTACTTCCCCGATATTCGGCAGGGAACGCAGTTGGCAGCCATCGCGATGACATCGTTTGAGATGGTATTCCCGGTGGCTGAGGTATTGTAACGTGTGTTGCGTTGGTATGTGTTGCTTCGCGCTCTAGTCCCTTCGACCGCGAAGCAACACATACCAACGCGAAGCAACAAATCGCCCAGCAGCAACGTACCTACCCCTGCACGCGGCGGAGATTATCCAGGATCACAGCCGTGGCGATGCCTACGTTGAGCGATTCGGCGTCGCCGTAGCGGGGAATGGTGATCCGTTGGGTAACAAACGGCGTTACTTCAGGGCTGATTCCGTTGGCTTCGTTTCCCATGACAATGTATCCACCCGATGGACTAAACGAACTTTGATGTACGTCGGTCCCATCCAGAAAGGCGCCATAAACAGGGGCATTTGCCTGTTCCAACACCGTGCTTAACGAACCGTACCACCAGTTTACCCGTGTAAACGAGCCTTTACTGGCCGAAATAACTTTTGGGTTATACACGTCAGCGGTGGTGCCGGAGCAGAGGATCGTGTTAATACCATACCAGTCAGCGATGCGGAGGATAGTGCCCAGATTGCCGGGATCACGAATGTCATCGAGCACCAGCGCCCAGTCGTCTTCAGCCCGTAAAAGCGGTACATTTGCACGCATACGCACAACCGCCAGGGCAGCGTTATTGCTTTCGAGCGTACCAATGCGGGTTAGTTCGTCGGCCGTGGCGGTTTCAATTCGGCAGCGTTGGCGGTCTGCCTCGTCGGCGTTTTCTTTGTAAAAGGCGTCTGTTGTCAGCAGCAGATCGACCTCAAATGTTGATGACAGCACTTCCTGCACACTCTTCGCGCCTTCGACCAGAAAGCAGCCTTCCTGCTGGCGGTATTTTTTCTGGTGCAATGACCGGACGAACTGCGCGATAGATTTTGATATCATAAAAAATGAATAATAGACAATCGGCCCCCCGGTTCACTAAACGTCGACACGAACCCCGGAGATGGACCAAAGGTATACTGAGTTTTGGCAAGCATAAAGCTCAGCGCTCCGTGTACGTTACTGGTGGCCTGATTCTACTTTTTGTTTTTTTGCTGGATGCCTGTGCCCCGGCCAGGCGATCTGAAAACCAATATCTGCTTTACTCGCAGTCGGTGAAGGGCAACCAAATCATTGAAACCGAAGAACTGGAGGCGTTAATTCCCCGGCGACCCAATAAACGCTTGTTGCAGCTCCCATTTACCCCTGGCCTTTGGATTTACCTGGGTACGTCCGGGCACTATAATCCAGACTCGGCGCAGCGCGTTTTGGAAGCACGCACAGCCCGCTTCGAGCAGGAAAGCCAGGTGGTTGGTAATGACCCTAAAGCTCTGAAAAAACTGAATCGTCAGTTTAATCATGACGCTCGCCGAACACAGAAATACATTGAGAAAGGAAACTGGTGGATGCGCAACTTCGGTGAACCGCCCGTATATTATCTGCAGGCAAATGCCCAGGCCGATTCCGCAAAAATGCGCCTTTTTTTAAATAAGAAAGGCTTTCTTGGCGCCAAAGTCCGCTATACGGTCGATACCCTTGCCGACAAACGGGTACGGGTCAACTACATCGTGTCGGAAGGGATTCCCGCTGTTTTCCGGTCAATCAACTATGAGATTGCCGATAAGCGGATCGACTCGCTGGTAGGCTACTCGTTGGGTGCTGCGCAGATTAAAGCGGGCGATCGGCTCGACGAAGACAAGGTGATTGCCGAAAGTGTGCGCATCGAAGAATTGTTGCGAAATAACGGGTACTACGGTTTCTCGCGCCAATACATTATTCCTTTCGGGAACGACACGGTAAAGAACGTACCTGGCGATACGTTGAGTAAGCCGATAGAATTGACCATGCGGATTCTGAACCCTCCCGGCAAAAACAGCCATCCGGTGTACCATATCGGCGACGTACAGATGACGCTCGCCCGCGACCCTCGGTTGGCCACAGACACCGTGCGACGAAACGGTATTCGGTACTTTCTGGAAGAAGGAATGTATTCAACGCGGCTGCTCGATACCAAGATCGCGCTACGCCCCGGCGCGCTTTACCGGCTTCGCGATTACGCCGACACGCAGCGACAGCTTTTTCTGCTCAATCAATTCCGATTTGCCAACGTCAATTTTACCGATACGACTGGCCGCCGCCTGAAAACAGTAATCACGGCTACACCCCTGGACAAGTACGATATTACGACTGAGTTAGGGGCAACAGTCTTGTATTACGGACAGGGATTTCCAGGTCCTTACGCCAACGCAGCGCTGCGAGTGCGTAACCTGTTTGGTGGCCTGGAGACGTTTGAGATTGCCGCTCGATACGGCCTGGAAGCGCAGTTAGGTTTCGCGGCTGATTCTGTGTTGTACTCGCAGGAGTTTGGCCTGACCGCGTCGTTGTTGTTTCCACAGATCTTATTCCCCGGTAAAACGCGTTTTCTTTTCAACACGCTCAACCCACGCACACAACTCTCGGTAGGGTACACGATTACGAGTCGTCCTGATTACACCCGGCGAAACCTGCGGGCAACCATGACGTACCTATGGCAACGTACCCAGGCCCAGCAGTTTAATCTGAGCATTGCCGACATCAACTACTTGCAGGCAGATATTCAAAACAGCAGTGTAGGGCGGCAATTTGAAAAGTCGCTGGAAGACTTAGCTGCCCAGGGAAGTACGATCAATAACAGTTTTCGAAACGCTTTTTTCTCGAGTGTCAGCTTCGGTTATACCTACAATACGAACATATTGGGGCAAAATAAGCGGGCCAATTTTTTCAGAGCAACGGTTGAATCGGGTGGAACAACGCTCAATTTCTTGAAAACGTCGGCTATCGAATCGTTAACACAAAGCACGGGATTGCAATTTTATAAGTACCTGCGTACGAACGTTGATTACCGACACTACCTTCCTATCTCGCAGCGAGCTTTACTTGCCTTTCGCGCCAATGCTGGTATCGTGTTCGGGTATGGCGAAAATGGCACGGCACCTTACGAAAAACGCTTCTTTGCCGGTGGTTCCAACAGTGTTCGAGCGTGGCTACCGCGTCGGTTAGGGCTAGGGGCTTCCTATCCCCGGTCGACTACATTAACTGATGGAACCTCGGTGCCCGTTTTTGCCGAAGGCCAGAGCGGCCAGTTCGATTACCGATTTGAGCAGCCTGGCGATGTGCTCATCGAAGGGTCAGCCGAACTGCGGGCACGGCTTTTTAAATTCGTGGCCGACGTGAACGGTGCTGTCTTTATTGATGCAGGAAACGTCTGGCTATTGCGCGATCCTTACGGGACGAACCCCACCGCTGTTTTCCGGCCAGGTACGTTCTACCAGCAACTCGCCGTAGGTACCGGCGTGGGCCTTCGCCTCGACTTCTCATTCTTCGTCCTTCGATTCGACTTCGCCGTAAAAGCCTACGACCCCTCGCGCAGGTATGTTGATCCAACCACAAAACAGCTCATCGATGAGCGGTTTATCCTGAATCAGTTCTCCTTCAAGAACCCGTTTTCCGGCACCAATCCGGTGAACGTAGTCTTCGGGATTGGCTACCCGTTCTGATATAAAGAGCGAGGGGCGAATGGCAAAACCCGCGTAAGCAGCTTTCGCTCTTTCACCATTCATTCTTTACATCCTCACCATCAATCGTTTGACCATGTCGTTTTTCCACGACACGAAATCGCCGGCTTCGATGTGGGAGCGGGCCTGCCGAACGAGCCAGAGATAGAAGGTCAGGTTCTGCAGCGAGCCAATTTGTCCGGCCAGTAACTCATCCGATTTGAAAAGGTGACGCACGTAGGCCTTCGTATAGAAGGTACTGGCATAGCCGCCCAACCCGGCATCGATGGGGCTAAAATCTCGGCTCCATTTTTCATTCTTCATGTTCATGATGCCCTCTGTGGTAAATAGCAGCCCGTGGCGACCATTACGGGTAGGCATCACGCAGTCGAACATATCAACACCCAGGGCGATGGCTTCCAGAATATTGGCGGGCGTACCCACGCCCATCAGATAGCGCGGCTTGGTTCGGGGCAGAATCTCGTTCACCAGATCGATGGTCTTGTACATGTCCTCGGCCGGTTCACCAACCGCCAGACCACCAATGGCATTACCGACCCGCTCTTTACCGGCAACGATGGATGCTGACTCGCGCCGTAGGTCGGAGTAGGTGCTGCCCTGCACAATGGGGAAAAGATATTGGGTATAGCCGTAATGCCCTTCTGTTTCATCGAAACGCCTGATGCAGCGATCGAGCCAGCGATGGGTCATATCCATCGACTTTTTGGCATAGGCGTAATCGCAGGGGTAGGGGGTACATTCATCGAAGGCCATCATGATATCGGCGCCAATCGTACGCTGAATATCCATCACGACTTCTGGCGTAAATGTATGTTTTGACCCGTCGATGTGCGATTTGAACGTAACACCTTCTTCTTTGATCTTCCGCGTATTGGACAACGAATAAACCTGATAGCCGCCCGAATCGGTTAGAATAGGCCGTTTCCAGCCATTAAACGCGTGTAACCCACCCGCTTGTTGCAACACGTCGAGGCCCGGCCGCAGGTAGAGGTGGTAGGTATTGCCAAGAATAATATCGGCATTGATATCTGTTTCCAGTTCGCGTTGATGCACCGCCTTCACCGTTCCTGCCGTTCCGACGGGCATGAAAATGGGAGTTTGAATGGGGCCGTGATCGGTGGTCAACGTACCTGTTCGGGCTTGCGAAGCCGGGTCATTGTGTTGAATTGTAAAGGTCATTGGATGAAGTTTACAGTTTACTGTTTGCTGTTTACAGTTGCGTTGCCACATTCACCTTGAGGCTAATGAGCAACGCAACTGTAAACAGCAAACAGTAAACTGTAAACAGAAAGCATTGTGCTGAAACCACAAAGGTACGATGCCGCTGTTTGTCTCTATCTTTGCGGCGTTGAATAGTCTACTTCTCCATTTGATTAAACTGCTACCATTCTGGTGATTACTAGTTTACTGGCGGGATGGCTTGGCGTGCTGGTGATTCAGGTGCTGTGCCTCCTTTTTCTATTTGCCCGAACGGCGTTCCGGCCCGTCTCGGCCCCGGCTGGCGCATCGCCTTCTGCTCCGGGAGTAACGATCGTGGTTTGTGCCAACAACGAACATGACAACCTGCTCGAGCTACTCCCGATGCTGACCGCACAGGATTATCCCCTCTTCGAAGTCCTGGTGATGGACGACCGCTCGACTGATCTTTCCGACGTATTACTGGAAGAGCTGGTGCCGTTGTTACCCAATCTGCGTTACATCCGGGTAGATGTGGAAGCAGCGCACGTGACGCCCAAGAAATATGCCTTGACCATTGCCATGAAAAAGGCAATGTACCCAACCGTCCTGCTGACCGACGCCGACTGTCGCCCCGCTTCAGATCAGTGGCTGGCTGGTATGGTTGCGCCGCTCCAGAATGCGGCGACAGAAATTGTGCTGGGTATCTCGCCATACAGCCGCCGCCCTGGCTTCCTGAATTTCCTGATCCGGTCAGAAACGCTATTCACAGCCGTACAGTACATATCGATGGCCCTGGCTGGTCGACCCTATATGGGAGTTGGACGTAACCTGCTGTATCGGCGCGAGTTGTTTTTTCGGCACAAGGGCTTTTATAGCCACATGCGCGTCTGGGGCGGTGATGATGACCTTTTTGTGAACGAAGCAGCTACGCCCCGGAATGTAGCCGTCAGCCTGCACCCCGATACGTTTACCCTGTCGACACCCAAAAAAACCTGGGATGCCTGGAAACGGCAGAAACAGCGGCACTTAGCCGTGGGCAAATACTACAAAACCAGCGATAAACTACGGCTGGGCCTCATTACAGGCACGCATGTACTCACTTGGCTGCTGGGTTTATTGGCGGCTGGGTACGTCGTGTGGTTGGCCTTGACTCACCAGACTGCGCTCCTCTATCGGCCGCTGCTGCTGATCGCAACGGGCCTTTTTGTGCTGCGTTTTGGTTTATTTTGGGGAATAATCGGCCGCATTGGTCACCGGTTGGATCAGTTGGTACGCTGGTACGCTATCCCAGCCTCTGATCTGACGCTTGCCATTTATTATTGCCTGTCAACCGCACGCATGGCCTTTACCTGGCGTCGAAAACAGACGGGTTGGTAGAAACTAGTTTCAAGTTTCAGGTTTCAGGTTTCAAGTTTCAAGTTTCAAGTAGCGCTGCTAACTGAACAGTTGATTCATGAGCGAAGCACTTGAAACATGAAACCTGAAACTTGAAACTTGAAACTTGAAACTTGAAACATGGAACTTGAAACGCAAGACTTGACACGTGGAACAACTTCTCGCTTACTTCCCAAATCTAACCGACGGGCAAAAAGCTCAATTTGCCGCACTCGACGGGCTATACCGCGACTGGAATGCGAAAATCAACGTGATCTCGCGGCAGGATATCGACGCGCTCTATGAAAAGCACGTACTGCATTCGCTGGGTATTGCCAAAGTGATTCAGTTCAAGCCCGGCACCGAGATTCTCGACGTGGGCACAGGCGGCGGCTTTCCCGGCATTCCGCTGGCTATTCTCTTTCCGTTGGCACAGTTTCACCTCGTCGATAGTATCGGCAAGAAGATCACAGTAGTAAAAGGCGTAGCTGAGGCACTGGGGCTAGCCAATGTCCGTGCCGAACAGGTACGTGCCGAATCACTTGGCCAGAGTTATGATTTTGTCGTGAGTCGGGCTGTAACGCGCCTGCAGCCGTTTATGAGCTGGATGCGCTACAAAATCACGAAGCGCGGCAACAACGACCTGCCCAACGGGGTTCTGTATCTGAAAGGCGGTGATCTGACCGAAGAATTAGCCGAGATTCCCGACAAGTATACCATTTACAACCTCTCTGACTATTTTGAGGGGGAATTCTTTGAGACCAAAAAAGTAGTACACGTGAAAAAATAGTTTACAGTTTGCTGTTTACAGTCTTCCGTTACTTCGCTGTGGTACGTATCTGACCACAGCGAAGCAACGGAAAACTGTAAACAGCAAACTGTAAATACAAAAACCATGAACGAACGATTTAGCAGCAGCAGTTTCAAAGATCCGATCCGGCAGGATGTGATTGAGTTTAACGACAAGGGCGTCACTTTCCGCGTGAAGAAGCTTATTGGCGGCACCGACAATTTCATCTTCTATTCCGACATATCGGGGGTGGAGATCGATAACGGCCTTTTCTTCTCAACGATTCGTATCCTGCCTCGTGCCCGACCCGAGATCGTGCTGAACAATTTCACCAAGGGCGATGCCCGCCGCGTGAAGGAGCTGATCCTGGAGAATGTACCTGCCAACCGCCCCGACGCCTTTGGAGGGCCGACCGGCTACGGGCAGCGATAAAAAATTAATTATTAATGGCCATTCGTAGTCATTGATAGTCATTACGTTGTAAAGCCAGCCAGACGCTAAAGCGGCCGCAGCGACGAAAAAGGACGTTTTTTTTCGCCAAATGCTTGCGTTGAACCGCTCATTGGCCTACTTTTGCAGCACGATATCAGAACAACGATATCGTCCGGCACATTCCCGAATAGCTCAGCCGGTTAGAGCATCTGACTGTTAATCAGAGGGTCGCTGGTTCGAGCCCAGCTTCGGGAGCAATCTTTAGAAGGCTGTTACGTATACCGTAGCGGCCTTTTTTGTTGCCCTCCTATAGAGTTAAAGAAGGACTGTACTACAGAAGAGAATGCTATACTAGTGTCACTGCTGTATTATTACTTAAGCGTTCGGATAGGGATCCCGTATTTTTCATTAAATTTTTATTTAAAGGAAACTAATAACATATCTATTCCGTAAGTAGAGTCATCGTAACTCCTAAAACGCTTCATGACTACCAAATCACTCTCATCCGTATCACTGGCTACCGTTAACATCATTACCTGGTCTGTTGTCCTGCTTTGTTCTGCCTTTATGGCATGGGGACTCTGGCAAGTGGTAGCGGGCGTATTGTAGCCAGGCAAGTACCATTTCTGAGCCATAAAAAAAGCACTTAACAGCTAGTTAAGTGCTTTTTTTATAGAACCAGGCGCGTTTACAATCGAACTGTAGCGGGCAGGTACTTTGCAATCAGATCCTCATAATAAGGGCGGAGTTCGCTCACAACAGGTGTTTTGGGGCTCTTTGAATACAGATCATACGGATTGAATTTGTCTACCCACTTGAACATGGCCCGGTCATGATCGTTCAGCAGGTGATCGTACGCCTTTTCGCGGTGTTGCGAGTAAAACGAGTGATACCGAATCATGTACAAAGCTGGCTCTGGCAAATAATCTTTCGTAATATGATATAGATACTCATCATGTCCCCACGACATGGTCACGTTATCCAATCCACATTGATGGCTGTAAACACCGTATTTCGTATTGAACTGCTCATTCTGGCTGTCGGGGTTGGTCGCGAAATATTCGGGATAGACGATCTTGTCAGAATGCTGGCAACCAACCGGGAAAGTGTCGCCCACTACGGCCCACTGTGGTTCGCCGAACAGGCAGAGCACTTTGCCCATATCGTGCAGGAAACCCGTTAATACAAACCAATCGGGATGACCGTCGGCGCGAATGGCTTCGGCCGTTTGCAGCAGGTGTTGCAACTGATCGAGCTCAATATCCGGATCTGAATCATCCACTAAGGTGTTCAGAAACTCCATAGCTCCCCATACCGACATTTCCTTTTTGTCGAACGCCAGATACTCGGCCCGCTTCCGCTGTACGAAGTCGTACGTCTGGTACTGGTGATTTAGCCTGTAAAATTCCCGAACCGTATCGCGGGTGGGGGCTTCGTAGTTGCGAAACTCCGCTTTGGTCTTATGTTCCGGGTCGGCCGGGTCGGGGTAACGGGCGAGCAGGTCATCTTCCCACTCGTCTAACGAACCCAATGGGTTGATTTCCTGCGGCGTTAGCGTTGATTGCTGGTTCATAGAAGTCTTGCAGCTATTTATTGGTTAAAAGTAGGAATTTATTGCACATGTGCTACCGTCTTGTAGGGGTGATAGCCCTTTAACAGATGGCACATGCCAGCTTGAGATACTGTTGCAGGCTGCTTTATTAGTTCCTGCATCTCGTCCGGGTATGATTCGTCGTACCGCCTGGTCGTTAAATGCCTGCCACTGGATGAGGCTGATAAATAGCCTCCAGCTGTTTTATTTCGTCGGCCGATAACGTTATGCCCAGCGCGCCGACGGCATCCTGCAAATGGCCGGGCTTGCTGGCTCCGATGATAGGCGCCGTAACAACAGGCTTGGCCAACAGCCAGGCCAGTGCAATTTGAGTAGGTGGAATACCTCTTTCCTCCCCTAGCTTGGTCACCAGGTCTGCAATGGCAAAATCATCGTCGCGCGTGTACAGCGATTTGCCAAAGGTGTCTGTTTTGGCGCGTTCCGTTTCATTACGCTCTTTGCTCCGCTTGCCGGTGAGTAATCCCCTTGCCAGCGGCGACCAGGGAATGACGGCTACTCTCTGATCCTGGCAGAAAGGCAGCATTTCGCGCTCTTCTTCCCGGTATACCAGGTTATACTGTGGCTGCATGGAGACGAAGCGGGTCCAGCCGTTCAGGTCGGCGGTATATTGGGCTTTCGCAAATTGCCAGGCAGCCATCGACGAAGCGCCAATGTAACGGGCTTTCCCAGCTTTTACCACATCGTGTAAGGCCTCCATAGTCTCCTCGATGGGCGTATTGGCATCCCACCGATGAATCTGGTACAAATCAACATAGTCGGTGCCAAGTCGTTTCAGGCTGGCGTCAATGGCACTCATGATGTGCTTGCGCGAAAGACCCTTATCGTTAGGCCCGGGGCCCATGGGGTTAAAGACTTTGGTAGCCAGCACGATCTCGTCACGGGTTGCAAAATCACGCAGGGCACGGCCAACAACTTCTTCACTAGCCCCGGCGGTGTAGATGTCGGCTGTGTCGAAAAAGTTGAAGCCGAGTTCCAGCGCTTCCTGAATAAATGGGCGACTTTGTTCTTCATTAAGTGCCCAGGGCCAGCGCTCTGTGGGGCGCCCGTAGGTCATGCATCCCAGGCAGAGTTTCGAGACCATCAGGCCCGTATTGCCAAATCGAACGTGATCCATGCGTAGTGCTTGCGGTTGTTTGCATCAACGTAACCAGTCTGCATGCGTATAGTTTGCCGTGATTAATCGATGACGGTAACGGGTTGCCACGGATTGAATTAGCCCGTAATCGCGTGATCAACTTTGACGTCCTGCCCAGACCAGATCTTTTTGGCAGTCCAGGCTTCGGGAGGAGCAGTCCAGAAGGGATCAGTAGCCGGGAGGCCAAGTGGGAGAAAGGCTTCAGTGCAGAGGTACAGACTACCGGTGGAAATATACGTCTCCCCAATAGATGGCTGATGGCCGCACAGCCCAATCTGCAACCAGCCTTTGGCATCGAACGTACCTGGCGCATCCATTGTCCGCTGAATAACGGCGGTTAGCGCGCTACGTACCTGGGCTGCAGACAGTTCTGCGGGTAACTGTTTCTGTAAGGCTACCTGAGCGAGTAACTGGAAAGCACCGCAACGGTAGGCAAGTGACCGACCGAAAGCCGCAAATGATCCGTCGGGGCCGATGAGCCGTTCTTGGATCATGGCGTATCGCTGGGCGCGGGTCAGTAAGGTAGTATACAGGCGTATATCCGCTTTTTTAGCGTCGACAAGGGTTTGTACGACATCCAGAAGCATGGGTTGAATGACATAACTGTTGTAATAATCCCAGTGAAAGTCAGGGCCATCGCCGTAGGCGCCATCGCCTTTATACCAGGCTTGGTGCTGCCTGATCGCGTAATCCATACGCATTTCATCGCCCTCGCCGGTGAATTTCAGCAAAGCGGCTTCAATCATGGCGCTGAATAACAGCCAGTTGGTATAGCCAGGTTTAATGACCCGGCTTGATTTCAGCGCCGCAATCAGTCGGGTCTGCGTTACGGTATCGAGCCGTTGCCAGAGTTGTGTTGGCGCCCGTAGCAACCCATGCGCCAGAAAGGCTGCGTCGACCAAAGGCTGGCCACCCTGATTGAAGTTCAGCGCATCAAGCGACTGCGGATCTACGGCGCTGGCTATGGCTTTCCGAGCCATTTCGGCGTATGTCTGTTGCTGAAGCTGTTCGGTGCCTGTGGCCGTATGTTCCAGCCAGGGTGCTAAACCCGCCAGCGTACGACCAAGCGCTTCCAGATGCGATACGGCTCGGCGACTTGCTTCCTGCCCCGGAGCCGATTCAACGGGCATAGTTGCCTTGAGTTGCCCTTTTGCTAATGCGCTCAGTACCGGATGCGCCACGTTCAAAAGGGTGTCAAGCCAGTAAGTCCGGTCATCCAGGGGCATAGACGCAGCGAAAGATGGAGAAGCGCTGGCTTCGACTGGATTAATTGAGAGAAAAGGAAGGGCTGAAAACAGGCGGGCGAAATGACGTCGATGCACGGTTTGTAGAGGACTTTGCTTTATACAAGTTGAGCGGAAAAGTAAGCTCCCCCGCCCAACTTACTGCCTTTTAGCTGACTATGGGTTGCCCTTGACCGGTAACGTACCCAGTATCCTATGGCGTTACCGGGAAGTGTCGCTGGAGTATTCCGCTGCGATTTATGCTTTGTAATCCATAGCGAGCACTGCTCGGCGTGGTTGGTTGTCAACTGGTGCCAGCAAAACCTTTCCTGATTAAATCTAGACAAAAGAAGCATGACGAATAGGGGCAGAATGGTGCTTTGGGCGCTTATAGGATGGGTGTTCGGTTCGTTGGCGGCTAAGGCTCAAGCGACATTGCCGGCGGGGTTGGCACCAGCCAACTTTCACCTGTATTTGCTGGCTGGCCAATCGAATATGGCAGGCAGGGGCAAGGTCGACAGCCTGGATAAGCGGCCGCATCCGCGCGTCTGGATGCTCGACAGATCAAATCAGTGGGTGCCGGCCACCGAGCCACTGCATTTTGATAAACCAGCCGTTGTGGGCGTAGGGCCGGGACTGGCTTTTGGCAGGCAACTGGCCGATCAGGACACTGGTGTTTTCATCGGGCTAATTCCTGCCGCCGTTGGTGGGTCGGCGATTGATGCCTGGCAGCCTGGTGGCTATCATGAGCAGACAAAGAATTATCCTTATGATGAAGCGATCCGGCGCGTGCAGACCGCCCAACGCTCAGGTACGTTGCACGGTATTCTCTGGCATCAGGGCGAGAGCGACAGTAAACCTGAACTGGCTGCTGGGTACGAACAGAAACTGACCCAACTGATCAGCCGGTTCAGGCAGGAGATCAACAGCCCGTCTCTACCGGTCGTGGTAGGTACGTTAGGCGATTTTTATGTGGTGAAAAATCCGGCTGGCGAGCAGATCAATACGATTCTGCGTAACCTGCCTTCACACTTGTCACGGATTGCCTGTGCTGATGCGTCGGGTCTGACTGATGGCGGTGATGCTACTCATTTCAACGCTGCTTCGGCACGGGAACTGGGCCGCCGGTATGCAACGGCGATGCAGTCAATGGTAAAACCATGAATAGATAATCGGGGAAATGTGGGCATCGCTGGCCAACAGATTGAGAGCAGACCTGCATTGGTAGCTAATTCCCAATCTCCCGATCTCATCAGTCAATCAGCGTCGTGACCGGGCTGTCGGCCAGCGCCCTGTCGGTTGTTTGTGTCGCTTCTTTAGCTTGTTTTCTGACCAGTATACTCATCCGGTACACAAAGTAGATACAGACTAGAAAAGCAACAGAAACAACGTACCCAAGCAGATTGTAATTGGCCAGCGGACTATGCTGGTCTGCCTGAGTGACAATTAGTCCGGCCCCCACGGCGGCCAATCCACCTGCCATTTGCTGGAGCGATGCTGTAATGCTCATGTAAGCGCCCCGGTCTTTAAGGTCAGGTAGGCTAGTGCTGAGGATATTGGCGGGGATCATCCGGCTCATGATCCCCATGAACATAACGACGTTGATGACAACAATCTCCCAGATAGGAACAGGTGGCAAACTGGTGTAGATGATCACCATCAGAATGGCCAATAATGAACCCGCCGTGAACAGCTTGAACTTGTCAATGCGATCGCTTAAGCGGCCCACAACGGGCATAACGATCAACGAAGAAAGCCCAGTAATGAGGAAGATAAAGGGTAGCTGGGCCTGCTTCAGATGGATATTATTGATCAGGTAGGCACTGCCGAAAGGCATTAGCATAAATCCGCCAATGGACAGAAAGGCGACCGCCAGGTATCCTGTCTGATACGTTTTATTGGTTAGCGCATTCCATAAGTGTTGAAACGCGTTATCGGATGATTGCAAGGCCAGGTGCCTGGTAACAGGTTTCATCTGCAAGAGTATAGCCAGTCCAATCAACACCGCCAAGACAACGATCATCAGAAAAACAGCATGCCAGTTCCACAGATTAGCAAAATACAGCCCGACAGGAATGCCCAGTACCTGGCTGACAGCGAAGGCCATCTGGATAAAGCCCATAACCCGGCCTCGCTGGTTAATGGCAAACACGTCGGCAACGATAGCCATTGAGATAGAGCCGATCACTCCGCCAAACAAACCAGTAAGTATCCGGGCTGCCAGCAGCATCTCAAAACTGTTGGATAGGGCGCAAAACAACGTACCCGCTATAAACCCAACGTAGAAAAAAAGGAGCAGCTTTTTGCGGTCATATTTATCGGCAAATCCTGCGGCCAGTATACCCGATGCCCCCGCACTGAAGGCGTAGGAGGAGACTACCAGCCCAAAATTGGCGGGCGTCATGTGCAGCGTTTTCATCAGAATATCGCCAAGCGGCGATAGAACCATGAAATCCAGTATAACCGTGAATTGCAGTAGGGCCAGAATCGCGATCAGGAATTTTTGATACGCCGAGAAGGGAAGAGCGGGGTTTTGTTCCATAGTAGTGGTCAGTCTAATTCGGTACAGTTGAAGCCCAGCTGTTGAACCAACAGGGTGATAGCCTGCGGTCTGAGCGTGGGCGAGACAATGCGCAAGACACAGTCGACGTCATCAAGATCAATGGTCCATTCCTGAATTTCGTTGTGCGCATTCAACCTTGCTGCTACGCAATGTTTGTCGGCTATTGTCTGAATCGTGGTTCTAAAAACCAGGATGTGTGATAACGGGGTGCTCATCTGGCTGAGTAGGTACAGGTAAGAAAATTAAGGGGTCAGGGCTTTGATCACCAGTTGCAAAGCGTCTTCCATCAGTTCATCCGTGAGTTGAAAAGGCTTTTTGCCAAGCCCCTGGCCTTCGCTGTGAAACCGCAGCAAGGTGTAGAGCGGTCCGTAGGCGACACTCCAGAAAACTTCAGTTGCTACGGGCTTCAACTCGTTGTTGTCGATGGCATTTTGGAGAAACTGCGCCATGGTTTCCTTAAATACCTGCATCGTTTCCCTGAGGATTGTATCACCATAGGGAGTGTGGCGGAGCATTTCGTGATAGGCAACTTCGTTCGGATAGGTCAGCGCATACCGGGATCTGTTCTCCCATTGCCTGCGCAATCCATCCGCAAAGGGCATAGACGGTGAAAAGTCGCTAAACGTACAGGCCAGAAAGTCGCGGGCTATTTCGGTGCCAATTTGCTGAATCAGGTCGTCTTTGTCGCGGTAATAGATGTAAAGCGTAGCTACTGAAATGCCGCATTCTTTGGCCAGCTTGTTCATACTGAATCCATCGAACCCATTTTTGACAAGCAGTTCAATGGCGGTGGCCTTCACCAACTGTTCTTTATCGGTGTCTCTGGTACGCATAGATGGAATGACCGCACAAAGTTAACAGTATTTATAAATAAGCGTTCATTCATTTATGAAATTTTACCGATTTGAGTAACACTAATTGGGTTACTTTCTTTCGGTAGTAAATTTTCCTGAATCTATATGACTAGTTATAAAGCTATGCTCGGGCTGGCGGCTTTGTGCCTGCTGATCGCACTCTATGTGGTGGCGACAGATGCACTATCGGAAGCCGGGCCGTTCCTGATCAGTTCGTTATATGCACTTGCCATTGGTATCAGAGGCTATCCGCAGTTGAAAGGACTTTCGTTTACCGTCGTTATTATGGCTTCGGTCACGATGGCCTTGTACTATCCAGGTTATTTTGTTGACGTAAACGGCTACAAACTTTCCGGACTGATCACCCCGCTCATTCAGCTGATCATGTTTGGCATGGGTACGTCGATGAGCGTCCAGGATTTTGTGGGCGTAGTAAAGATGCCCAAAGGGGTATTTATTGGCGTCGTGAGCCATTTCATGATCATGCCATTGCTGGGTTTCACACTGGCCAACATCAGCGGATTTGAGCCAGAAATAGCCGCTGGCATTGTGCTCATCGGTTGTTCGCCCAATGGCATGGCCTCAAACGTTATTTCGTATCTGGCCAAGGCTAATCTGGCACTTTCTATTACCATCACAGCCATTTCCACAACGATTTCGCCATTTGTAACGCCGCTACTGATGAAGTTGCTGGCTGGCGCTTTTGTTGAAATCGATATGGTACACATGATGTGGGATATTGTCAAAATGGTGATTTTGCCGATCGGTGCCGGTTTACTGTTCAACAGGTTCCTGAGCGGAAAAGCCAAATGGCTTGACGACGCCATGCCAGTCGTTTCCATGTTCGGCATTGCCTTCATCATCGTAGTTATTACGGCGGCAGGTAGAACCAGCCTGCTGACAATCGGTCCTAAACTGATCGGTTTAGTACTCATTCATAACCTCTGTGGCTATATTTTGGGCTACTGGTCGGCGCGCATGTTTAAAATGAGTGAGCGAGACTGCCGTACTATTGCGATCGAAGTAGGCATGCAAAACGGCGGATTAGCGTCGGGCATTGCCAAAGAAATGGGAAAGATGGCAACCGTAGGACTAGCCCCTGCCATTTTTGGCCCATTAATGAATATCACTGGCTCAATGCTGGCATCCTGGTGGCATCGAAAACCTGTAGCAGAAGAAATTACCAGCCCCGACGTGCTGGCAGACGCTCGATAAAGCGCTAATGAACCAGTAAAAAATGCAACGCAGCGGGGGGTCATGCCACGGTAGCGCATCGCGCCATCGTGGCATGACCCCCCGCTGCGTTAATCCCCGCTGCTTTACTTGCAAGGGTTTACTGGCGATGTTGCCTCCTCCCTGACAGGAGTGTCGGTTATTCCTGGCGCACAACCAGATTCGCCGGGGGGTGCCAGCTTCCGTTGCGCCACTCAAACGCAAACGATTCAGGCATAACGGCCCACATCGACCATTTTCCCGCGTTAATTGTCTGGCTGGTATTCAACCGATACTCATAGGCGGTTACGGGTACTGAGTAGGTTCTCTGCTGTTCAGTGCCTGAAGTGGGTAAGCTAGCCAGTGCCGTTTCGTACGCTGCCTGACTAATAATGTATTCGGTTTTTGCGTCCTGACGGGCCATGGTGGTTTTGTATTTGACCAATAAACCAGCCGGCAGGTAGGAGTGTTGCCAAATACGCTCGCTTTTCCAGGTACGTTCCGTCCGTAGAATCAGGCGGGGTACATCGTCGCAACCGCTTTACTGAGCAGTTCAGCCGCCTGTTTATGAACTTCGGCCATGGAGAGATCGGGCGGTGAAACGGGAATGGCCTGTTGCAAGCCTAACTGCCTGATCTGGGCAGCGCTTAGATCAAGTTTGCCACAGAAAGCAACCACTGGCTTTTGTGCATCCTGAGCCAATTGGGCAATGCCCCGGATCGCTTTACCATCTAAGGTTTGGGTGTCTATTTTGCCTTCGCCGGTAATGATCAGGTCGGCCTGCTGCACCGCCTGACTCAATTTTGTGTACTGGGCCACCAGCGCAAAACCGGGTTCTAACGCCGCATTCAGGAAAACACGAGCCCCGAAGCCAACACCACCCGCTGCACCGCTCCCTGGCTCCCTGGCCGCAAAAACGGCCCAATCGCGCTCAACAACAGAGGCTATGTGCCGAAGCCCATCATCCAGCTTTCGCTGATCGCTCAGGCTCGCCCCTTTTTGGGCGCCATACACATAAGCCGCTCCAGTTGGCCCATATAGCGGATTGGTCACATCGCAGGCAACTCGTATACGTACCTGGCCAAGTGCCGGGTCAACTGCGCTCCGGTTGATACGTGCTATTCGGAGGAGATTTATCCCGCAGGGAAATACCGGCTGATCCTGCCCATCAAAAAATTGATAACCAAGTGCAGCGGCAATACCAATGCCCGCATCGTTGGTAGCGCTGCCACCAATACAAAGCACCAACTCAGTGATGCCGGTTTTTAGCGCATCGTGTAGCAGCGAACCGGTACCAAACGTGCTTGTATGCAACGGATTACGCTCCTGATCGGTGAGCAGATGCAGCCCAGATGCTTCGGCCAGCTCAACAAAGGCCGTTTGCCCATTACCAGACAAGCCGTAGCTCGCCCTCACGGGGCGCCCTAGCGGGTCGGCTACCGTGCAGGTACGGAACATACCCAGCGTAGCTTTCGTCAACAGGGCTACGGTGCCTTCACCTCCATCGGCAATGGGCTGGATCGTAACGGTCCAGTCAGGATGGTGTTGCTTCAGCCCATGCTGGATCGCCTCTGCTGCCTGTTGAGCCGTTAGCGACCCTTTGAATTTGTCTGGAACAACCAATACGTGCATATGAGTGGGGTAGAAGCCTGTTTACAGCAATACGCTGGTAAAGGCAATCTACCCGTTTCCTGACAGCCTTGTGCTCAGAAAAGCCTTCTCATTACCCTCATCGGGCCGGGGCAGGTGTTGGAACTTTCGGAATAGGCTGACCGAAATGAGGGGTACCATCCGTGTTCCAGGTAAACTGCTGAATATGAGGGGCCCGTTTATTGCCACAACCATCATTGGCACCGGGATTGGCGTGGTAGATCATCCAGCTTTGCCCTTTTCCATCCTCGAAAAAACCACCGTGCCCAGGAGCAAATACGCCGTTCTCGACCGACTGGGTAAAGACCGGCTGTGGCAATTTTGTCCAATTGGCTGGTTTCAGTAAACTACCTTTTCCCCGGTATGAAAGCAAGCCCAGGCAGTAATCGAGCCAGCAGGCATTGGCCGAAAAAGCGATATACAACCGCCCATCGTGCTGCAGCGCTTCGGGGCCTTCGTTGACAAAGATTTTAGGGACCTCTCCGTTTTTCTGCCAGGCCGCAGGTACGTCACCATGTTTTTCCCAGTCAAATTGGGGCGACGAAATTTTTGCCCGACGGCCTTTCTTCAACGTCCAGGGATTGGCCATTTCGCTGATGAAAATATCCTGCTGCCCATTCGTTCGGCCATCCCAACCCGACCAGACAGCATACCGTTTTCCGCGAAAATCGAACACCGACATATCGATCGCCCAGTGATCATCCCGATCGCCGATTTTACCGCGAACCGTCCATTCACCTGTAAATGGGTCGGCAGCACTATTTTCGATCACCCAGACCCGATGGCTCAGGTTAGTTGCCGAGTCGGCCGAAAAATAGACGTACCATTTATGATCGAGGAAATGGATCTCGGGCGCCCAAAGCTCCTTTGAATAGCCCGTTTTGGCGGGTGGCGTGAAGATTACTTTTCGTTCAGCGGTGCCTAGGTCTGCCAGATTTTTGGTGCGCCAGAGTGTCAGGTTGCTACCGGTGGTGTTCATGTAATAATACCAGCCTTCTTTCTGCAAAACCCAGGGGTCGGGACCCGATTGCTTGATCGGGTTAGTAAACGTGGCAGACTGAGCCAGTGAGACAGCGCTTGTCAGGGACAGGAATAAGAAGCAGAAAAGGGCATTTTTCATACATGAAGGGTTTACCGCCGCCACACCTTGATGAGCGGCTACTACTACTAAGACGGGAAAGCCAAAAAATAGCCCTGACTCCTGCTGAATTCTACCGAAAAAAGTAAGCCTATACCTTAACTTGCAGGTTGAGCCGTTTTCCTTCTGCCAGATCGTTGTTCGGATGAAACACCTTATCTATCTGCTTGTCCTGATAAGTGGCTGTACGTCACTGGAAACCAGAACACCCGTACAAACGGAGGTAGCTGCGCCTCAGCGACCCGTTGGCTCGCCCTTGTATACGAGCTTAGGGCTCGATACACTGGGCCTCAATCCGTCGGTGTTCGATCTGGCCTGGCGGGGCATGCAACTGGTGCCGAAAAAGAAGCCGTTCCTGCTAATTGCCGACATGACGCAGCCCTCATCGGCTAAGCGACTTTATGTACTTGATCTGGAAAAAAAGCAAGTACTCCTGCGTACCTACGTGGCACATGGCCGAAATTCGGGTGGGTTGATGGCTACCCAGTTTTCAAATCAGACCAATTCAAATCAGACGAGTCTCGGCTTTTACCGGGTCATGGGGCGATACCACGGAAAACATGGCCTGTCGCTCAAGCTGAAAGGGCTGGAAAAAGGGTTCAATGACAATGTTTTTGCCCGCAATATCGTGTTGCATGGCGCCGATTATGTATCCGAAGATACCGTTCGGGTGAAAGGGCAAATAGGCCATAGCGAAGGGTGTCCGGCCATCCCCAACGCGATCAGCAAATTGCTTCTCGATAAAGTAGAGGGAGGAGCCTGCCTGTTCGTCTACTACCCTGACCCAACGTACCTGGCGGCTTCGTCATTTGTTAAAGCACGCCTGTGACCAGTTGCTCAACTGAAAATTCCGTTAAAAGGCAGGTGCGCTGTCTATGTTAGTGAATCAAATTAGTAGACTAATGGTTTTCTGAAGACCAACAGCTCAATAAGCCCTCCGTCTGCATGAAACAAGCTTTGATCGCTGCTTTCTCGTTGCTCTCTTTGGCCACGACAGGTTCTGAAAAGAGCGCTACGCCTACCCCGACGCACCACGTTAATGCCCCAGCAGCTGTCACGCCTGCTCCTTCGGCCTTTCAACTATTATATGACGAACTACACCTGGCTGCGTCTGGCCTGAGTCGAGAGGCCTACCTCATTGCCTTGCGCGGCATGCAACAGATGATTGGCGCAAAACCGCTGCTGTCCATTGTTGACATGAGCCAGCCGTCGAGTCAAAAGCGGCTGTATGTGATCGATCTGGTGAAACGGAAGTTACTGTTCAATACCTACGTAGCGCATGGCCGAAACTCGGGCGAACTACAGGCCAAACGGTTTTCCAATACGAATTCATCGTTCCAGTCTAGCCTGGGTTTTTACAAAACATTGGGGTTGTACCAGGGGAAGCATGGCCTGTCGATGCAACTGCAGGGGCTGGAAAAGGGAATCAATGACAATGCGTTCGCCCGGGCGATTGTGATGCATGGAGCCGATTATGTTGGCGAAGAGTTCATTCGGCGAACAGGTCGACTTGGTCGTAGCCAGGGTTGTCCTGCGGTCTCAACGACCGAATGTTCTCCAATCGTTCGGACAATTGCGGGCGGCTCCTGCCTGTTCATTTACTACCCAGACAACACGTACCTGAAAAAGTCAGTGTTTCTAAAGTCATAGGAATAGCGCAAACAGAGCGGCACGGCAAACACAGCGTTTTGAAATGGGAGCAACTGCCCAGGTAAGAAAACGCTGTGTTTGCCGTGCCGCTCTGTTTGCGCTGCTCTACTGTTTAGCAACTGAGTCTGACCTCCGCCCGTAAACATCCTTGTAGTACACCAGCTGCCCTGCCTCATCTACATCGGCCAGATTATAGGTTACGAAAACAGGGTAAGGCTTTGGCAGTTTGAACGACGATGGTTTCTGATCGGTCAGGCAGCGATTGTAAAAACCCTCATCGAATTTTGGCGCACCCAGTACAAAATTGGCCAGTTCAACGGGCTTTTCCACGCGCACACAACCATGGCTGCGCCAGTGGTCGGTAGTTGCATTGAAAAGCTCCCGGGCGTTGGTGTCGTGGAGGTAAATGGCCGGTGGTCCGTTCAGCACAAATTTGATGAGTCCCAACGAATTATTACAGCCCGATCGCTGCCGGAACCGGTAGGGGAAATTGGCTGCTGATACGCTGGCCCAGTCAATCGTCTCGGGATCAACAGGTTTATCCCGTTTATCCAGCACGTCCATATTCTGACTGTCGAGGTAGCTCAGGTTGGCCTGGACCTTAGGGAGAATTTCTTTCACCCCAATGCCCTCAGGTACGTTCCAGTACGGGTAGGCTACCACTTCGGTCAGGTAACAATTGAAACGGGGAGTTGCCTTGGCTGCTTTACCAACGATAACAGCCATGGGTAATTCGCGCCGTCCCGATTTATCGAACACGGCCAGCCGGGCTGCCGGAATGTTCACCACGATAAACTTGTCGGATTCAAATCGATTCAGGTAACGGTAAAAATTCAGCGTTCCCTGAATTTCCTGAATCCGGGCAGGCGAAGCTGTTTTTTTTACTTCATTGTATTTTGTCAGCAATGACCGATAAGGGCCAAACGTCGCTGCGTCAGTTTTCAGGGCGGCCACTACATCTGTCGCCCGGGCGAACTTGCCAATTACCGCTGTATCGACTTTCTCCGTTAGTTTGGTAAACGACTGATTGGCTGGCACATGCCCATAGTGAATCTCAGTGATCAGCTTCTCCAGCTCAATACGGGCCAGCTCGGGGTTCGTTTGTGCCTGTACGCTGGCGAACTGCGTGGTGTCGATACCAATTGAGTCGGCAAAGTGCCGTGAAGCGTGCAACTGCCTGCCAATGCGTTGCTGGTTGTCTTCTTTTTTACAACCGGAGAAGAGGCTTGTCATTAGTAAAAACAGGCCGCCGAGAATGGTGTATGAGGTACGTTGAGTCATACTATAAAGACGAATGACTGTAGTGAAATGTTATCATTCGTTTGGTGAACTCCGTCAGCAAAGCCTGGTTACGGGGTCTGTTCCCGTTTGCGCATAGCGTATCCGAAGGCGACTAATGCTATGGCTATCAGGTAATGATACGCATCGATAGGGTGAAGGGGCAACACCAGGTGCTGCACTTTGGTGGCAAAGGCCATCAGCATTACGGCCACCACAAGCCAAACCGCCCACTGTTGTTTCTGTAACAGGGCCAGCACCGCAAGCAACATGACCAGTAGAATACCCAATGCCGCGACGACGGGGGCAAAAACGGCCACGTCAGGAAAGAATAAACCCACAAAAAGAAGCATGCCAGCACCGAGCGTGACGCTAAAGCTGACGGGCGATAATGGCCGATTGAGCACCGTGGCGTAAGTGGCCACCACAACAGCTACCACCCCCAGACTACCGGCTAGGGTCGTGAGCGAACTGTGTAATGGCTCCAGGGCGGTAAGGCCAGCAAAGGTGAAAACGCCTGCCAGAGCAGCCAGGGCGATTGTCAGAAAGAAAAAGCCCCATAGCAGGCGACTATAAAAAGGAACTCGTCTGAATGCTGTGGCGAAGACCCAGACACCCGTTGCGGCCAGCACCGCGTCGGAGATCATATGCGAAAGAATCATTGCGGAAGATACCGTTTTTCGGTCTACTTTTGCGCCGTTATCTGCAATATAGACGTCAACTCGCAAGGCATCGCCTACGATCCACGAACAGCATGAGCGTATTAGTAAACAAGCACTCGAAAGTGATAGTGCAGGGCTTCACTGGCTCTGAAGGGAGTTTCCACGCCCAGCAAATGATTGACTACGGTACCAACCTGGTCGGTGGAGTCACGCCTGGAAAAGGAGGCCAGACTCATCTTGGTAAGCCGGTGTTCAACACGGTATATGAAGCCGTTTCAACCGCTGGGGCCGATACATCGATCATTTTCGTGCCGCCAGCTTTTGCCGCCGACGCGATCATGGAAGCCGCTGATGCAGGCATCAAAGTGATCATCTGTATTACTGAGGGTATTCCTACCGAAGATATGGTGGGCGTGAAAGCATACCTGAAAGGAAAAGAAACGCGCCTGATTGGTCCTAACTGCCCGGGTGTTATGACGGCTGGTGAATGTAAAGTGGGTATTATGCCCGCGTTTATTTTCCAGAAGGGGAAAGTGGGTATTGTGTCGAAATCAGGTACGTTGACCTACGAAGCCGTAGACCAATTAACGAAAGCCGGACTGGGCCAGACCACGGCGATCGGTATTGGTGGTGACCCGATTATCGGTACTACAACCAAGGAAGCCGTTGAACTGCTCATGAACGATCCCGAAACGGAAGCTATTGTCATGATCGGTGAGATTGGTGGTGGTATGGAAGCCGAAGCCGCCCGCTGGATCAAAGCGGACGGAAACCGCAAGCCCGTTGTTGGGTTCATTGCCGGACAAACCGCACCGAAAGGGCGTCGGATGGGCCACGCTGGCGCAATCGTGGGTGGAGCAGATGATACGGCTGCCGCTAAAATGGCGATCATGCGGGAGTGTGGTATTCACGTAGTGGAGTCGCCCGCACTGATCGGAGATACCATGCTGAAAGCACTGGGTCAGTAATAGATAGATCGAAAGAGATAACGAGTGAAAGAGTGACACCGACCCCCCTGTTCCCTGTAAACTGGCAGGCCAAGTCGACACACAATCGTCGTCGTGTTTGGATACTGGTTGCGGCTGCCACCCTTTCACTCCTTCACTCGTTCACCCTTTCGCTCGTTGCGCAGGGCAGACAAGAGGGCGCAGGACCTGCACAGGCATATTTTCCCGTTCACGATTTCCAACAGGAATTTGTGATCTATGATGAGGCCTTCAAGGCCTACGTCCCCTTCATTGCTGAGCAGCACAGTGCCGAAAATGCGCTTAGTGCCTCAGTCGACATTGAAAGCAACCGACATTATAAGCTTCTGCTTCAGAGTAAACAGGATGGCTTTCTGTTTATTGACGCTGCACTGCGCAAAAAATGCCCGGCTGGTCAATGGCAGGTACTCGATATAGATAGCTTATACAGACTGTACCGAAAACCGTACCTATTTCTGACCCTCTATGGGCCACCCTCACTGGGGAACTGGCAGTTGCTCACCGGTTACCCCCGCGTGGCGGCAAACCAGACCATTCGCCTGAATGATGACCTGCTGAGCGTTCGTCCCCGAAACATATCACCATACGGTAACTTCTTTGGCGTTGGGCTGCTTTTCCTGCTGGCAGCACATGCGTTTTTATACACCTTTTTTCGGCGCGCATTTCAGCTTTTCTACAATCCTATCAACCTGATACGATTGGTTTCGCCCGATGAGTCGTTCGTGATCAATCGACCGTTGAGCCGAATTTCGCTGGCGTTTACGTTAAATCTAAGCTTCGTCCTGGCTTTCCTGTTCATGTATGTTCAGCATAGAAATGTATTCTTGTTCGGGTCAGGGCTATTCATACCAGCGCAACAAACTTTCTTCTGGCTGTTAGCTAGTTATGGAGTAATCAGTGTAGCTATCTTTTTACTACTCATTGGTAAATACCTGTTGATTGCTGCCGTTGGGAGCTTGTATAAATTCGATGCGCTGGTGAACTTACACTACTTCAAAGTGCTTCAGGCATCCCTGTTATTTACGACTATATTAGTACTGCTGATCACGGCCATCGGGCAATATGTTACCCTGGCAGACACGCCGGTAAGCTACGTGCTGATTCCGTTCATTAGTTTTTATCTGGGCCGGTTAGCCTGGCTATACCTGACCTTCGTGCAACTGATGCCGGTCAAAAATCTCTATTTATTTTCCTACCTTTGCATCGTGGAATTAATCCCGCTTGTGATCGGTATCCGGTTTGCCGTTTAGCAGGCATGTATCAGTTCAGCGTAAGTACCACACCGCGTAGCCGCCGGAATGCGTAACATAGAGGTAGATTCAATGAGCCATACCAACACACAGCCCACCGAGGAACGTCAGACGAAAGTCAGCCATGTGTTAGTGACCCAATCCAAACCCGCCGACGATAAATCTCCATATTTCGATCTGGCCGACAAGTACAACATTACCATCGACTTCCGGCCTTTTATTCAAATACAAGGGGTATCGTACAAGGAGTTTCGTAAGCAGAAGATCAATATTCTGGAGCATACGGCCATCATTTTCACCAGCCGGAACGCAATCGATCATTTCTTCCGTATCTGTCTGGAGGCGCGCATCGACGTACCTGCCGACATGAAGTATTTCTGTATTTCAGAGCAAACGGCTAATTATCTACAGAAATACATTGTCATCAGGAAACGAAAGATTTTTTCGGGCACAAAAACAGCGAAAGAGCTTTTCGACCTGATCAGAAAGCATAAGACAGAGAAGTTCCTGTTTCCGTGCTCGAACATTCGAAGCAATGATATCCCTGACTTTATGGACACCAGCGGTCTCCATCTGTCAGAAGCGGTCATGTATGAAACAGTCGCTACAGACCTGTCTGATCTGGATGTCACCCACTTCGATCTGATCGCGTTTTTCAGCCCGTCGGGAGTAGCATCACTCATGACTAATTTCCCCGATTTCAAGCAAAATGGAATCCGACTGGCGGCGTTTGGGCCAACTACGGCTAAAGCTATCACAGAGGCCGGATTGACCCTGGATATTGAAGCGCCATTACCCAATGCTCCGTCTATGACAGGTGCGTTGGACCTTTACATTCGGAAAGCCAACAATATTTAGGCCTTAGGCGTTAGAGGAAGGTCGGTACTAGCATAAAAAGCGGGTATCGACCTTTTTTTCGGTCAATATTTTGTGTTTACGGACGTTAATCAGGTAATTGAACAGGGTAATGACCGCCCGGATTTTCTTCGTCTATGCTTCGCAAACTCTACGTGTCTCTTGGTGGCTGGCTACTCGCGCTTACGGCGTTTGGTCAGCAAGACCCTCAATTTAGTTTTTTCCCGTTCGCGCCCACGTTCTATAATCCAGCAGCAGCTGGCTCAGAAGGACTTACCAGGGTTCAACTTATTTATAGAACGCAATGGGCGGGCTATCAGACCTCAAGTGGGGCTGGTGGCGCACCCACTACACAATTACTGACGGCCAATCTGCCACTTACCCGGCTCAATAGCGGGGTCGGTATTTATGCATTCAACGATGCAATTGGTCCGCAAAGCAATCAGTCAGTGCAGGTAGCCTACGCCTATCGTTTACCCTTAAAGTCAGGTACGTTCTCTGTGGGCCTGCAAGGAGGTGTCTATAACAAATCGATCGACTACAGCGATGTAATTGTTCGTGACCCGGGCGATCCGTTGGTTGGAGCGGGGAAGGTATCGCAATTGCAGCCCGACATAAGTGCAGGTATTCATTACAATACAGTCGATTATTGGGTAGGAGTGAGTCTGTTTCACCTGAATGCAGCCAGCTACAAGCTGGGCACTGCTCAGGCAATCAACCCGTTATCGCGTACCGCTTATCTGTCGGCAGGCTATCGGCTGGGGATAAGCTACGCACTGGACGTACAGCCCTCGATCCTGTATAAGTACAGTACTGAACCGGGTCCGCAGGCGTCATCACTGGATGTGAACATTCTGGGTACGTATAATAATCAGTACTTTGGCGGAGTGTCGTATCGCACTGGCGAAGCGTTCAGCCTTATGGCCGGGACAAATTTGTTAGCCAACAACGCGTTGCGGTTAGGATTATCCTACGACTTCACGATTGCCGGAGCTACTGCCAAACGCCCCGCTTCGTACGAAGTGCTGTTGAGCTATGCCTTACCAGCACCTAATACCAATAAAAAACCGATTATTCGTACACCACGCTTTAGATACTAAGCTCACTTTTTCAGCGTTTTCAGGCAAACGGACAGGCCAAGTCGACAAATTGGCGTTATTGTTGTTAGGCTGTTTGGAGCCACGCGTTTAATTTTGACCGTTTACGCCTTTTTAGCGATTCTAAGCAATTACCGCTTCTTTCTGACAATCAAAATTTACATACAATAAGCGTGAGGATTTTCGTTCTTACGTCAGTCTTGCACAAGTTTTATGCAGTTTATACATATGAAATCGAACCGAATGCCGGCATATACACTCCGGGGCGTATTGGTTGTGGCGACAGTGCTGGTTTTGCAGAGTTGCGGCTTTTTTAAGTCTAAGTTTGGGGGCGGTAAGGCAGGCGATGTCGGCGTAAGCAACGGTGAGATTGTGGCTAAGTCCCGACCAGGTTACCGGCAAACGACACCTTACGGTATGGTGCTTATCCCTTCAGGCTCATTCATTATGGGTCAGGCTGACGAGGATATTGCCGCGACACAAATCAACATGAACCGGCGGGTAACCATCAGTTCATTCTACATGGATGATACGGAAATCACCAACCACGAGTATCGTCAATATGTAAACGCCATGCTGGCCGATTCGGCTGCCTCGATCGGCGAAGAAGAGATCATGGCAAAATATTACCCCGATACAACTGTTTGGAAGAACGACTTTACGTATCATAACGGTGACCCAATGCTTGAGTATTATTACAGCCACCCTGCTTTTGATACGTACCCGGTTGTTGGTGTAAACTGGAAAGCTGCCCAGCACTTCTGCCAGTGGCGTACTAACCTGTACAACGATTACCGGACAAAAGAGAGTCTGGTGAACTCACCCCGTTTCCGGTTGCCTTCTGAAGCAGAATGGGAATGGGCGGCCCGGGGTGGTAAACAAGGCGCTAAATATCCTTGGGGTAACCCATATGTGGCGAACGGCAAAGGTTGCTACCTGGCTAACTTCAAACCACAACGTGGGAATTTTGATGCCGACGGCTACCCATATACAGCACCTGCTAACCAGTACAACGCCAACGAATATGGCCTGTACAACATGGCTGGTAACGTAGCTGAATGGTGCCGCGATGCCTATGCCGACAATGCGAATGCTATTGTGTGGGACATGAACCCGGACAACCAGAATCCAGACGAACCGCGTAAAGTGGTGCGCGGCGGTTCCTGGAAAGACATTGCCTATTACCTGGAATCAGGTACACGTACCTACGAAGACGAAAACGCCCGTCGGTCATACATCGGTTTCCGTTGCGTGATGGATAACCTCGAAGGCCGCACAGCGTCGGCAAGAGGTGGTCGTTCCTCAGGACGCTCGTCATCGAAATCGTCTACCAAGGCCAGTAAAGCCGATAAAGGCATGAAAAACAGTAAAGCTTAACCCTTATTAGTCCACTTACATAAATAATCATCTGTAAACCAACTCATGGCAGCAGGAAAAGTAAATTTCTTTTGGGACCGTCTCGTTCCTACCGTTTATAGTGCTGGGGCCGCCGTTGTTATCTTCGGTGCCTGGGCCAAAATCACCCACAATGAGCAATTTGGCTTTATGCTAACCGTGGGCTTGCTGACAGAGGTAGTAATCTTTGCATTGTATGCGATTCAGAGTTTCACTCAGCCAGTCACCTCTGGTGACGACTACGAGTGGGAGCGTGTATATCCCGAATTAGCACCCGACTACAAAGGAGAAGTGCGCAAAGCAGTTGCTACCCCGCAGGCAAATGGGTTAACCGCCAATATGGACCAGATGCTGGCGCAGGCTAAAATTACGCCTGATGTGTTCGAGAAGCTTGGCTCAGGTTTCCAGAACCTCAACAGCACAGTGTCAAAATTGACCGACCTGACCGATGCCACCGTAGCTACTAATGATTACGCGCGTAACGTAAAATCGGCTTCAGGGTCTATTTCTGAAATGAATAAGTCGTACGGTACAGCTATCACCGCCATGAACTCAATGGCCGATGCAACGACCGACGCTAAAGATTACCGTGACCAATTCCAGAAAGTAACTAAGAATATGGGCGCCTTAAACGCCGTGTACGAACTGGAATTGCAGGATACCAACAAGCATCTGAAGACGATGAACGCCTTCTATGGTAACCTGACTTCTGCCATGCAGAATATGGCAGATGCCAGCAAAGACACGCAACAGTTCAAATCAGAACTGGCTAAACTGACTGGCAACCTTGCTTCACTTAATAACGTATATGGCAGCATGCTGACTGCCATGCGGGGAAGCAATCAATAAGCAATCTTGGTTTCACGTTCGGCGTTTCGGGTTTGACATTGCGTGCTATACACCATCTGGGGTATAGAAACGTGCTATCAAGCTCGAAACGCTCGATGTCGAACATTCCTTTAATCAAACTACATTTAACACTACCAACTAATGGCAGGTGGAAAAGAAACACCCCGTCAGAAAATGATCGGGATGATGTATCTGGTGTTGACCGCGTTGCTTGCCTTGCAGGTGACATCGGCCATCCTGGAAAAATTCGTCCTGCTGAACAATTCGTTAGAGCAATCAACAGGTTCAGCCAATCGGGTCAATCAGGAGACACTAGAGAAAATAAGAGCTGCTGTCAGCAAAACGGGTAACCGCCCTGCCGACGTAGCTGTATTGCAACAGGCTGATCAGGTACGTAAGAGAACGGCCGATATGATCAGCCAGATCGACGCGCTGAAGTCGCAACTTGTCGAGGCAGGTGGTGGAACCGATGAAGAAGGCAACATCAAGAATCTTAGCGAAGAAGAAAAAGTAGCGCAGCTTTTAGTTGGAAATAATCGGAATGGTGAAGCGTATAAATTACAGACAACGCTGAACCAGTTTACGGATGAACTGTCGAAGGTGGGGAATGCCAAATTTGCGCCATTGGCATTAGACGGTAAAGACGACCCGATCGCTAAACGGTCAACAGAGCAACGGACTAAAGACTTCCCGACGCTGAATTTCGCTCAGACACCTGTACCTGCTGCGCTGGCCGTATTAAGCCAGAAGCAAGCTGACGTACGTCGGATCGAAGGCGAAACGCTGGATTATCTGGCGACTAAAGTAGGCGCGCAGGATGTGAAGTTCGACAAGATCATGGGTATGCTGAGCATGCAATCGAATGTGGTTGTGGCGGGCACCAAGTTCCGGGGCGAGATGTTCCTGGCAGCGTCATCATCGGGCATCCAGCCGCGCATGAGCCTAAGCGGTGGTCCTGTTCGGATGGACAACGGCCGGGGTATCATCGAGTTTACGGCGCAGGGGGGATCGTATGATAAAGACGGTCTCTCTAAACGGGTGCTAACCGGTTCTATTTCGTATAATGCACCTGATGGAACAGTGAAAACAGTGCCTGTGCGGGCAGAATACGCCGTTGCTAAGCCATCTTATCAAGTGGAAACTGGTACCATGCCGCCACTTTATCTGGGTTGCGAAAACAAACTGAGTATTCAAAGCCCACAGTTGGGTGCACTCTGGAATCCTAATTTCTCGGCAGATGGCGCGGCTGTGCTGCCTTCAGGTGGAAAAGGGAAAATTACAGTTGTACCTAACGCCGCGGCTGTTTCACTAAACATTAGTAATGCTGGTAACCTGCTGGGAACAGAACGGTTCAAAGTAAACCGGGTGCCACGCCCAACGATCGAATATCTGGTTGGTGGACGGCCTGCTACAGATCCTCGTGGTGTACCAGTGGGTTCAGCGCGTAGCATCAGCGTACGCGCAGTGTCTGATCCAAGCTTTGCCGCCTATGCTCCGAACGACGCTAACTTCCGCGTAACGGGAATAACGGTGAACCTGGCGCGTGGTACAAGGCGCGTTGCTGGACCAATATCGCTTGGTGCCGGTGGTGGATCATTAGGCGGTATGGCTGCTGAAATGGAGCCTGGTGACCGTCTGACAATCACGATTGATGGCGTTCAGCGTCGCAATTTCCGTGGTGAAATCAGCGACGTTCCTATGGGGAGTTTGTTGCAGGTAATATCCTTATATTAACTATACTAAAGCGGCTTTCGGGCCGTTTTTAGTGCGTAGACAGGTAAAGAACACAGGCTATGAAGCAAGTGATAATGATACGGACGATTGCGCTGACAGCTACAGCTACGCTGGCGCTTATGGGCGGCGCGGCTATGGCGCAAGAGCGGGACAATAGCAAAGCTAACTCCATGTCGGTTCGTCCTATCGATGATAGCGACATCATGATGAAGAAGACCCTTTGGCGTCGGATCGACCTGAAGGAGACGCAGAACCGGAGCATGTTCGCCAAAGGAAATGAGATCACCAAGTATCTGATCGATGCGGTGAAAGCCGGGTTGCTCGATGCCTACGAAGACGATTCATGTACCAAAAAAATCTCGCCGGAGAAATTCCACGAGAAACTGCTGATTCCAAACCAGGAAGGCGGTTTATCGAAAGAAGAGATCGAGGCAGGGTTCGGTAAAGAAGGAGCTACTACTGGCAAAGACGATGGCTGGGGCGATACTAAGAAGCAGGACCCCACTAAAGCTACCGCAAAAGCCAAACCAGCTGATGACGGTTGGGGAGCGCCAGCGCCTAAAACCGCCGCTAAACCAGCTGATGATGGTTGGGGGGCACCTGCGCCTAAGAAAACGGCCAAAAATGCCAAAGGTAAGAAGGGGGCTAAAGTAACTCAGCCAGTAGCTCCCGTTGTGCAGAAAGATACCGTGGCCGTTGCAAAAGCTGCTCCTGCTATGACCGGTGACGAGTATTTCCCTAAAGAACTCAGCATCCTGGAAGTGAAGGAAGACTGGATTTTCGACAAGAAACGCTCACGCCTGTACTACGATATCCAGACGATAGCGATGAAGTTACCAGCCGATAAAAACGCCGCTGGCTTTGAGGTACCTGTTGCTACGTTCAAGTACAAAGATTTGGACAAGCTGTTCCGTTCAGACCCTAAGAAGTTTGTTTGGTATAACACGCAAAACCAGGCCCAGCACAAAAACCTGGCCGACGCCTTTGATCTGCGCTTGTTCTACGGGCGGATTACGAAAGTGGCCAACCCAGAAGATAAAGAATTGGTTGGTATTTACGGTGACAAAGAAGGCCTGTTGAAATCGTATCAGACCGAATATGATCTGATGGAGATCGAGCATGGTCTTTGGGAGTACTAAGTCATGGAATCGCATCAAAAAAGGGTCCCTGCTCGTGAGCAGGGACCCTTTTTTGATGTACGTACCTAGCCGACAACCTACCAGATGGTTTTTTCGTCGCGTGGTGCCCCAATGTTCATAGCTCTTGACAAAATCTCACCTTTTCTCCCGTCGCGTAGCGACCAAACATGACTCGGTGGTTTGGTCGCTACGCGACGTAAACGACATTATAGAAGCCTGTTTTTACAGTCGTTGGGTCGCTAGGCGACGTAAACATCACTTTACCTGACAGCCTCCCGGCAACGTACCTACACTTCCTGTGCGTCGAAGTACGCTTTTACTTTCTGAGCCTTGTCTTCGCCAATTAACTCGGCGATGGCTGAAACATCAGCTTCCTTTATTTTTTTGACGCCTTTGAAGTGAGTCAGCAACTTCCCGGCAGTTTTCTGGCCAATACCTTCAATGCCTTCCAATTCACTGATCAGGCTGTTCCGGCTCCGTTTGTCGCGGTGATGGGTAATGCCAAACCGGTGCGCTTCATCCCGGCAACGTTGAATTAATTTTAGCGATTCTGAACGCTTGTCTAGGTAAAGCGGAAGGGTATCCTCCGGGAAATAAATCTCCTCCAGGCGCTTGGCAATGCCAATGATCGGGATTTGCCCGTACAAGTTTAACGCTTTTAAAGCATCACAGGCTGCGCTGAGCTGCCCTTTGCCGCCGTCGATCACGATGAGATCGGGCAATGGCCCATTTTCGTCCAGCATACGGCTGTAGCGCCGCGTAACCACTTCGTGCATACTGGCAAAGTCGTTGGGGCCAATGACAGTTTTGATGCTGTAGTGGCGGTATTCTTTGTTGGCGGGCTTGCCATCGATAAAACACACCATAGCCGACACCGGGTTTGTCCCCTGAATATTCGAGTTATCAAAACATTCAATGCGGCGAGGTAAGTTTTTCAGCTGCAAATCCTGCTTCAATTTAATCAGCACCCTATCTTTTTTACTGGCATTGGCGGTTGCTTCGGCGGTAGCCCGATCCTGGCGTTCCCGTCGGAAATACAGCACATTCTTGAGCGACATATCCATTAATTTGCGCTTGTCGCCGATCTGCGGAACGGTCACTTCTGCTTTCAAATCCGTGTCGAGTGGGATATTGGTAATAATTTCTTTGGCTTGGCTACCGTACTGATCCCGAAACTCAACGATCATCATGGCAAGCAGGTCTGTGTCTGCCTCTTCCAGCTTCTTCTTGACCTCAACGGTATGCGTTTGAATGATTGTGCCGTTGACCACTTTCATGAAGTTGATGTAGGCCGCTACGTCATCGGATGCGATCGTGAACACGTCGGCATCCGCAATTTTCGGATTAACGACTGTTGACTTGCTTTGGAAACGTTGCAACACATCCAGCTTCTCCTTATACTGCTGCGCCTGTTCGAAGGCCATCGTACCAGCGGCTTCAACCATTCGGCTACGGAAGTACTCCTGCGCTGGTTTGAGCTGACCTTTCAGAATGGCGTGAATCTGTTCGATATCGGCGTCATAGTCTGGCTCGGCCTGCTTGCCTTCGCACGGCCCTTTGCAATTACCAATGTGATATTCCAGACAAACCTTATACTTGCCCGCTTCAATGTTCTCGGGAGCCAGGTTGTAATTGCAGGTACGTAGTGTAAACAACTGGCTGAACATTTCCAGTACCGTATACATCGGTTTCAGATTGGCGAATGGGCCGTAATAGGTGCCCTGGCCACGTTCGATGCGCCGTGTGGTGACTACCCGTGGAAAATGTTCGTTGGTGACGCAGATAAACGGATACGTCTTGTCATCACGCAACAGGATGTTATAGCGGGGCTGATACCGCTTGATCAGCTGATTCTCGAGTAAGAGCGCGTCAAATTCAGTATGAACGATCGTGAACTCGATCTTTCTGATCTGACTAACCAGTCGCTGGGTTTTGCGGTCATGCTGGTTCGATTTAACGAAATAGCTACTGACACGATTCTTTAAGTCTTTGGCTTTACCAACGTAGATAACCTCACCGGACGCGTCGAAATACCGGTACACACCGGGTTCATGAGGCACCCTGGCCAACTCTTTTTTGTAGTCGAATTCTGGCATGTTACGTTAACGAACGTACCTGGGTAAAGGTTGCTCCGATTGAGCTTGTTCGCCGCCAGGCAACGTACCTGCGTCAGTTAAGAATTTCCTCTTCTTCGGTCGGGGCAATCTGCGGAGGAATATATCGCTGCGAGGAATCGATGTAGTAGCCACCGCAGTCTACTTTATAGCCATTGGGCTTTAGGAATAGACTTGGCTTATACTTCGTCAGCGATTTGTCGGCATATACCTTCTGCATATATAATCCCCAGGCAGGCATGGCCAGTCTGGCTCCCTGTCCAAACCCGATATCTTTAAAGTGAATAGACCGATCGTCGCCACCTACCCAAAGACCCGACACCAGATTTTGCGTGATGCCCATAAACCAACCGTCTGAAAAGCTTGACGTCGTACCCGTTTTGGCGGCAATCTGGTTGCCGTTTTCCAGCAATTTGTACTGCGACCGCAAGCGGGCAGCTGTACCATTCGGATCTTCACTGGCGCCACGCATCAGGTACAACATATCATAGGCTTTCTGGGCGCTAATCACCTGCACGGCGTTCAGGGTGAAATTATGCAGCACATTGTCATTCTTATCCGTGATCCGGTAGATCGTGATTGGTTCTACCCGGTGGCCGCTGTTGGCAAAGGTGCAATAAGCCGCTACCATGTCCATAACCGATACATCGGCGGTACCCAAACAAAGGGTGGGGTTAGCTGGAAAACCAGTGGTGTCGATGCCCAGATCGGCCGCCGTTTTAATCACCGACCGGGCGCCGGCCTTCTTCATCAGTCGAGCCGAAACGCTATTGACTGAGGCGCCGATGGCTTCCCGTAACGACAATGCCTGCCCACTATACCGACCGGTCGAGTTTTTAGGTGTCCAGGAGCGAGGCCCGTTACCATCTTCATAGGCAGCAAACGTAACCGGGCTGTCGGTGATGCGATCGCAGGTTGTGAAGTAATTATTGTTCAGTGCAGTCAGGTACACGAATGGTTTGAAGGTTGACCCTGGTTGCCGTTTCCCCTGGGCAACGTGGTCAAACTTCATGTGTTTGAAATTGATTCCCCCCACCCACGCACGAACGTACCCAGTCGTAGGGTCCATTGAAACGAACCCCGTGTGTAGCAATCGTTTGTAATAACGGAGCGAGTCGAGCGGACTCATGACGGTGTCTTTCTCCAGACGACGATTGGCGTAGGTAAAGACCTTCATTTTTACTGGTTTATTCAGCTCCCGCCAGATCGTCTTCTGATCGTCGCCATACACTTCCTTCAGCAATCGATAGCGACTGGTACGCTTAATGGCGTTCTCGATGAAGTTGGGCATTTCCTGCCATTGGTTGGTGGCATTCTTGAACACCCACGGATTTCGCCCGCGCCACTGCTGGTAGAATTTCCCCTGCTGGTCGCGCATATTTGCCATTACCGCTTCTTCGGCGGCCTGCTGCATGCGTGAATCGAGTGTCGAGTAGATCTTCAGCCCGCTTGTGTACAGATTCAGTTCGGTGCCATTTTCTTTATTGTACTGCTTGATCCAATTCTTCAAAAAGTCCCGGATGGTGGCACAGTAGTACGGGGCTTTATTCGTATTCTGGTTCTCGACATTGAAGTCGAGTTTCAATGGCTTGATCTTATACGCTACGTACTGATCCGTGGTTAGAAATTTGTATTTCCGCATCTGGCTCAGTACCACATTTCGCCGTTCCCGGGAGCGATCCTCAAAGACGCGCGGATCGAAAAGCGACGGGTTTTTAAGCAGACCAACCAGTGTAGCGCTCTCCTCGACCGACAGTTGCCAGGGCTCGCGGTTGAAATACGTCTTCGCCGCCGTTTTGATGCCGTATGTGTTATTGCCAAACGATACCGTGTTGAGGTACATCATGATGATCTCCTGCTTGGTGTAGTTCCGCTCAAGGCGCACGGCGAGAATCCATTCCTTTGTTTTGGCAATCACCAGTCGAATCACCGGCAGATCGCCCAGTATTCCTTCATATTGTTCTTCACGTGTATTGAACAGGTTCTTGGCCGTTTGCTGAGTGAGCGTACTGCCGCCACCCGTGCTGGCCGTGTTCTGAAACGTGAGTATACCCGTAATCGCCCGGGCAATTGATCGGAAATCGATGCCCGAATGTTTCATAAAGCGGGCATCTTCGGTAGCCAGCAGCGCCGAAATAACATTGGGCGAAACCTGCGTAATATCGATTGGCGTTCGGTTCTCCAGATAGAATTTCCCCATCTGCGGCCCATCGTTAAAATAGATAGTTGACGCGACCTGGCTCTTGGGATTCTCCAACGCTTTCAGATCGGGCATGCCGCCAAAAAGCCAGAGAAAATTCACTGAAACTGCCAGTACGTAGAGTACAAGCGCAGCCAGAAAGATCAATACGTAGGTCCAGAGTCGGGTAATAATAGTGCGGTACTGCCCGGAAGCAAATTCAATCATGGGTGGGAGGGGGATTTCAAGTGATTAGTTTCAGGGGCCAGGGTTCAAATGCTCCGCGTGAGAACGACTGGTCAGTAAGAGACGCATTTGAAACCTGAAACCTGAAAATTGAAACCCATAACTTATTGTTTATTCCGTTTCGCCGAGAGTTGTTCAGCGGCTGCCTGACGTTCTTTTATGTGTGAAAGTAATGGACTCAGCGGATAATCACGAACGAATTCAGTGAGTGCCTGCCGGTATGCATCAACACCTTGCACACGCCCGATCAGCACGATTCGCAGCAGGGCCATCTTATCGGCAATCTTTGAGCCGCCAAACGTACCCAGCGCAGCCTCAACACGTGCAAGTGCCTCTGTACTATTGCCCGACTGGTATAACTCATACAAGTTAGTGTATGTCTGGTTAGCGGCAATCTCGTTTACACCTCCTTTGCCATTTTCTGTGTTACTGGTTAAGGTAGACTGGCTCCCAGCAGCTGTCAGAAGCTTGGCGTACGATGAAGTTGGAAATTCGGTCAATAGTTTATCGCGCCAGGGAGATGGTTTACCAGCCTGTTCCGCCGATAGATGCATCAAATAGTAGGCTTCCGGTTTGTAGCTGCTGTTAGGGTAACGAACCAATAACCGGTCGAGGGTAGTCATGGCCTGTAAAGGCTGATCGAGTTGGAATTTATAAAGCTTACCCTGCCGAAACAACGCTGACTCAAGCTGGTCATTTGATTTTTGCAGCGCATCGGCAGAGAAGGGGATCTGCCGGTATAGCTCGTCCTTTTTTGCTTTTCTTAAGTTCAAGGTATTCGCAACGGGGGGGCGCGCTCCGGCCGCTGGTAGAGGCGTTGCCGGATTCGTGGAATTGGCTGGGTTTGCCCCGTTTAAGGCGCTGGTTTCACTGGCTATTGCTTGTGACGCATCTTTATTTTGCCGCCGCCAGTCGTCGGCCAGCGGGCGATTACCCCAAAGCTGCATAAACTCCTGCTTACCCTGAGCCAGTTGAACCGGATTATATAAAACCCAACGGTCGTTTGGGGCCAGATCAGAATTAGTTGCCTGTGCGCCTGACAGGTTGGTGCGTCCGGTAATTTGCCTGGCCAATTCAGCCTGAGCCGCATCGTCTTTCTCGCGCTGGTCAATGATCTTGTCGAGCAGCTGGTCTAAGGCCGCCGGGTTCATCTGAGCCATGCGTTGCAGGCTATCTTCCCGGTCAATCGTGGTCTGGTTGTTAACAAACTCATCGAGCGACTTCTTGCGGTTGGCCAATGTTGTGTAGGCAGGGTTATTCTGAGGTAGCAAGGCGAGCGAACTGTCGTAATAAGCCTGTGCTTTGCTATAATCTCGCTTCTTTTCGAAATAGAGATTACCAATCTCGGCATAAGTCAACGCCACCTGAGCTGTGTTTGTAAGCCCTGTCTGT
Source organism: Fibrella arboris (assembly GCF_041321095.1). Taxonomy (NCBI): domain Bacteria; kingdom Pseudomonadati; phylum Bacteroidota; class Cytophagia; order Cytophagales; family Spirosomataceae; genus Fibrella; species Fibrella arboris. The sequence goes on along the minus strand of NZ_JBGGWE010000005.1, from coordinate 182,865 downwards.
ACGGCTTTGTTGAAATTAACCAACGCCCGGTCGTAATTGCCACGACGGGCATCAGCGCGGCCCATCGTGAAATAGATCTTGTCTTTTAAATCCGAATTTTTTCGGTCGTTCAGCATTTCCTCAAACCGCTCGGCATTACGGGCCAGCTGTCTGGAATCAGTCCCATCAGCCTGCATCAGATAGATGTTGGCAAAAAACTCCTGATCGTAATTTGGATGAGTTCGCAGGACCTGCTGAAACTGTTCGGTAGCTTGTGTCGCTTTGCCGGCCGACTCATACAGTTGCCCGGCAATTAAATGCAGCCTGGCTGTAGCTTCCGATTTCTTCAAAAAGGGAAACGTCGCTTCAAGAATACCAGCCGCTATTAGTGCTTCTCCTTTCCGTTGGTGCAGGTTCGCTTTGGTCAGGTAAAAGTCGCGGGTGTTGGTTTTAGTCAACGGTTGCGTCCGGAGGTATTCAGCCACGGTCAGTCCGTTGGCGAAGTCCCCTGTTTCGGTATAGGCCCGCATGAGTAAGATCAATGCTTCATGCTTGTCAGCATCGTCTGTCCCCTTCGTATTAACGTACTTGAATACCTCGATCGCATTCGGTAAATCCTGACGATACAAACGCGTTTTGCCAATCAGGACATACGCATTGTCGACCCACTTACTGTTCTGATGCCGTTCCGCAACCAGCGACGCTTTCTTGATCGCGTCGTCGAGTTGAGGCCGTACCGATTGAATGGCATTGGAGTCGAGCGGCACCAGAATCGGAAGGGTCTCGTTGTAATTTTCCTGCCGGTTCTTGAACAGATAGCGCTCAACCTCATCGATATCGTCCCGGGCCATGACGTACGCATTGAAATGCGCTGTCAGGTTATGGTATCCTTTGCTGACCGTTCCGTTGCTATGTTGCGAACACGACCAGAACCCGCCTGCCAATAATGCCAGAAGGCCCAGTGAAGTAAAATAGACAGGTCGAAAACAATACATAGCCGGTAAAGAAATTGGCGCGTCCCCTTTTTTCGGGACATACTGCTGTGGAAGCGACAAAATAAGGTTGAATCAGTTATAGATAAAACGAGCCCGCTACCGGTCAACGTATCGAATCCTGTGCCAGCGTGGCGAAATTAGCTATTTTCCTGTGATGAATGCACCAGAAACCCCAGACAGGCCCGATCAGGGCAGTGATCACGACCGCCGTCCGTCGGCATTCGCCCAGTACAGCGGCATAGGCATTCAAATGCTTGGAACGATTGGCTTAGGCGTTTACGCCGGCATGAAACTCGACGAATGGCAGGGGAATAAAACACCCGGCTGGACGATTGGCCTGTCATTATTTGCCATTTTTGCATCACTTTACCTCTTCATCAAGCAGCTCCCCAAAAACTGACATTTCATTTTGAAGGAGAAGACAATATTTTATTTGGCAATTATAGCTAGTTGCTCTATTAAAAACAGGTTAATCGAAGCGAACGAAAAATAACGGTTGGATGCGTGATTCTATACTATTAACTGTATTACTAGGAATTGTATTTTTTGTAGCTGACCGATTTTATAGACCAAACTGGGTTCATCCGTTCTGGCCGTATTTACTACTCTTCTATACCATGCTGTCTGTCCTGCTGCATCGGCTCATGAGTTTCGTAAAAGACCTGAAATCAGCCCAGTTCACCACTTTTTTTTTAGCATTCACGACGGCCAAGCTAGTGTTGAGCCTTGTTTTCATGGGAGTGATGCTGTATAACAACGTACCTGAACGGAAACGCTTCGTACTAAGCTTTCTTGGATTGTATTTAGTTTACACCAGTTTTGAAATCTACGGCCTTACACGTAAATTGCGGCGCGATTCGTAGAAACGCTTACTTATTTCATATGATGAGTTCATCAATTAATAGATTTTTGCTTGCTTTTGTCCTTGTGTTCAGCACCGTAGCTGGCGTTTTCGCGCAGGAGCATACCCTCGACGGTCAGGAGTCACACGCTGAGCAAAAGAAGGGGTTCAAGGTTGGAGAAATGATCACCCACCACATCAGTGATGACCGTGGTTGGGAATTTGCCCATGGCCTAACGTTGCCTTTACCTGTTATCCTGTATTCCGCCGATCGCGGTCTGGAAGTATTCTCGTCATCTCATCTGAATCATGGCGAAATCTATAATGGCTACAAGTCAGAGCATGGCCATATTCACCGGGTCGATGAAGCTGGCAAGCCAGTAGAAGAGGTTCACGTACAGGACTTCTCGATCACCAAGAACGTAGCTTCTTTGCTGATCAGTGCGCTCATTCTGTTCTTTGTATTTACGTCTGTTGCTAAAAGCTACACCGTAAACAAAGGGAAAGCCCCGAAAGGACTCCAGTCGTTCCTTGAGCCGATCGTCATGTTTGTTCGTGACGAAATTGCCAAGCCAAACCTGGGTCCGAAATATGAGAAATACCTGCCCTATCTGCTGACGCTGTTTTTCTTTATTCTGGTGAACAACCTGCTTGGCCTGCTGCCCGGTGGTGCTAACCTGACCGGAAACATCGCTGTAACGATGGTGCTGGCAGTCATCACATTCTTCGTTACCAACTTCAGTGGCAACAAGCACTACTGGATGCACCTGGTGAAACCAACTGGCGTACCAGTAGCCCTGTTGCCAATTATGATTCCGGTTGAGATCGTAGGCCTGTTCATGAAACCACTGTCGTTGATGATCCGGTTATTTGCCAACATCACAGCCGGTCACATCATTATTCTGGCCTTGTTATCACTCATCTTCATTGCCGGACAAGCCAGCATGGGCACCGGCTATGGCGTGAGTTTGATCGTTGTTCCCTTTACCCTGTTCATGAACCTGATCGAATTGCTGGTCGCATTCCTGCAGGCATTCATCTTCACACTGTTGACCTCTATGTATATCGGCAGTGCTATTGAAGACCATCATGAAGCCGATCATGGTATCGGGTATGAAGGTCCTGGCGATGAGATCGGGTAGTCTTTACTTTGCTTTCTTTTGTTTTTTCACTTATAAATCTGTTTGAAGATGTTAGCTTTCATGCTGTCAATCTTATTGGAAGCAACTGGTAGTGTAGCCATCATGGGTGCTGCTATCGGTGCTGGTCTGGCCGCTATTGGTGCTGGTCTTGGTATTGGTCGTATCGGTGGTAGCGCAATGGAGGGCATTGCCCGCCAGCCAGAAGCCGCTGGTCGTATCCAAACGGCCATGCTGATCATTGCCGCCCTGATCGAGGCCGTGGCTCTGTTCGCTGCCGTTATCTGTCTGCTGGTGGCTCTGGCTTAATCGCCCGATCATCAGTACGTATCTTGTCTGAGCACTAGGCCACGACGCACGGGATACACCGAATTTTTAGTTAGCCTGCCAATTGGGGTTGCCGTTGGCAGGCAACTTTTACAAACAAAAGGAAGCGTATCAATTTCTTGACTCATTACTCTTATTCATAATTTACTATGGACCTGCTTACCCCCGACATTGGCCTGTTAGTATGGCAAGTAGTCATTTTCGGTTTACTGTTCTTCCTGCTCAGCAAATTTGCCTGGGGCCCTATTTCGGCTAGTCTGAAAGAGCGTGAAAGCAATATTCAGGGTGCCCTTGACCTCGCTGAAAAAACGCGCGGCGAAATGGCTAAACTGAAGTCAGAAAACGAGCAAATTCTGGCCCAGGCACGTATTGAGCGTGATACGATCTTACGTGGTGCTAAAGAAACGGCCGATAAAATGGTAGCTGACGCCCGCGACAAAGCCGCCGCCGAAGGGCAGCGGGTACTGGAGCAGGCTCGTGAGGCTATGCAAAACGAACGCCAGGCGCTGGTTGCCTCCATGAAGAAAGATGTCGTTACTCTGTCGATCGAAGTGGCCGAGAAAGTGCTCCGTCGTGAACTGGCGGATAAAGCATCCCAGGAAAAACTGGTACAAGACCTGGTGGCTTCATCACGGTTAAACTAAACGGGCGTTAACGATGGCTATTTCAACGGTTGCTGCCCGATATGCCAAGTCATTGATTGATTTGGCGCAGGAAAAAGGCATTGTGGAAGAAATGTATGGTGACATGCTCTTTTTCCAGCGCACGATTTCCGAAAATCGTACATTAGGTGTGTTGCTCAAAAACCCTATTGTACGAAACGCAAAAAAATGGAACATCATCAACGCTGTGTTTGGCGGTCGGTTGAATGCCATGACGATGTCCTTTTTTCACATTGTGGCTCAGAAAGGCCGCGATAACATCCTGGAAGATATTGCTGTCGAATTTGGTAAGCAGTATGATTCGTTGAAAGGAGTTGAACGGGCTACGGTTATCACAACAGTGCCTCTAACTGATGAATTGCGGAGTCAGCTAAAAGCGAAAGTGCAAACGCTAACCGGCGGTAAAACCGTTGAATTAGATGAAAAGCAGGATAGCAAACTCATCGGTGGGTACGTTCTTCGGGTTGGCGATAAACAAATTGATGCCTCACTGCGTAGTCAGCTGAATGACCTGCGGCTAAAATTCATGAACTAAGCGATCTACTTACTACAAGTAAAAGCCGCCCCGATCTGGGGCGGCTTTTGTATTTTTACCCCATGATTATCCCTCTTGCCCACCGCGCCAATCAGGCTCAGGAATATTATTTCTCAATCAAGCTCGCTGAGGTACGTAAGCTACAGGCAGCGGGGCACGATGTGATCAATATCGGTATCGGCAACCCCGATATGATGCCTTCGGAAGCAACGATCAAGACACTGGCCGACGTAGCGCACCAGCCAACTGCACACGGCTATCAATCGTACAAAGGGATTCCAGCCTTGCGGCAAGCTATCGCTCATTTCTACGCGCACACGTATGGAGTCATGCTTGATCCAGAAACGGAGCTGCTGCCCATGATAGGCTCTAAGGAAGCGATCACGCATTTATCGCTGACCTTCCTGAACGAAGGCGATGAAGTACTGGTGCCAGAATTAGGTTATCCGGCCTATCGGGCTGTGAGCCAGATGGTTGGCGCAAAGGTCCTCGCGTATCGTTTGCAGGAGAATGACGGGTGGCAGCCCGACTGGGAGCAGATGGCTGACCAGCTGACGGAACGTACCCGGATTGTCTGGCTGAACTACCCGCACATGCCCACGGGCGCACCAGCAACGAAAAGCCTTTTTGAGCGCGCTGTTCGGTTTGCCCAGGACCATAACGTATTGCTCTGTCACGACAACCCGTACAGTCTGGTACTAAACAAAAAAGACCCAATCAGTTTGCTGTCTGTTGATGGCGCTAAAGAAGTAGCTGTTGAACTGAACTCCATGAGTAAGTCGCATAACATGGCTGGCTGGCGAGTTGGCTGGCTGGCAGCAGCAAAACCATATGTCGATGCGGTACTGACGATAAAGAGCAATGTAGATTCGGGGATGTTTCTGGCCTTACAACAGGCAGCAGCCACAGCCCTGCACAATGCTGACGCGTGGCATGCTGAACGTAATGCCATTTATCAAGGGCGCTTAGAAGCAGCCTACGCCTTTCTGGATACATTGGGTTGCCATTACGCCCGCAATCAGGAAGGGATGTTTTTATGGGCCAAATTGCCCGACAGCCTTCCGTCGGCAGAGGCGTTGGTCGACGATCTGCTGTACACCAGGCATATCTTTATTGCCCCGGGTTTCATCTTCGGTCCCAAGGGTAGCCGTTACATCCGAATCTCGCTTTGTATGCCTAAAGAACGGATTGAACAGGCCGTAAACCGATTACGTATATGACTATTTCGATTGTAGGTGTCGGTTTGTTAGGCGGTTCATTTGCCCTGGCCGTCCGTGAGAAATACCCGAAAGCCTATTTCATTGGGGTTGATGCCTCCGCTGTTCATGGCCAGCTGGCGTTGGCAAAAGGCATTGTCGACACCATAATGCCGCTGGAGGAAGCCGTGACGCAAAGCACGCTGGTTGTGCTGGCTACGCCCGTCAATACTATTCTGACGCTATTGCCTGCCGTGCTCGATAAACTGCCGGTCAATGCCACTGTGCTTGATCTGGGATCAACCAAAGAGGGGATTTGTGCTCTTGTCGATTGGCATCCTAAACGGACTCAGTTCGTAGCGGTACACCCAATGGCGGGGACTGAGAATTCGGGTCCTGGCGCCGCTTTCCGTGAGTTGCTTCCCGGCAAAAACCTGATCATTTGCGATAAAGACAAAAGTGATCCTGATAGCCTGAAACTGGTTGAAGCCATCTTCAGCGATATTGGCATGAAGCTGTTTTACATGACCCCGCAGGAACATGACCTGCACCTGGCCTACGTATCGCACTTAAGTCATATCAGCGCGTTTGCGCTGGGACTGACCGTGCTGGAGAAAGAGAAAGACGAGCAGGCCATTTTTGATATGGCGAGTACCGGTTTCAGTAGCACGGTTCGGTTAGCCAAAAGTTCGCCGCAGATGTGGGCACCGATTTTCGACCAGAACCGCGATAATGTCTCCCAGGCCCTGGCCGATTACATCGAGTTTCTGCAACGCTTCAAAGCCGTGATCGACTCAGGCGACGTAGCTGGTTCACTCGATTTTATGGCCCGCGCCAATGTCATCCGCCGCGTACTGGAAGGCATTGAGAAGCGGTAGATAGTTTGTTAAGCGCTTAAACAAATATAGGTTTGTTTTTGGCGAGAGAAGCCGGGTAACCGGGCCCGGCAACGTACCCAGCCGAAGAAAATTCCTGGTGTTGAAAACAGTTAGTGGTTCTGACTAGTAAAGTAAAGGTGGTTCATGAGGATGGACCTCATAGACTAGTCAACAACCAATACCCATGCAGTCAACAACTGAAAAGCCCGGACGCGGGACCGCCGCTACTGCCGCCGGAACAATCACACTCGGTGGCGATCTAACCGTGAACCGTTTAGGCTATGGTGCCATGCGCATTACCGGCGAAGGCATCTGGGGACCACCCAGAAATCGCGATGAAGCCCTGCGGGTGCTGAAACGGTGCCTTGATCTGGGCATTAACTTTATTGATACGGCCGATAGCTACGGTCCGTTCGTCTCCGAAGAACTTATTGCCGAAGCCCTTCACCCATACGCCGATGATCTGGTAGTGGCCACGAAAGGAGCCTTGTTGCGTACCGGACCCAACCAGTGGCCCGTCGATGGGAGCCGCAAACATTTAGAAGAAGCGTTGAATGGAAGCCTGAAACGACTGAAAGTTGAGCAAATTGATCTGTATCAGCTACACCGGTTCGATGATAAAGTGCCTTCAGACGAGTTTCTGGGCTTTTTGGCAGAAGCGCAGCAGCAGGGTAAAATCAAACACATTGGCTTGTCGGAAGTCGATGTAGATCAGATCAAGCAAGCACAACAATATTTCGAAGTGGTTTCCGTGCAGAACATGTATAGTTTTGGCCAGCAGAAATGGAACCCCACCCTGAAGTTCTGTGAGGAGCAAAACATCGCGTTCATTCCGTGGTATCCGCTCGGTGGTGGTGATCTGTCGGCCGAGAAAGCCATTCATACAGTGGCCCAACGACATGGGGCGACCGATTTTCAAATTGCACTGGCCTGGCTACTGGCGGCTTCGCCCGTGATGCTGCTTATTCCAGGTACGTCGTCGGTTAAACACCTGGAAGAAAATACAGCCGCCGCCACGATTCAGTTAACCGACGCAGATTTTAAGGATATGCCACTACCAGAGTAACAAACGCTAGGTTAGGCGTAAAACATAGAAAGGGAGAACGTACTTAACGTTCTCCCTTTCTATTAAACACTGTGAGCCGTTTTATTTGCTCTTCAGTTCTTCCATTTTATCGCGGGAAGCCTTCAGATCAGATAACTGCCTGGTCAGGTCTTCTTTGATATAGGCTGGAATTTTATCGTTTTCGATGGCGCCTTCGTAGGCTTCCACGGCAGCATTTTCGCCAAACGTCACGGAACTTAACACCGTGTCGCGGTCTTTACCCGTCACTGCCGACTTAATGTCGATCCATGCCCGGTGAATCTTGCTGCTTACATCTGTAGAAGTGGCATCTGACACGGCCGTGCCATCAATACGCACAATATGATCGGCCAGTTGGCTACGGAAATTTTGGCTCTGCACAATCATCTCGTTGAAAAGATGGTCGAGCTGCGAATCGTCCGTGTCTTCAACGGCCTTCATGTATCCCTGGATACGATCGTTGTTGATTTTTACCAGTTCGTTGAGGTCTTCAACAATGTCTTCGTTCTTAATCATGACTAACGCTGATAGGATGGTTTAACTACTGTTTAAAAACAGTACGGGCGGGTCAATGTTCAAAAAAAAGCCGCCCGGCTTATTAACCGGGCGGCTTTTGACATAGGGTTGATACGCGGGCTGTTATCTATCGGCGTATTGCTTACGCGAGGCGGGTGGCCACTGTAGGCCGCCCCTACAGGAGAACCATCTCTAAAATTCGGCTGACTTTGGGGCGCGGGGAAATGGGATCACGTCGCGGATGTTGCTCATGCCGGTGACGAATAATACCAGCCGCTCAAAACCGAGGCCGAAGCCGGAGTGTGGGGCTGAACCAAAGCGGCGCGTATCGAGGTACCACCAGATCGCCTCTTGCTCAATGCCCACTTCGGCCATACGCGCCGTTAATTTGTCCAGATCATCTTCGCGCTGTGAGCCGCCAATAATTTCGCCGATGCCGGGAAACAGCACGTCCATTGCCCGTACGGTTGGGCCAGGAGCCGCCGCCAATTCGTCGTCCTGTTTCATGTAAAACGACTTGATCGCGCGGGGATAATTAGTCAGGATGACCGGCTTTTTAAAGTGCTTCTCAACGAGATACCGCTCGTGCTCTGATTGCAAATCTATGCCCCAGCCTACTTCATACTGGAACTGCCCTTTCTTGGCCGGTTTCGAGTTACGCAGAATCTCCACAGCTTCCGTGTAGGTGAGCCGCTCGAAATCGTTATCGACCACAAACCGGAGCTTTTCGGTCAGCGACATCTCGCTCTGTTCTTCTTTCTTCTTCGTTTTTTCTTCCTCTTTCAGGCGATTTTCGAGGAAGGCCAGATCGTCGGCGCAATTGTCGAGGGCGTAGCGAATGACCGTTTTAACGAAGTCTTCGGCCAGATTCATGTTGTCTTCCAACTCGAAGAAGGCCATCTCAGGTTCAATCATCCAGAACTCGGCCAGGTGCCGTGTCGTGTTCGAGTTTTCAGCGCGGAAGGTTGGGCCGAATGTGTAAATCTTGCCAAGCGCCAGGGCGCCAAGCTCGCCTTCCAACTGTCCCGAAACGGTCAGGTTGGTTTCGCGACCAAAGAAATCCTGGCTATAATCAATCTGGCCGTCTTCCGTTTTGGGCGGATTGATCGGGTCGAGCGTTGATACGCGGAACATCTCACCGGCTCCTTCAGCATCCGATGCCGTGATAATGGGGGTATTCAGGTAGAAAAACCCGTTGTCGTTGTAGTACTTATGCACGGCAAAGGCCAGCGCGTGGCGGATGCGTAGAATGGCGCTGAATGTGTTGGTCCTTGGCCGGAGGTGAGCAATCTCGCGCAGAAACTCGAGTGAATGACGTTTGGGTTGCAGCGGATATTTCTCCGGATCAGCGGGACCGTAAATATGCACTTCGGCTATCTTCACCTCCACGGCTTGTCCGGCGCCCTGCGACGGAACGAGCTCGCCCGTAATGGCTACACAAGCGCCGGTGGTGATCAGGCGAAGCGTTTCGTCGGGCAGAAAACCAGCCTCAGCCACCGCCTGAATGGTGTGAATAGTTGAGCCGTCGTTGATCGCCACGAACACGGCATTTTTGCTTTCGCGCTTGGTACGTACCCAGCCCTTCACCGTCACGGTCTGGCCAGGTTCCGTCTGTAGCAGTTGCTTAACAGGTAGGTAACTCATGGAGCAAAGATAAGACGACGGGCGGATAGGGGTCAACGTTTAACGGCCAAAGTCAAACGTTGAACCGCAATTTGAACCGATCTTCATACAACAGGCCCATCCTGAACGTTGGACCTTGACCTTTGGTCCACTTACTTTCGCCCTATGCCTGCTGAAACCCCCAAACGGACTGTGCTCGACGCTGTAAAGCAGTATGGGGGGCGCCTGTTCGGGTTTATTCGGAATCAGGTGAGAACGGAAGAAGACGCCGAGGATATTTTGCAGGATGTCTGGTACCAACTGAGCCGGGTTGTTGACCTTGACCAGATTACCAGCCTGAGTGGATGGCTCTACGAAGTAGCCCGGAATCGCATCACAGACCGCTACCGACGTACCCGTGAAATTACGTTGACCGATGCTGCCCGACAGGCTGACGAAGACGATGAGCTGTCACTGGATGATCTGTTGCTGGCCGATCCCGATTCGGCGGATGATCCCGTTTTTCGTGACCTGATCTGGGATGAACTGATGCGGGCGCTGGATGAGCTGCCCGATAATCAACGTACAGTGTTTGTTCAGAATGAACTGGAAGAGCAGACGTTACAGGCGATTGCCGATCTGACCGGCGAAAATCTGAAGACCATTATTTCTAGAAAACGCTATGCCGTGCAATACCTTCGCAAACGGCTTCAATCATTATACGACGAACTGTCGAACTCCTGACAACCATGCGCCACGGACCGAAACGCCGCTTCATCTGGATCCCTTTTTTCGTGTTGATCAGCGCTGCGCTACTCTCAGCAGCCGTGATGTGGCTATGGAACCATGTGCTTGTCGAGGTTGTCCAGGTACGTCCTGTCACGATCTGGCAGGCAGGGGGGCTTATGCTGCTGTGTCGATTGCTGTTTGGTAACTGGCCCGGACGAGGTGGCCGGTGGGGCAATGGGCATAACCGATTTGCCAGCCCTTCCTGGAAGGCAAAATGGCAGCAGATGAGCGAAGAAGACAAAGCTCGTTTCCGCGAGCAGTGGCGGCAGCGTAGGGGCGGACGCTAATTCTTTAACAACTTTTTTTGACTAATGATCTGATAGTCAGATTTTTGTAAATTATTTGTAAATTTTTTCAATTTCATTAAAGTAATTTATCGACTCATACGTCATCGTGTTTGAAGCCGATTTATAACCCCGGCTTGCAACAGGATAATGAACCGTATGCCTCGTTTTATTATACCCGCCATTGTACTTGGCGCGGCTTTAGTAGCCTTCCCGTTCTTCTTTTTACGGCTGGCCTTATTTGCCCTCATCATTGGTGGTGCTCTCCGCTTTATTCGCCGTCGGGCCGTTGGGGTTGGTTCTGGTTACCAGGGCCGGTGGGGGAGCCCCTGGCAATCGCGTCGGCTGGAATTCACCGACCGGATTCGCACCATGAGCGACGCTGAGTACGCTGATTTTGTTCAGCAGAACAAGCCGCAGCGCCCTATTCCAATCGAATCATTTGATCGCCACAGTGAAAATTTTGTGCTGTAGGTGATCTATGCCGAAAACGCCGGTCAGCGTATCACGAGTTTACAACCAACCCAATAAACAACAAAAACATGTATCATCACCAACACCGCCATCAGCAACATGGCCACCCTTTCGCACAATTCATTCGTCCTTTTTTTGGTGGTTGGCGTCGGCCAAAACACAACGTACCGATGAACGTTGAAGACCACGGCGATCACTACAAAATCATGGTATACGCCGTCAGTTTCGACAAGGCAGCTATCAAGGTCAGCGTGCTCAACGACCAATTGATCATTCAGGGGACCCGCGCGCACGATACCGAAAACGACCCCGCGTTTCTGTTACAGGAATATCCGTTGAAATCGTTTGAGCGCGTCTTGCCACTCAGCAATCGCGTCGATGCGGCTGGCATTGTGGCTAAGCAGGAGAACGGTGTACTAATATTGACAGTACCCAAAAAACCAGAAGTGGTTGTAGAGGTAGCGTAAAAAGAGAAAAGTCCTTATGCGATGAGGCCATTGGCCTCGTCGCATAAGGACTTTTCTCTTTTTAATGTAAGGGCAGGCTCTTGATCTGCCCGCCCAACACGTCGTCGACGGGATATTGAATTAGAAAGGCCTTCGGATCGATGGTCAGGATCGTTGACCGTAACCGACTGATTTCGAGCCGTGTTACAACGACATATAGCACGTCGACATCCTGCGCCAGATCACCCCGCTTGCCGTGACCCTGAGCACCTTTCAGCACCGTAATTCCCCAGCCTGCAGCCGACACCTGCTCCCGAATATCCTCATATTCCTCGGAAACGATCAGAATAGCCGTGTACTCCTCGATACCGTGAACGATGAAGTCAATCGTTTTGGAAGCGGCAAAGTAGGTGATCATTGAATAGAGAGCCAATTCGATAGTCAGAAAGAAGGCGGCGGCACCAAAAATGACTACGTTTAACAGTAAGATAACGTCGCTTACTTTCATGGTTGTGGCCTGGCGGCTGATGACCAGTGCTGCCACCTCGGTTCCATCCAAAACAGCTCCACCGCGCATAGACAGGCCAATGCCGGCCCCGATGAAAAAACCCCCAAACAAGGAGGTCAACAGCAAATCGGGCGTTACATCGGGGTAGGGGACCAGCACCAGGCAGGCTGATAGGCCGGCAATACCGAGCGTACTTTTGATGGCGAACTCCCGCCCGATCTGCCGGTATCCGAGCCAGATAAAAGGCAGGTTGATAACAACGATGCCAACCGCCAGGGGCATACCTGTCTGCGAAGCCAGGAGCATAGAAATACCCGTGACACCACCATCAATAAACTGGCTGGAGAGTAGAAAGCCTTTTAGCCCAAGCCCAACGCTGAGAATACCTGCGATGATAAATACCGCGTCGCGTACGTAATGCGTGTGTGCAATTGTAGTCATATCAATGTGTGAGAAGTGTTACTCGTCAGTGAATGGCGAACAGAAAAAACAGGTACGTCTTGCTGGTGATGTTGGGTCTGTAGCCAGAACGCAGTAGGTAGCCGCCTATGAACGAAACCGATCAGCCAGTGAAAAGGTCAAGCGATTTATGCTTAAATGGGCTCGAACTTATTTAAGCTCTGCCTGGCCGTGGTGACGCGCTGGCAAAGTAAGGTGAACCAACAGTTGACAAATGAGCCCGGCAAGCTCGATATTCGCGGACTAACTGTTTTCTACCGCTATGGGCTTAATCAAACCAATTGGAACGATCGACCGAACCATATCCAAAACGGGTCTTGTGCGCCTGGCTGCCGACCACGCGCAGCAGATCATTGACAGCGGTAACTACGATCTGCTGAAAACCTACGTGGAGATGAAACGCTATGAGGTGTATATCAAGACGATCATCGCACGGCTGAAAAATCGTAGTGTGGCGCAGGCGCAGGAACTGCGTGCCATCACCCAAACGCCTGTTGTACCGGCTGCAGATGGGAGCGACCAGGCTGCTGTACCTGCCTCGTCGCTGCCAATGCCAACCAGTTCAGCTACGTCGCTCGACGAAACGGACGAACCGGCCGATGACCCAATCGTTCGGAACAACACCATCAACTACAATACCGCCAGCGTTCAGATCACCAAACGTGTTACCTACGACTTCACGCAGGATGCTGAATGGCAACGCCTTACTGCCGACATTGCTTCGTTGAAACTGCAACTCAAGCAACGGGAAGAGTACCTTAAAACGCTGGCTGATACGCCCTCCCAAATGAAGGAGAATGTCTCCGTTCGGTTGTAATGTCAAGCTGACGCATCCCTTTATGCCGAAAAATTTGACTTTTTCCGTGGGAAATGCGTTAGCTAGACTAGTGATTTGCTCAACGCTGACATGGCTCTGATACGTGTGTATACTTATTCGTCTGACGCTGAACTTTGGGATGACTTTTTGACCGGAAGCCGTGATGCCTATGCGCATATGTATGAGCGTTATGCGAAGACATTGTATAATTACGGCTATAAAATCGCCCAGAACAGACAGCTGACAGAAGACTGTTTGCAAGACTTGTTCCTCTCCATTTTGGAAACGCGCAACCGGCTGGGGCGCACCGACTCGATCAAGTTTTACCTCATGCGTTCGCTTCGGCGCGAGATTGTCCGTCGGTTGCAGGCCGAACAGCGGTTCGATGCGGACCCTGACGCGCTGGATTTTCAGGTCGAGTTTCATTACGAACCAACCTGGCTCGACGCGCAAATATCGGCCGAGCAATCGACGGCCCTCCTGGCTGAATTAAATGCATTACCACCCCGGCAAAAAGAAGCGCTGTTCCTGAAATACTTCGACAACCTGAGTTATGAAGAGATTGCGGGAGTCATGAACATCGAGCAGACGTCTGCTTACAAGATTATCTACAAAGCCATTGCCGCCCTGCAAAAGCGCGTTGGCAGCAGCGTCTTAATGCTATTACTGATGTGAAAGAGCGAAAGAGTGCAAGAGCGAATGGCGAAAGAGTGAAACCGCGACGGCCACTCTTTTGCCATTCGCTCTTTAATTTTCTTCATCGTAGAATTTTTTGGATTCGTGAGGGATAAAATAGGGGCGCGGTTTCTTCTGTAGAAAATCGCCTGGAATGCCGGACCACCGGCGCACCTGCTCAGCCAAATGCCGCACGACCAATTACCCGATTATTCGCAATTCACCGTCCGCGATCTTGTTCTCGACGAATCGTTTCGGCGTTGGGTGCTTCAGCCCGACGAGGCGACGATGTCGTTCTGGCACACGTTTATGCTGCGCCATCCCGAGCGCCAGACATTGGTAGATGAGGCCGCGTCGTTGCTCCTGCACCTGCGCGTCAGCTACGACGATCTGACAGATGCCAGTTATGAGCGGATCTGGTCAATTCTGGAACAGGCGCATACCGATCAGTCTATACCCGTAATCGAGCTGACGCGCAGCCCATCGGTATGGCATCGGCTAGGGGGGTGGAAGGTGGCCGCCACTCTAATCGGATTGCTGGGTACGCTGGTAACGGGCTGGTATATCCGGGAAAGTCGCCATCAGCACAACGAACATACCGCTTTTGGCGAAACCCGCACGCTAACGCTTCCTGACGGGTCGACGGTACAACTCAACGGTAATTCGACGCTGACCTATCGCGATGACTGGGCGGCAGGCCAGCCACGTGAGGTATGGCTGGAAGGCGAAGGGTTCTTCACCGTTACCAAAAAGGCAGAAGCAGGTCAGCGGGTGAAATTCATTACCCATACGCCAGGACTCGATGTGCAGGTGCTGGGTACCCAATTCAACGTGCATTCGCGCAGAGGGCAAACCGATGTGACACTGGTTGAAGGAAAGGTGCAACTGATCCGGCCTGGTGAGCCGAATGCCCACGTGCTGGAGATGCGTCCTGGGCAGGTAGCTATTGCCCGGCCTGGTATTGAGCAAGTAGCCTTGCAGGAGATAGCCCCCGAACGCCAGACCGCCTGGACACAAAAACAATTCATTTTTGAAAAGACACCCCTGCGTGCAGTTGCCCAGCAGTTAAGCGACTCGTATGGGCTAACGATTGTCTTCGGCGACGAAGCACTGGCCGACCGGCAGTTTACCGGAAACCTGTCTAGCCAGGATGTAGAAACGTTGCTGACCACACTGGCCGCCACGTTTGACCTCACTATCGAGCGCGACAGTAACATTATCTACCTCCGAAAAAGTAAGTGAACGGGGCACGTGCCAACAATGGCCACCCCCAGATACTTTAGTATCAGTCGAGTTGTTTGATCGGTCTACTTTACATAGATCAACGTTAGTTAAACTAATCTAAAACCATGAAGAACAGGTACGTTACCTTATCTGTGTTGATTGGCCTAAGCCTGTACAGTATGCCGCAACTGGCTGCTGCCCAGCTGATGACAAGGGCCAATATCAGTAGCAGGGGAACCACGCTACACGCCGATGCCCAAAACGATGAGAGTCGATCGGGCCGGACCCGATCGCTTAAAAAAGCGCTCGCCGAAATTGAACAGAAATACCGCGTCAACTTTGCGTATGATGAGCAACTGATGGACGGTCGCCAAACACAGGTTGACCTGGCGGGCACTACATTAGAGCAGACACTCAATCAGTTGCTGGCTGGACAGGGCCTGCGGTTTCGTAAAATCAAGGATAATCTGTTCGTGATTCAGGCAGCCCCGGCCGACAAGCCTGTGTTGGCGACCCCTTTAGCAAACCCAGCCACAGATCGTCCCGCCGTGGTGGTGGCACCGGCGGCTGAGGTCGTTGTGAAGCGAATTACGGGACGGGTGACCGACGAGAACAACCAAGGGTTACCGGGGGCCAATGTCATTGAGAAAGGGACAACCATTGGCGCGACTACCGATGCGGATGGCAACTTCGTGATCAATGCGAGCGATAACGCTACCACGTTGACTATCAGTAGCGTGGGCTATACAACGAAAGACGTAGCGATTGGTGGGCAGACAGTGATCAACATTCAACTGGTACCCGATGACCGGACCCTGAACGAAGTTGTGGTGATTGGTTATCAGTCGGTTCGGAAGAAAGACCTGACGGGTGCCAACGACGTGATCAGCCCAACGCAGGCCAACAAAGTAACGGCCAACTCACTGGCCGAGTCGATTCAGGGTTTGTCGCCGGGCGTTACGGTGCGCAATACAGGTGTGCCGGGTCAGCAGGCGTCTATCCAGATTCGGGGGGTGGCCAGCTTCCTGAATACCGATCCGCTGTACATTATCGATGGCATGATTGCCGATGCCAACCCGACCATCAACAACGACGATATTGAATCGATCCAGGTGCTGAAAGATGCGTCGGCGGCGGCTATCTATGGGTCACGAGCGGCCAACGGCGTAGTGATCATTACCACGAAACAAGGCAAAGAAGGCCCGATCCGGGTGTCGTTTTCGGGTAAATACGGCGGGCAGCAGGTGTACAAACGCTGGAACGTGACCGACGCAGCTGGTTTTGCCCAACTGCAACGTACCCAGTACCAAAACTCCGGCCAGACCCCTCCCGCCAGCGTGGCTACAGGTACGTTCAATCCGAACATCAATACCAACTGGCAGGATCAGGTGCTGCAGACGGGAAGTTTACAGGACTATAACCTGACGCTCTCGGGGGGCACCAAAACCGGAACGTACCTGATTTCGGGCAGCTATTTCGACAATAAAGGGTATGTGATCGGGAGCGGGTTCAACCGGGCCAGCCTGCGCATTAACACCAAGAGCCAGACTGGTCGGTTCACGTTCGGCGAAAACGCGCTGTTGACCAACTCGAACATTCAGAACTTCCCGGCGGGCAACCCCATCTACGACATGGCCACGGCCTTACCGGTCATTCCGGTGCAGGACCCCAGGTATGTGAACGCGGCCAACCCGGGCGGCTACGGTATCGGCACGAACCCCGACGCCGTTTCGTATTCGTATAACCCCGTGGCGGTGCGGAATCTGGTCAGCAATGGGAGCAACTTTGCCAAGCTGGTGGGCAACGCCTACCTCGACGTGAAGCTGACCGACTGGCTGAGCTACCGCGCCAACGCGGGCCTGGAAGTGAGCTTCGATTACACGCAGAACCTGCGTCGGCTGGGTACGTATCAGTACAGTGCCTCGCCAGTGCCTACGTCGGTGAGCGAAGATCGGTCACGCTACCTGAGCCTGCTGTTCGAGCACACGCTGAATTTCAACAAAGTGTTTGGCGCACACAGCATTAACGGCGTGGTTGGTATCAGTCAGCAGACGACGCGGCGCGATATTACATCGGGCTCCCGCACCAACCTTGGTTTCTCGGGTGGGCAGTATTTCACAACGATCAACGCCGCTACGGGTATCTCCAATTCGGCCGGCAGCACGCCCGATGATTACCGGATCCTGGGGTATCTGGGCCGGGTGAACTACGCATACAACGACCGCTACCTGCTGACCTTCACGGGCCGCGTCGATCAGGACTCGCGGTTCGGGGCCAATTACCGGACGGGCTTCTTCCCATCGGTGGCCGCGGCCTGGCGTATCAGTCAGGAGAAGTTCTTCCATGCAGACTGGGTGTCTGACCTGAAGCTGAACGCATCATATGGTAAACTGGGTATTGTGGTCCCGTACCTGGGTTCATTCCCGTATACGGCGTTCATCAACAACAACCCGAGAGCCATTTTCGGGGTTGACCAGACGGCAAACGTGGGCGCGTATCAGGCGCAGTTGGCCAACCCGGATTTGCGGTGGGAAGAACGGATTCAGCAAAACTATGGCGTGTCGGCCAGCTTCCTCAATAACCGGATCACCACGGAGATCAACGTGTATAATTCGCTGTCGAACGATGCTATTCTGAACCTGGCGGTACCGGGCTATCTGGGTAACCTGCGCGGCAACCCGTTCGTAAACACGGCGTCGATTCGCAACCAGGGCGTTGAGTTCTCGGCAACCTACCGGAACAACGAGCACCCGTTCAAATGGGATGTGTCGGGTAACTTCACGACGATCAAAAACACGGTGATCAACGTCGGAAACCAGGGGCAGAACATCAACTACATCCAGAGTGGCAACACACGGTCGCAGGTTGGGCTGCCCGTGGGCCAGTGGTACGTGCTGAAAACGGCGGGCATTTTCCAGAGTCAGGAAGAGATCAATAATTACCGGGGACCAAACGGCCAGCTGATTCAGCCCAACGCGAAGCCCGGCGACATCCGCTACGTCGACACGAACGGCGATGGACAGATTACGCAGAATGACGATCGTCAGTTTGTATCGTCGCCCTGGCCTAAACTTCAGGCAGGGGCGCAGTTCAATGCGTCGTATGGCCAGTTCAGCCTGAACGTCCAGCTGACGGGCGTGTTTGGCTATACCGTCTACAACGACGTTCGGCGTAGTCTGGACACCTACCAGCTGACCAACTTCCGAAGCGATGTTAGCCCTTGGTCGGCCACGAATACGAACACGACCGACCCTCGTTTAGGACTGGAGGCAGGTGATCAGGGCATTGTCGCCAACAACTTCGGTTACACGGATCGCTGGCTGGAAGACGCCTCGTATGTACGGCTGCGGAACGTGGAAGTAGGCTACACCCTGCCTCGTGCCTTCCTCGACCGCGTCAAGGTGCGTAGTGCGCGTGTGTATGTGAGCGGTCAGAATCTGTTCACCATGACCAACTACACAGGTCTTGACCCCGACGTAACGGGTGCCAATATTCAGGAGCGTGGCGTTGATAACGGTCACTGGCCATCGCCCCGCGTGGTGTCGGTCGGTATTAACTGCGAGTTTTAAGTTCGATTCACTCCAGAGCAAATCATCATGAAAAATAGAGTCATATCGCTCACCGTTGCCGCCGCCCTGATGCTGGCTGGTTGCGACCGGAGCTTAGATATTGTTAACCCAAACCAGGTGACGGCTGAGTCATTCTGGAAAACTGGCGACGATGCACTGGCGGGTGTCAATGCCGTGTACAGCACGATGCACCGGGGGGGTATTTCGCGGTGGATGCCGTTCTACTTCATCATCCGGTCTGACGAAGGACGGAGCCAAAGCCCGGCCACCGACATTGTGAATAACATGGATCAGTTTCTGGTGACCGATTACAACTACGGTAATGCCTACGCTGTCTGGAACGACAACTACATTGGTGTCAACCGGGCCAATCAGGTGATCGACAACGTACCCAACGTCACGATGGATGCGACGCTGAAAGCCCGCTACATCGGGGAAGCCAAGTTTCTGCGGGCCATGTATTATTACCACCTGGTGTCGCTGTGGGGCAATGTTCCGCTTATTCTGAAAACGTCGGTAGTTGGCGACAAACCCAGCTCGGCTACCAGCGCGCAGGTATGGGCGCAGATCGAAAAAGACCTGACCGAAGCCGCGGCGGTGCTGCCAACAACCTATGGAACGGCTGACCTGGGCCGGGCGACAAAAGGAGCTGCCTATGCCCTGCTGGCTAAGGCGCAGATGCAACAGCAGAAATACACCGAAGCCCTCACGCCGCTGCAATGGCTGGCCGACGGTGAAGGCAAAGGCGTTTATGCCCTGATGCCGAACTACCGCGATAACTTCCTGATCACGACCGAAAACAACCGCGAATCGGTGTTCGAATGGCAGTTCCAGATCAACCCGGCTGAGTATACGGATGACGATACCGAGACACCGAACCAGAACTACGGCACCTCGCTGGCGCAGTTCTTCGGGCCAAGCGGCATTGGCTGGTCGGATGGCGAAGCGCAACGGTGGCCGATCTACGAATTCAACGAGAAAACGACGACCGGTGCCCGCGACCCACGGCTGGAAGCGTCGTACCTGTTCGACTCAACGGATGTGCGCGGCCCTAACTTCACGCAGATTTACGGCCAGACCTTCACGCAGCGGTATGGCACCGGCAATAAGCGGGTCTGGTTCCGGAAGTTTCAGAACGACCACTGGAAGAACGAAGAAGGCTACCGGTCGCCCAACAACTGGCGGTATATCCGGTACGCCGATGTGCTGCTGATGTATGCCGAAGCACTGAACGCAACGGGCAAAACAACGCAGGCCTACGCCTATGTTGATCAGGTACGTCGGCGGGCGGGCTTGCCAACGCTCACAGTCGCTAAACCGGGCCTTTCGCAGGCGCAGTTCCTGACTCAGATCAAACACGAACGGCTACTGGAGCTTTCGGGTGAAGGGCATCGCTGGAACGACCTGGCCCGCTGGGGTGATCTTGGTCCGCAACTGGCCAGCCGAGATGCCGCTTTCTCCACCTTCGTGAAAGGCAAAAGTGAACTGCTGCCCATTCCGCAGCTGGACCGGGATTTGAACCCAAACCTGACACAGAACCCGAATTATTAATTAAAAAAGGGAGAACACAGAGGCACTGAGATTTCACAGAGAACACGGAATTTGTTTCTAAAAAAACGCTGTGTTTTCTGTGAAACCTCTGTGCCTCTGTGTTGAATTTCCTTTATACGCAACGATGAAAAAGGCGCTTTTCCCAACTTTTATCTTACTGTGGTTTATTGGCGGCTACAGCTGCAAGCAGACAAACAATGGCACCGTAACCCCAACACCACCCGTTACGGCAGTTGATACCGTCGGGAAGTTTAAAAATCCGGTGTTACCCGTTGGACCTGATCCCTGGGTGATACAACGCGACGGATTTTATTACGTCATGCGGACCACCGGCAGTAACCTCCGAATTTATAAGACCAGGACCATGAGCCGCCTTGATCAGGCACGGTTCGTCACCGTCTGGACGCCTCCGGCCACGGGCCCTAATTCGCGGAATATCTGGGCACCCGAACTGCACAGCGTGAACGGCAAATGGTATATCTACTACACGGCCGATGATGGGGCTGATCGTAACCACCGGATGTATGTGCTGGAAAATGAAGCCGCCGACCCTACTACCGGTACCTGGACAGACCGGGGACAATTGATGCTCCCGGAAAACAGGTGGGCGATCGACGGTACGCTGCTCAATCTGAACAATCAACTGTATATGGCCTGGTCGGGCTGGGATACTGACCTGGGCGGCGCGCAATACATTTATATCGCCAAACTGACCAACCCTTATACCGTTGCTGCGGGCTCACGGGTACGTTTGTCGGCTCCTGAGTATAGTTGGGAGAAACAAGGTTTTGGCGTCAATGAAGGGCCAGAGTTCCTGGTCAATGGCAACAAGGTATTCCTGATCTATTCGGCCAGTTATTGCGCCACCGATTTTTACGCGCTTGGTCAACTATCGGCCAACGTTACCGATGATCTGCTGAACCCGGCCTCGTGGACAAAGTCAGCCACACCCGTTTTTGGCCCCTATGCGAGTGGAAGCACCTACGGCGTTGGGCATAACAGCTTTTTCAAGTCGGTAGACGGTACCGAAAACTGGATTCTCTACCACGCCAATCCCGCCCCAGGTCAGGGTTGCGGCGACTTCCGGTCGATCCGAATACAACCTTTTACCTATCGAGCCGACGGTACCCCCGATTTTGGCTCGCCTGATCCGGCTACAGGCTACATCAAACGCCCGGCGGGTGAGTAAGCTGGCTTCGACGTGTTTAAACCACTTTGGCCCCAGACTTGATGGCTACGGCTGATCCATCGGCCAGAAAAACGGAATGGGGGGGCTGCTCGAAAAACGGGGCAAAGGCTGCTCCGTATAAGTCGGGTACGTTGCACTTGACGTCATATTCCGATACGGTGTGGATGTGCCATTGCGGATGGACTACTTCATACTCGGATGTTCGCCCTGCGCCCCGGCCGGTGTACCCCCAGTAGTGTTCGGTAATGAAGGCTTCTTCGCTATTGGGTACCAATGCGTGGCCTGTTTTGTCGGCGCTGACCCGGATGTGATTCCAGTCGGCGCCGACTTTCCATTCGTAGCCAATGCGCTGGGTATCACCGTCTGTTTGCCAGGAATGACGCATGGGGTGGGTTGCATAGGGCTCGCCGTATAACGTCCGGGCAACGAGTGTAATCGCCAGTTTTGGTACAATCTCTTTCACAAAAACGACGCCCCGTTTCCAGCCGGTTTCGGTCTTGCGCCGCACGTAGAAGCGCAGATTAAACTCCTCGAATTCGCGGTGGAAGGGCACCGCGACCTGGCCAAACAGCCTTACGCCCTGGAAGTAGAAACCGACCAGGCTGCCGTAGCAAACGCCCTCAAATTCGTCGAGTTCGGTGCCATACGGTACCAGCGGCTCCAGCACGTGGCGATCAATTGCGTAATTGGCAAAGATTAATTGTCGCCATTCGGCGGTCAGGAAGGTAGTAGCCATTCAGTGGGGCAGTTCGTTGATGTAACGATGCCCACACTGGAAGGTTCACGTCGCTACATCACCCGCCATTCAATACGGCGATTGCGTTGCCGGGCTTCGTCGGTAGTGCCTTTCACGGCGGGGCGGGTTTTGCCATACCCGATGGCTTTTAACCGGGTAGGAGCTACACCCATTTTGGCCAGATAGTCAATAACCGACTGGGCCCGTTTCCGCGATAATTCCAGATTGGCTGTCGGGTCGCCGCGGTCGTCGGTATGGCCCGCAATTTCAATCCGCGTGGTGGGATTGGTTTTCAGGAAATCGGCCAGCCGTTCAAGTTCAGTCAGCGATTTACCCGATAACTCGTACCGTCCAGACTCAAAAAACAGGTTATTCAGCGTCTCTTTGCTGGTGACACCAATGGGTTCCAGCCCGGCGTCGAGCGAAACGCCCTGTCCCATACCGGTTTCGGTAGAGGTTTTGTCGGCGTAGTTGAACGCCAGGCTCTTGAAGAGATAACCCGGTGCGCTTACGTACAAGGCGTACTCGCCGCCAGCGGGCAGCACCGCTACGTATTGCCCTGTCTGTGCGTCCGACGAAATGCGGGAAACAGACTGGTTGGTTCGCACGTCGATCAGATCCAGGGTGGCACTGAGCGGCTTACTGGTGCGGGCATCGGTAACAAGGCCCTTCAGGTAGTTGACGGGACGTACCTGTTCGCGGAGTACAGCGGGCAGGTCGAAGGTATAGATGCGTGATTTCTGCGAAACCCCTTCTTTTTGTTCTTCAAACGAATAATACGCCTTGGCGCCGTTGGCTGATACAAACAGCGAGGCCTGGTCTTCCGACGTGTTGATCGGGTATCCCAGATTGGCGGGTTCTGACCAGCCTGCTTTCACGCTGTCGGGCCTATACCGGCTAACAAACAGGTCGTAGCCCCCCATGCCGATATGTCCATCAGATGCGAAAAACAGGGTTTGTCCGTTGGCATGCAGAAATGGCGATGCTTCATTCAGCGATGTATTAATGGGCTTTCCCAGATTCACGGGTTCAGTCCAGTTTCCGCCCGCATCGCGGGAACTGCGCCAGATATCACGTTGACCCAGGCCGCCGGGGCGATTTGAGATGAAATACAACTGCCGTCCGTCGGCCGAGAGACTGGGCTGCGATTCATAATCACGGGTGTTGATGGTAGGACCCAGGTTCTGCGGAACGCTCCAGACATCGCCGGTTTTCTGACTACTATATAAGTCGCAACTGCCGAATCCCTGCCGGATTCCGCTCTGGCAGGCCGTGAAGACCAGTAATCGACCATCTGCTGAAAGGCTGGCCGTGCCCTCGTTGTCGGGCGTGTTGATGTTGGCCGACAATGGGACCGGGGTTTGCCAGCCACTTTCTGTGCCCCTGGTGGCTACCATCAGGTCTTCATCCCCTTCCGGTTTAAGCATGGTGAAAACCAGGGTCTGCTCATCGGCGGTCAGCACCGGAAAATACTGCGATTCCCCCTGCTTTAGCGATTCAGAGAGCGGTTTGGGGCTGACCGATACCGGATGCTGAATGGCTTCCTGGCCAAAACGGGCAATGGCGATCGAGCGTTGTACCTGACGCGCTTTGGCCGATTCGGGTGCGAAGTTGCGCAGGAAAACCTCGAGCACTGGAATGGCTTCGGCATACCGCCCCAGCTTCAGTAAAATCTGGGCGGCTCCCTGATAGGCGGCCGCCGTTGCCCCGGTGCTTGCCGGGGTAGCCGACAGGTTGCCCGGTAAGGCAATTGCAGCCCGGTAGGCGGCCAATGCCTGCTCGGGCTTGCGGGTATACTCGTAGGCTTGTCCGAGACGTACCTGCGCGTCGAGGAAAGCGGGCGTCTCTTTCAGTGCCTGTTCGAAGAACGGAATGGCCTCCTTTGCTTTTCGTTCGTTGAACAGCTTGATGCCCTGGCTGTATAAGTCGACCGCCTTTTTCGACTGCGCGTTACCGGGAATCGAGACCAGTAAATAAAAGAGTAGAAGCAGCCAACCGGCCACGGTAAGCAGACGTAACGGAAAAGAGAGGCCAGCGCGGAGTGCCAGTTGGCCTACGGAATCTGCATGAATTTGTGGGTTTGCAGGGAAATTTGCCACTGTGGATTTGCCTTTACATAATCAACGATGCGGGGCAGCATTTCGTCTGAACGATTCCATTCCGGTTGCAGTAATAACCGACAATCTGGCCGTAGGCTAGAGACAAATGACTCGGCAAAAGCGAAGTCTGACTGGTTGTAGATGATGACCTTCAACTCATCGGCCTTCGCATAAATAGCAGGATTCGGCTGTTTGAATTTCTTGGGCGAAAAGCAAATCCAGTTCCACGAACCGGTAACCGGATAAACGCCCGATGTTTCAATATTAGTCTGAAAGCCAGCTAGTTGCAGGGCGTCAGTAAGCCGGGTAAGGTCGTGCATCAGCGGTTCTCCACCCGTAATGACGGCCATACGCCCTGGGTACGCCAGGGCCTGCGTCACGATCTGATCGATGTACAGGTGCGGGTGCGCCTGTACATCCCACGACTCTTTGACATCGCACCAGTGGCAACCTACGTCGCAACCACCGAGGCGAATAAAATAAGCAGCCTTACCTGCGTGTGCTCCTTCGCCCTGGAGCGTATAGAACGCTTCCATGACGGGTAACGTACCTACTTCTGTTTGTTGTTGATGCTGTTCGATAATCATGTAACAAAGATACAGCATTCTGAAAAGTCAATAAGCAAAGACACCTGGCATAAGCGTGTGCAGGGCACTCAATCAAACAACCGAACATATTATCGTCTCTGCCGTTATATATCTGTTTTTAATGCAAACTCAACAAAAAAGAAAAACTGTCATGGGTATCTTAACATCAATTCTCGTAGGCGCTGTTGCCGGTTGGTTAGCCGACCTCGTGTTCAAGCGGTTCTCATTTTCACTGCTGGTAGAAATTCTTCTGGGCATTGCCGGTGGTATTGTCGGTGGCTATTTCTTCGGAAAATCAACGGGTGTATTCGACGCCATTCTGACCTCATTCGTTGGTGCGGTGATTCTGTTGGGTATTGCGGCGCTGATAAAAGGCTCCGCGAGCCGGGCATAGTCAGCTCGTACCGACATACGCTTTATTCAACGATTAATATTATCCCCTCGACCCGGCGAATGGTAACTCCATCGCCGGGTTTGTGCGTTTTACCGGCTATGGTTCGGGCCGACCACTCGGTGCCCCGATACGACACACGCCCCAGCCCATGAACTGGGATCGTCTGGGTCACTTTCACCAAAGCGCCAATGCTATCAGACCCATTGCTTGTATCGGTACTACCCAGCAACCGGCGGAGCCAGTGGCGAAAAACACTCATACAACCCATATGAGCTAGCTCAACACGGGTCGAATCAGTAACTGGTTGAGCTACCATCGGCAGCTTGTTGGTCAGGAATGTCAGTACAGGATAAGCTTCCGGTTGAGCCAACTGAGCGGCATAATCGGATAGGGCAGTAGACATGAGGCCACTACCAAGGCTAAAACCTATGGCCGGCTGGGACGTATGGAGGAGTGAGTACATGATAGGAGGCTGATAGACAACACAATAAAATAAGCCCCACCTATATACCAATATATTTGGTTACTAACGGCCAGGAAAGTGAGGAGGCGGTCACCGAATAGGAAAAAGCGGCCGCATCGTCTTTTCTGCGTAGATTCGGGCTTCTCCCAAATAGCCACGCTAAACGAACGTACCTGATGTCGTTGATTACCCGCTTACAATTGTCGGCCATGATGTTTTTTCAGTTTTTTATCTGGGGAGCATGGTATGGCCAGGTTACCAAGTACATGGAAAAAAGTATGGGCGCTACGGGAGTGCAGCAGGGGGCTGCTTTCGCCACGTTTTCGCTGGCCATGCTGGTTGCCCCTTTTTTCGTTGGCATGATCGCCGACCGCTACTTTGCCGCGCAACGCGTATTGGGCGTACTTACCTTGCTGGGGGCAGCCATTCTGTACTTTCTGATCGATGTGCATGACCCAGACCAGTTTTTCTGGGCGTTACTGGCCTACTGCCTCACGTTTGCCCCTACATTGGCCCTGGCCTCATCGATTGCCATGCAACAGATGGTTAGCCCGGAAAAGGAATTTCCCGGTATTCGGGTGCTGGGGACAATTGCCTGGATCGTTGTCTCGAACGTGGTTGGTTATTACGGGTTTGGCGACAAAGTGGCCATTTTCGAGCTGTCGATGTATATGTCTGTAGCTTTGGGAATTTTCGCCTTTTTCCTGCCCAATACCCCGCCCAAAGCAACCGGTGGCGCCACCATCAGTCAGATTTTGGGCTTCAATGCGTTCAAGCTCTTTAAGGATCGCTCGTTCGCTATTTTCTTCCTGTCATCGGTGCTGATCTGCATCCCGTTATCGTTCTACTACGCTATGGCCAACTCGGCGCTGACCGATTCAGGGATGAAGAATGTCGAGAACGTAATGTCGCTGGGGCAGGCGTCGGAGGTGATTTTCATGCTGTTGATTCCCGTTGCCTTTACGCGTTTCGGTGTCAAAAACATGCTGATCATTGGCCTGGTGGCCTGGATTGCCCGCTTCCTGTTTTTCGGCTATGGCAACGCAGACGCCGGCATCTGGATGTTCTACCTGGCCATTATTCTCCACGGCGTGTGCTACGACTTCTTTTTCGTAACGGGCCAGATCTATACCGATCAGAAAGCCGATGATTCGATCCGGTCGTCGGCGCAGGGGCTGATCTCACTGGCAACCTACGGCATCGGGATGAGCATCGGCTCCTATCTGTCGGGCTTTGTGAAAGACTGGGCCAAAACGCCCACCGGTATCGATTACACCGTTTTCTGGATGGTGCCCGCCGGCATCGCGGTGGTTGTACTACTGCTCTTTATTTTCCTCTTCACGGATAAGAAAAAGGTCCAGCCAACTGAAGGCGAACTGGTAAC
This sequence comes from Fibrella arboris, assembly GCF_041321095.1. Taxonomy (NCBI): domain Bacteria; kingdom Pseudomonadati; phylum Bacteroidota; class Cytophagia; order Cytophagales; family Spirosomataceae; genus Fibrella; species Fibrella arboris. The sequence continues at coordinate 155,463 of NZ_JBGGWE010000005.1, read as the reverse complement.
GGGACCACTCTGAAGAGTCTTCTGTCTTGTGTTTGCTGTAAACAGTAAACTGTAAACAGCAAACACAAGACATTTACACCGCCGGTTCCTGTTGGCTGAGGCAATGGAAACTGCCGAGTCCCCAGACGATCTGGGTAGAATCTATGCCGACGATTTTACGGTCCGGGAAACACTGCCCGATGATGTCGAGGGCAGTCTGGTCTTTATCGCAGCGGAATGTTGGGACGATGACCGAGCTATTGGTAATCAGGAAGTTGGCGTAGGAGGCAGGGAGCCGCAGTCCGTCGCTTTCAACGGGGTCGGGCATAGGCAAGTCAACAATGTTGAGTGGCTTGCCGTTCAGAAGCCGCATCTGCCGCAGTTCATGGTGAATCTCCTGTAGCGGCGCATAGTTCGCATCGTTGGTATTGTGTTCGATCGCGGCAACGACCGTGTCTTCGTTTACAAAGCGAACCGTGTCGTCGATATGGCCGTCGGTATCGTCTCCTACGATGCCATCTTCTACCCACAAAACCTGTTGTACGCCGTAATAGTCGCAGAGGTACTGCTCAATTTGGGCTTGTGTGAGGTGTGAATTCCGGTTTTTGTTGAGCAGACAGGCCCGGCTGGTCAGTACAGTACCCGCCCCGTTAAACTCGACCGAACCGCCTTCCATAATAATGCCGGGCGTCACATAGTCCAGTTTCCGGTAGTGGGCAATGGCCGTTGGCAGCAGGTCGTCTTTGTCGTAAGGAGGGTATTTACCACCCCAGGCATTATAGCCCCAGTTCACGATCATTCGCTCTTTTTTGGCCGGGTTGATCAGAAAAGCAGGACCGTGGTCGCGGCACCAGGAATCGTTGGTGGGGAAGGGGAGGAGTGTAATTCGGTCCATATTCGCCCCGGCCATGAGCAACCGCATTTTTGCCTGCTGAATGATGAATTCGTTATGCGCATTGATGCACACCTGCTCACTTTCTGAGATGGCTTTGATGAGTTCCAGGTACGCCGGCATCATTAGTTCCAGGCGTTCGGTTGTCCAGGAAGCGTCGGTATGCGGCCAGGTTAACCAGATAGCTACGTGTGGATGCCATTCGGCCGGAAAGAAAAACCCCTGTTGAGCGGGCTTAAGAACCTCTGATTCTGTATCTGAAAAGAGCGACATTGCGTTAGTTATTCGTTGAAATCGTTACCTACTGATTACGTTTGTCAGTAAACGTACAAAGCTATGCAAGGATACCGTGGTCACAACTGTCTGCGTTACATGCGAACGTACCTGCTGGGTGTATGGCTCATTTGCCTGGCAGGGGGTGTTATGGCGCAACAGGCAGTTAATCAGCCCCTTGTCTGGTATGTGCCACAACCCTCGCTGAGCACACCGTTTATGGCTAACTCCGCGGTTATTCACTACAGTTCCTGGACCGATCTGGCCGAAAAACTAGCTCATCGTCCGGCGCAATCCTTCCACCTGTCGCTGGTACTCGACCAAAACACGGCCGCTGACTGGCGAGCGTTGCGCACGGTTCCGCCGGCGAATAGCCTGTCGGTCATGCTGGCAGATAGCGTCATGGGCGATTCGCTGTTGCCTATCCTGGCTGCGTGGCCAACGTTGACAAAAGTTGAGTTAGGCGGTTTTACCCCGCCACGTTCATACACCTTCGTAAAAAACGCCAAGGGTGAAACCGTTTTCGGTACGAAGGAATACGCGAAACGGTTGGCTGCAACAGGTTGGGAAAGGTTGCGGTCCGTTGCAGAAATGATTATCCTGGAAGGGGTGAAGACCGAAGAGGCCATTCGTGTAGCTGAACAGTTGCCGGCGCTTACGTCGCTCACGATCAGGCAGTATATCGACATGGCGATAAAAAATGAGCCTATCGCGCTTGGCGGACTGCATCGCCTGCGAAAACTGTCGATCGAAGGCAGAATGGCGACCCGGAGTTACACGGAAGCCTTTAAGGGTCTGGCGAATCTGACCGACCTGCAAATCACAGATCCCGATGTCCCGCAGTTCAATATTGGGTTAACGCACATGCCTACCCTGCGCCGGCTGGCCATCACCAGTATGGCGTTGAGCCAACTAAGACTGGGAGGGTTACAGCAGCTGGAAGAACTGACGCTGACCAACCGGTTTAAAAACCCTCCCAGAAGAACCGCAACCGGTCAGCCAGCTACCGAACCGGCTCCAACTACTATTTCCCTTGATTCAACCCTGGCGGGATTAACGTCGCTCAAACGACTGTCGGTAGCCTATACCGACTTGTCGACTTTGCCAGCTGGTCTACTGGCCAACACAGGATTAACCTACCTGTCATTGCCAGACGCTGGTCTGGGTACGTTACCTGATGAAATCAGCCAGTTGAAGGAACTCAATGAGTTGATTCTCGACAATAATCCACTACGCCGCCTGCCCGACGGGCTCTGCCGGTTGCCTAAATTGAGCCGGTTAAGTGTGAGCAAATGCGAACTCAGCGAACTGCCAGCCGCTATTGGGCAGCTTACGTCGCTCACGGTCCTGGCCTTGGACGCCAATCAGTTGACGCAGTTACCCGCTTCGATGGGACAGCTAAGTAAGCTCCGTCGGTTAAATGTAGCCATGAATCAGCTGACGGAGTTGCCCGCTGAACTGGGTAAGCTGCCAGATCTGACGATTATCGCCGCTTTCTGGAATAAGATCAGTCGTTTTCCCAGTGGTTTTTCGCATGTCAACGAGCTGTACCTGAGCGATAACCAGCTAACCGAATTGCCCGCCTCGCTGGGTACGTTACGTCGGTTGCGTACGCTGCTTTTAGACAACAACCCGCTGGCTGCCTTGCCTGAAACGATCGGTCAGCTCGATTCCCTGGAGACGCTGGTACTGGGCGAGAATCAACTGACTACGTTGCCGGGCAGCCTTGGTAAGCTTCGCCGGCTGCGTAGCCTGACCATCGGCGCCAACCAGCTTCGGGCACTGCCGGAGTCGATCAGTGGATTGGTGTCGCTCACCAGTCTGTCGGTGCAGGATAACCCGATCGCCCGGTTACCGGCGTCAATTGGTGCCTGGAATCAGCTACAATCGATCAAGCTGCGACTTCCGCAGTTGGAATCACTGCCAGAACAGATTGGGCGGTGGCAATCGCTGCAAAGCCTGGCGGTCGAGAGTGATCGATTGCTGACGCTGCCCGGTGAGCTTGTTGATTGTCAGAAACTAAACGATATATCGGTCGCGGGCAATCGCTTTATCGGATTGCCAGAGGCAATTGGTCAACTGCGTCAACTGGCTAGTCTGACAGTAGCCGGAAAGGCCGATTCACTGACCGGACAAGGCAGAGGCCAGCTGATTGCCCTGCCAGCCAGCCTGGTCTCCTGCACGGCTTTAACTTCCCTGACGGTGAAGCATCAGCAGCGGTTCGACGGCGTTGAAGCCCTACAGCTTGCCACCAGGTTAGCGGCGCTGGAAGGACTTTCGTTGATCAACTGCGGCCTCACAGACCTGACTGATGTGCCCTGGAAACAGTTGCCGGTTTTGTACCTGAATCTGTCGCAAAATCAGATTAGCCAGTTACCGGCAGCCCTGCTTACGATGCCAAATTTGCGGCAGCTAAATGTGTCGGAAACCAATCTGCCCACCATACAGAACCGGGTTTTTATCGGTCGGAATCAACTCGCCGACGCATTGAAGAATGAAGTTCCCAAATGAATTGTAAAAGACGCGCTTACCGGATTTACAAGACTTGCATAATGGTTGCATCGATGGACTGGCCCAGTGCTTTTGCCCGTTCGGCATGCTGACGAGCTTCGGCCATATGGCCTGATTTGACAAGGGCATAGCAGGCGTATACATGCGCCATGCCATTGGCCGGATCACGGGCGATGGCTTTTTCGCAGGTAGCTGCTGCTTCCGAATATTGTTTGTTTTGCAGATAGGTTGCGCCCAGGTTCGTCATAAACTGCGCGTTTTCGGGGGCGCGGGCAATGGCTTTCTGATAGAATTGTGTGGCCTTGGTGTATTGTTTACTGGTAAAATAAGCCGCTCCCAAATTTACTAGTGTATTCAGGTACGTTGAGTCGAGGTGGTAGGCATGATCCAGGTAGGCGATGGCTGCCAGGGGTTGGTTTTTCCCCACCAGGGCCGTGCCTTTGATCGTGAGCGCCACAACATTCTCGGGGTTTTGGGCCAGCAGAAAATCAGCATCAGCCTCTGCTTCGGATGGCCTGTTCAGTTTTGATAACAGATACGCCCGATTGGCCCTGAAAAGCGGTTTCGGATCCGATTTGACGGCCATGTCATAATCGGTGAGCGCCGCTTCCAGCTGGCCGTTCTGTTCGTAGAACAGCGCTCGGTTACTGTAGGCCGTGGCCGACGATGGGTCCGTTTTTAGCACGTCGGTCCAGAGCGTCTCCGTGTTTTTCCAGATGGCTATTCGTTGTACGGTTAACCAGCCCAGGGCAACGGATACCCCGAGCGTGGCCCCGACGGTCAACTGCTTCCAGCTACGTCCGGTCGGCTGGGTACGTTGCCACAGGCTGTCGAGCAGCATGGCGATCGGGAAAAACAACCCGATATAGGCGATGTAGGTGTATCGGTCGGCGTAGGCGGCACTACCTATGGCTTTGATCACCTGTAGGGTAAGGGCTAGATTCAGTGTAAAGAACACCAACCCCAAAAACCAGAGCGACGAGCGCCGGTATAGCCAGGCAAGCGAGGCCAGCAAGGTGACACTCAGGCCGGTATAAATCAGGTAAACCGCCGGAAAGGGCATACCGGCTCTGGGCCGCCCATAGAGCGCCGACAGGTCGACGGGCCAAACAAACTTTATCAGGTAACTAATGAGTGCATAGCCGCCGAGCTGGGTACGTTCCCAGCGTGAATACTCATCGTTGATGGCCGCCGCCGCTGCCTGTGCCTGCAACGTGAGCCAGCCAATGTACCCGGCCAGGAGCAGGAAGGGAATGACTGGCAGTAGTTGCCTGCCAGTCAGTTGGCGTGCCTGCCAATAGGTGAGCAGCACCAGAACGGCTGGTAAAATGACCGCAGCAGGCTTGGCCATACTTGCCAGCAGGCCACAGAGCAGGCTTAGACCAAGATAAAGTCTACGTTTCCCCGACAAAAAATGCCAATAGGTGATGAGTGCAAGAAGAAAGAAAAAGCCGTATAGTACGTCTTTCCGTTCGGCCACCCAGGCTACCGATTCAACGTGCATGGGATGGATACCGAACCACAGGGACACTAAAAAGGCAACAACCGGTCGGCCGTCTGACAGCTGCCAGACGAAGCCGAACACGAGTCCCACGTTCAGAAGGTGTAACAGCAGATTTGTGCGGTGAAACTGTTCGGGTGAGCTGCCGCCTAAAGCATAGTCGAGGCTGAGCGACAGCATGGTCAGCGGGTGAAGGTTGCCCGAAATGACCGTTTTCAGGTAGGCTGAAAGGGGCGTCTTACTGAAATCGAGCAGCGGATTATTCGTAATATACTCAGGGTCGTCCCAGTTCGTCAGGCCATGACGGAGCGAAGGCAGGTAGAGGAGCAGCGTGGTCAGGATAGCGACAGTCAGGTACCAGTACCAGCCCACGCGCTGGGTACTTACGCTAAGGGGGATAGCCTGTTGACCGGATGGCGCGGGCGATGAAGGACGAGGGGCTGTTCGGGTCTTCATGGAACGGATGGGTTTGCCTGCTTACAATCAAGTAACGTGCCAGCCGCCAGTTTACAATAGAGATACATAACTATCCGGTGAGTTGGCAGTTGAGTAGATGCTTACTTCCTTTGAATGGAACACGGCTGTAGAGGAGTTGGAACGATTGCGCAGCTGATCGGTACGCTTACAGCAGGCGATTGAGCCCATTAAATCCCAAACTGTATCAATCGGTTTGACTCAATTACAGTTGCGTACAATACTTACTACGTATGAAAACGATACTTTTTCCAACCGATTTATTCGACCAATCGCCGTCGACACGCTCGTATCTACACCTGATGGCCAGCGCCTGGCAGGCCCGCGTTATTCTGTTGCACGTCTATCAGCCTGTTGTTGCCGATACGTCACTAACCACCTTTGCCGATCCCGGGATAGGTTCACTGGCAACCTTGGATCTGGAGACGATCAGCCAGAAACACCTGAATACCCTTGTCGATAAATTCCGCAGCGAAGGCCTGGACGTTATTGGCGAATGGCGGGTTGGGAGCGTTGAAGATAGCATCGTGGAGGCTGCCCGCGAATTAGCCCCCGATCTGCTGATTACGCAGCGTAGCACCATCGCTACTTTTTTTGATCGGCTGGCAGGAAGCGCGGCCGACGATTTGGCCAGGGAGGCTCCCTGCCCGGTGCTGTTCATTCCAGACGGTGAGCATGAAGCGCGTTCGGCACCAACAGCTTTTCGGTCGATCGCTTATGTGCTGCAACAAAATATTACGCAGCAGATGGTTACTGAGCAGACAGCTACGATCGTTGATGCCTTCGATGCACATCTGACGGTGATCACGCCCGAGCAGATAGACGAGAATAGGCCTGATTTATTTGTGATCCAGCGCAAAGAGACCGGCTTTCTGGGCGGACTCATGGGGAGTGATCCGACCGAAAAGCTACTGTCCTCATCAACGGTACCGGTGCTGGTGTACCACGAAGCAGCGTAAGGACAGCCATAGCCTGACACGAAGAAGGGCCATTTCCTGCATAGGAAATGGCCCTTCTTCGTGGAACTGGACCTGTTATACGGTCGCAGCCTCAACCGGTGCCAGTGGCTTTAGATTGGCCGGGATGTCGGCCTCAAGCGCATCGTGTGGCACTACTTCCAGAATTGGGGTGAGGTTAATGTCGGTGATTTCTACAGGTACCAGCATCGAACTGAGGTTCTCGACCAGCCGCTGATGCGCCTCGCGCAGGTTGGCGCCGTTGATGAGCATGGTGCTCAACACCTTTTTGGCCCGCCCTTTATCGTCTTCGGTCATGTAGAACGTCTTGCATTTATACCAGTTGTCGCCGCCTTCCATGTGGAAAACGTCGCTCAGGCGCATGGGCCGAATCGCCGTGATCTCAAAATCGGGCGTGTTGTCGGCCACGATGCGGTATAGTCGGGCTTCGGCATCGGTATACGAAACGGCATCGATCAGGTACGTTTCGTTGATGGTTTTCAGTTTAGGCGCTTCCGCTGACCCGTCTTTTCGGGTATCAACAGCGGCCGAATCATCAGTTTGCTGGTAGCGTATTTTGCCGATAAACCAGGTTGGCATAAGCAGTAGAGAGAGTTTATACGTATGTTTTCCGGGCAGGTTTTACAGGACAATGGCGTTGCCCGGACACCGTTGTAAGGTGAGTGGCAACGCCATTGTCCTGTAAAACCCTTCACCATGGTAAAGGTACTCAATCCCGGTCGTTGCTCTGCCTGATTCGGCTAATACCGCTGGTCTTTTTCGTTAGGTTTTTAACTTCACCCAACCGGGCAACGCTGGCGCCTGATGCGTTAACATCGGCCTTTTCGATACGTATCTGACTGGCCTGTAACCGGCTGGCACCTGATAGCGTGGCGGTTACCTGACTGGCTTTGCCCCGTAGAACAACCCGCGACGCACCCGTTTGGTCGGTCGTGATGGATTGGGCCGTTGTTTTCACAAACACTTTGCTATTGCCCGAGAGGTCGAGCGTTAAGGCAGTAAGCGCATCAAATTCTGTCAGGCGTGCTTCGGACTGGCCCGATAAGCGCAGCACCTGTAGAGTGGGCAGGGTTATGGTTAGGCCAAGCCGTTCGCTGTGACCCTCACTGTTACGTTGTTCGATCCGGAGATTACCATCTTCATTCGTGATCGTTACGCGGTTTAACCCTTCTTCGCTGCCGTCGCCATCTACTTTAACAGAGGTGCCTTTCTGGAACCGTACACCGAAGTTTCCTGAAATAGAGATCGTAGTCGGGGCGGCGGTAGCGGAGCTGGAACCGGGCAGCAGCGGCCTGGTCAGTTCACCGTTGGTATCCACATCCACATCGTCTTCATTTTCGCCATCATCATCGTCATCCGAGCGATCGTTGTCCTGATCGAGTGTCCGCTCAAAGCCAACGCCGGTTAGCCCTGCTGCGGTAAACTGCCAAAGGTTCCGGGGCATATTGCTGAGTTCCTGATCATCGAAGCGGTTGCTGATATACCGGCCAAACTCTTCGGTCATGCGGAACGGCTTGCCATAAGGTACATACACCTGAATGTGCAGCTCCTGGTTGCGGAACCGGACATCTTCGGGCAGATTATAGGCATCGTTAAACACGAGCAGCGAGTCTTTGGTAACAGGCACATAGTGTATTTCGCGGGCATTCGCTTCGGCCTGGTCGCGATTCCGGCCACGGGCCGATGCTTCCATGACGGCCTTGATCTCAGTGCCAGCGTAGCCTAGTAATTCGATTTGTGGCCGGGTGCGGAACTCATTGTCATTGTCTATGTCGTTGATACTGAACGTAGGTGTACCGGTGGGCCGTAAAATGGTAGCGGTCTCTACTTTGCCTCCCCGATTGAATTCGCCAACGATCTGTGGAATAGTGGTAGCCAGAATGACGCCGCTGATGACCCAGACGGCTAGAAGCGTTAGGACCGTGTTGCCGGTCAGGAATGACTTACGGGTGATGACGATCAGACCCGTGAGGGCCAGCGCCAGACTTGGGAGGAACCCAAAAACGAAGCCCGCCACCAGGGTCAGGAAGCTGGTATCTTCCCGTAGCAGAGACAGAGGGATGCCGTCGCCATCGCCGAAGTTGGTACCCGACATGATCCCGATGCCAGCGCCAAAGACGGTGAGGCAGGCCAGTATGCAACTGAACCCAACCAGGAGCATCAGCAGCCCGAACAGCACCCGAATAACGGTGCCCAAACCACCCAGGGTCTTGCCAAACAGCCTGCCCAGCGCAGAAAATATGGCCGCTATAGCGCGAAATGGAAAGAGCAGCAGTTGTGTCAGGCCGCTTTCCGGAGCCGTTTCTGAAACGGTCAAATTGCTTTTCACGCTGCTCTCGATGTTGCTCAGGGTGATGGGTTTGCCCGTCATCTCCATTTTCTCGGTCAGACTACGCGCTTCGGGGGCTACCATCCAGAGGACAATGTAGGCCAGAATGCCAAAGCCGGCCACGAACACACTGGCGACCAGCGCAATCCGGACGATGCTGATCTCGATATCAAAGTAAGCCGCCAGTCCCGATGCTACACCGCCCAGTACTTTGTTGTCGGGGTTGCGGTAGAATTTGCGGATGCCTTTTTCTGCTTCAAGGGTTGAATCGCCGGGCAGAAAGGCCCAGAGCAGGATATAGGCGATAATCGTCATGCCGGATAGCGAACCAAAAAAACCATTGTCGTCAAAGAAGCCATTGCCGACGGCCGGCAGGCCGATCACCAGGGAAACCAGCAGCACACGCATCCAAACCGGGTCGATTCGGAAATAATGCGCCAGACCAGCGGCTACCCCACCCAGCGTTTTGTGGCGCAGGTCGCGGGCCAGCTTGCGGCTGCCGGTCGAGTTGGCAGCTTGCGAAGCTCCCGCGTTCGGGTCTTGCTGATACGCATATTCATACGTACCACTTTTGTAGTTGTAGCTGGTGCCGGGCGGGGGGGGCGTTTCGCTTTTCGCCGTGCCGCCAGGTGTTTCGCCAGGTACGTTACCGGTACGCGGAGCCGTTGGGTTAGTCTTGGCCCGGCTGCTTCCGGTAACCAGCACTTCGTCGTTTTCAACGGCTTCAAAGTCGGCAACGGTACCCATTTTAGCAATCAGTCCGTTCACGTCTTCGAGCGTTACGGCCTGGCGAGCTGGGGTTTTATCGTCGCCTTTCAGGTTCTGGAGCAGTTTCTCGGCAATGCGGTTTTCAATGTCCGTAACAATCTCCTGGCTATCGTCGTAGGTCGAAAAATACTGCTGGATAGACTGGAGGTACCCTTTCAGTTTTTCGTAGCCGTCTTCTTCAATATGGAAGATCACCCCGCTGATGTTGATGCTGATGGTCTTTTTCATGGTGTAAATGGGGCTTATTGATCTTGTTTAGGTTCGGGCATCACAATATTAACCGAGTCGGTTGATGACTCGGGCGTGCCGGGGTCTGGTAGTGGAGCCGCGAGAACCACACTCGCTGGGGCGGGCTGCACATCAACCGCCGTCTGCGTAGGAGGGATTATACCACTTCCCGTTGCTTTCGCCCGATTCACGATGAGCATTACGGAGTCAGAAAGTTCCTGCCACGTTTCGTTCAGCGATTCTAATGAATTCCGGCCTAATTCGGTGAGCATATAGTATTTACGGGGGGGGCCTGAGGTTGACTCCACCCATTTGTAATCGAGCAGCCCAGCGTTTTTCAGGCGGGTCAATAAAGGATAAAGCGTGCCTTCAACCACCATAATGCGGGCCGAGGTTAGCTCATCGAGCATATCAGAGGCGTAAATTTCGCCACGCGATATGATGTGTAGGATGCAGAATTCCAGAATGCCCTTTCGCATCTGGACCTGCGCGTTTTCGATATTCATGAGCCGTAGTGGGTCATAGGTCAATGGATGGAACAAACATAGTATAAGGTACTTTGTGATGCAAGGTACTTGATTGTAAATATTAGTATTTTGGTATGAATGGTTGATTGACAGTGATGAAACGTAATGAAACGATTGGTGGGAGTGAGTAAAGGGATAGTTATGTAGCCCGTAGGATGATATTTGTATACCAGTGGGATCGGCTACTCAGTCGGCTGATGTATAAATCCTGCCAGCGCTCACCGGGCCCAGTCCCTTTATCACCGACTGCTCATTCACTGAGTACCAATTCGCCGTAACTTGTTGCTGTTTTTGACCCTACCGTATGAAGCTATCCATCTACCTGTACCTGTTCTGCCTGCCATTCTGTTTGTCCGCTTATGCGCAGAAGCCCGTTTTTGGCAATGAATGGCTCAATTACCAGCAGACATACTACAAAATCCCCGTTGCTCAGAAGGGTTTATACCGGATCACATTCAGTGATTTACAGAAAGCCGGATGGCCGCTGACGAGCCTCGACCCTAAGACGCTGCAACTGTTCCATCGGGGCATTGAGCAGTCGATTCTGGTAGAAGGTGAAGCCGACGGGAAGTTCGACGCAACTGATTACATCGAATTTATTGGGCATGGCAATGATGGTACGCAGGATTCGGCGTTGTACCGTCCCGCTTCGGCCCAGCCGCACCCGTATTACAGTTTGTATTCCGACACGACCGCCTATTTCCTGACGGCGCGCCTGGATGCCCAACCCGGTAAGCGAATGGCGGTCTACACGGAGCTTAACGCTGGCTCACTGACACCTCAACCGTATGTCTGGGCCGAAGAGCTGCGGGTGTTTACTGATCAGTACCCGGCTGGTAATATCTATCCGTTTGGTGCTGGCTACAGCAACGGGGCGATTCTGACGGCCTACGATGTGGGAGAAGGCTGGATGGGAACCAGCGTGAAAGCCGCCACCCGCTATGAGCAGAGCCTTTCGCTGACGAAAGTGCTGAGCACCAGCCTGGCTACGCCTACGTTGACCATGCAATATATTGGCCGAACGCCAACGGCACATTCCGTGCAGATTCAGGTGGGGCAAAGCGTTCGGCCACGTACACTTGATCTGGCCAGAAGCGTTAATTACGATCCATTGACGTTGACTATACCGCTGTCGGCCTCCGATGTGGCCGATGGGGGGCGGGTAATCTGTAGTCTTAGCCCGCAAGTCGCTGATGAAGAGGTATCTATGACGTACCTGCGAGCGCAGTACCCGCACCAGACCGATCTGAGTGGCTATACCTACCGTGAGTTTCGCACCGACCCTGTTCCGGGCGGGCGGTTGTGGCTGCGGCTGACCAACGTACCCATGACCGGTCGTGTTTTTGATATTACCACCCCCGGTCAGACTTCTGTTATTTCAGGTACGTTGGTCGCCAGTACGCTGACAAGTGGTACCTGGACAAGCGTGGTTCGGGAGGCCGCTACGGCCCGGCAACTGCTGATGGCCAGCGCGTCATTGCCTATTCTGGGTATAGAGCGGGTAGTGTTCAGAAATCTCAATCCCGCCAAGGCTGGTTTCATACTGGTCGCACATCCGTCGCTGGCCGTATCAACAACAGCGTCGCCCAATGCTGTGGCAGACTATGCAGCCTATCGGGCCTCGAAAGCGGGCGGGGGGTATGATACGCTGAGTGTTACCATCAACCAGTTGTTCAACCAGTTTAGCTACGGTGAACGCAACGCGGTGGCCATCCGGCGGTTTGTCGACTACCTGAGCCGCACTGGTTCACCGAAGGCCCTGCTGCTGATCGGCCAGTCGCGCGATCCGCAGGGCGTTCGGAAAAACCCGTTGGCTGGTAGCCTCGATATGGTGCCCAGCGGTGGTTGGCCCGGCTCCGATCTGGCGTTGGTTACCGGGTTGAACGGCCGCCCCGCTTATGTACCGGCTGTGGCGGTAGGTCGGCTGAACGTGACACAGCCGCGGCAGGTCATTGATTACCTGAACAAAGTGAAAGAACACGAGGCCGCTACCAGCACCGCACCCTGGCGTAAAAAGATGCTACACCTCAGCGGTGGCCGGTCAGCTTACGAACTAAGTCTTTTCCGGGCATTCGTGGATGAGTTTGCCCGCGACATTTCGCGGAAATATGTGAGTGCTACCGTCGAAACCGTGTCGAAACAAACCGACGATCCGGTCGAGAACATCCCGATCGTTGATCAGATCAACAAGGGCATTGGCATGATCTCGATGTTTGGTCACTCTAGCCTCGACGTAGCCGATATCGACATTGGGTATGTGAGTAACGACCGGCTTGGCTATCGAAATAAAGGACGGTATCCCCTGTTGCTGGCCAACGGCTGCGCATCCGGTAATTTCTATTTTGGTCCGAAAACGTTCATTTCCGACTGGGTGCTCACGCCCGATCGGGGGGCTATTCTGGCGCTGGCGCACACGTACAATGGGTTTGCCAGTGCGCTGAAAACCTATACCGATAACCTCTACAGCGTGATGACCGACAGCCTGTGGTATGCCAGACCGTTCGGTGAGATACAGGTGGAAAGCATTCGGCGGTATATGCTGGCGAATAACTCCATTTATGACAAAACAAATGCCGAACAGATTACGCTCCAGGGCGATCCGGCGGTGCGGCTGTTTCCGTTTAGTCGGCCCGACCTGGCATTCTCCGATGGTGGCATACAGGTGAAAACGCAGGCCAATACGGTAGCGCTGACGGCCGTTGCGCTGAATCTGGGGCGGGGCATAAGCCAGCGGCCAGAGGTGCGTGTCCGGCAATATGCGGCCAACGGGCAGCTGTTGCAGGAGAAAAAGCAGCCCGTCAACGGGGCTACCTATGCTGATACGCTACGACTAACGATGCCCGTTACCAACATCGCCGGTACGTTTTTTGAGTTTTACGCCGACGCCGATGGCCGGTTCGACGAGGAACGAAAAGATAACAACGTATTGCAGGTAAAAAGCGATGGCCAGGTGGCTAACCTGCCGTTCGACATTGACAATACCGCACCGGTTGTTGAAGTGGCTTTTGACGGGCGGCGTATCGCCAACGATGCCTTTGTGGCGCCTCAGCCCGCCATCAGTGTGCTGGTAGCCGACGAAAACACGCGTTTGCTCCGAACCGACCCCTCTGGTCTTGAACTGTACCTGCAACGGCCATGCGGGCAGCAGCCCTGCCCGTTTGAACGATTGTCAATCTCAGCCAGCAACGCCTCCTGGAGTAACGCAGGAGGTACGTTCCGGCTTGACTTTCGACCCGCCCAACCCTTGCCAGATGGTACCTACACACTCGAAGTGTACGGGAGTGATCTGAGCGGAAACCGCGCTCAACCTTACGCGATCCGGTTTGTGGTGAAGCAGGACGCCGTGGTTCAGGCGATTACAGTGGCACCGAATCCGTTTGCGTACCAGACAACGATCAGGTACGTGCTGACGGGAAACCAGCCACCGCTGCCGGTCACGCTTCACCTGTTTGATCTGACCGGCCGGGCCGTACGAACGGTTCAACTGCAACCAGCGATTGGGACCAACGAGTTTATTTGGGATGGAACGAGTGACACGGGCGCACCGATGGCGGCGGGCTCCTATCTCTATCGCCTGGATATCCCCGGTTATAGCACCTATGCAGGGAGCGCCAGCAAGCAGTTGACCGGCCGAATCGTTCTGGCCCGATGACGCGGGAAGATGGTTGGCTGGTGGCCCTGTGGCTCTTGATCAGTGCCCTGATCGGTGGGCTCAGCTACGTGAACCCAACTCATTTTCTGAGTCCCGATTCGGCCTATTACCTGTCGTTTGCCGGCTGGCTGGTCGGTCTTGATGGAGATCAATACGGTCATGTGACCAGCGGTTGGGAGGGGACTTTCCCCGTGGGGTACCCGCTGCTGATAGGTACGTTGGCTAAGGCATCAGGAACGTCGCTTCTGGTTGCTTCGAAGCTGCTCAATAGCCTATCGACCGGTGTTTTTCTGCTGATCTGGCGTAATCGGGTTGGGGCTCGCCGCGCTATCTGGGTCGGGTCTGTGTGCCTATTGGGTGGCTTTCTACGGCTACTGGCCTACACCTGGTCGGAGTGGGTTTTTGTGGTGCTGCTGCTGGAATGGCTCTGGTCTGTCAGCCGACCAGTTACAGCCGGAGCCGGTTCAAGCGATCATTACCGCTTTGTTGCCCGACTCTTCCTGTTGACCAGTGGCCTGTTCCTCCTCAGGTACGTTGGTGGGTACGTGGTGCTCGCGTATGGTTTGCAGGCATTGGGTACGTACCGCCATATTGACAAGATAGACCGTGAAAAGCGTTTTGGGGCCGATCTGCTCTATGCGGCGGCTTCGATTACGTTCATGCTGGGTTACTTCTACCTCAATTACCGCTTGACCCATTCGCCTTATGGTGGCGAGCGTTTCGTAAACACCACAGAGACAATCGGTGAAAAGGTAGCCCTGATAACACTGGCGGTGATTAATGAAGGGCTGCTCGTTCGGGATTTCATTCCAGGCGAGTCGGTTATACTGGTGCTGTTGGGTGCAGTATTACAGGGGCTGCTGATCGGGTGGATCTGGCCCCGTCTGAACCAACAGCGCGACACACTTCCCAACTGGTCGCCGACTGACCGCCAGTTGTTAAGGACCTACCTCGTGTCGGCAGGGACGTACCTGGCCCTGCTGTTTGCCTTGCGCCTGTTTAGCCCCTACAGTGGCCCGAATGCGCGCCTGATGGCGCCGGCGTCCTTTCCTTTTCTGGTAATACTGACCTCCTGGATCAGCTGTTGGCACAATGTGGTGGCCCGGCGGCAACTCGGCTACTGGTGGACCGTACTGTTGCTTTGCTCCTGGCTTCAATTGCTGCCACAGGCCGACCTCTGGCAGAAGTTCACTCAGGTATGGGCCCGATGAGCGGCTGCATACAGGCTGGGGGCAGGTGTGTAAATGAGCCATAGTGCTGATTGGTAGAGCCATTCTTAAGTGACACTAAATGGGGTGAAAAGCAAGGACGACCAAAGCGAAAAATGGTTGATTCGCACTAGTTTTGTTCCGTACTAACTCCTCCGATTAACCAGCATGTCATCTTCTCTGCTCGGCTTACGAACCGCCATTTACGCCGCCCCTAATCTTGATCAGGTGAAAGCCTGGTATGCAGCTTTTCTTGGTATCGATCCCTATTTCGACGAACCCTTTTATGTCGGCTTCAATGTAGGTGGTTACGAGCTGGGCTTAGACCCTGACACAGCACCTGCGTCGGGAACGCCTGTTACGTATTGGGGCGTAACGGATCTGGCCGCCACTTGGCAGCAACTACTGGATCTGGGAGCCACCGCGCAACAGGAACCGCAGGATGTAGGTGATGGGATTATCGTGGCAACGGTAACCGATCCGTTTGGCAACACGCTGGGCATCATTCAGAACCCATATGTCAAGGGATAAAGCAGGAGCCAGGCAAATCGGCGATGAAGGGGCCTGGGCCGGTGGCACTACGTCTACGGTAACCGGGAAGGCCAGGTACGTAGTAAATGGAAAAATCAACTGGTTTCAGGCTCTCGGCCGGATGGGTATCCATAGCTCTTCTTCTGAGTCTGGATGGTCGTTCCTGTAGTGGGCACCCAGCACCTCAAAATGGGGGCGGTCATCCAGTTCGTAGCCGGAGGCTGGCAACCAGGTCGTGAAAATGTACTGGATGGTGCGGGTATCAGTGCTGGCTCCCTGATGTAGAAAAACGGCGTACAACCCGCCTGGCAACGTAAAAGGGAGCAGTCCGCTGGGTAGATTGGCAGTATCGGCTACCTCCGCCAACGCCCATTTCTCGAACTCGATAGCTGGATTGAAAGCCTCGAAATAGTGCTGGGGATACGTTTGCAGCGAGACCAGATCCGTTGTCAGCCGATTGGTGATCAGATGCCGAAGTGGCATGAACGCACGCCAAAGCTCACCCGTTTTATTAGCCACCAGAGACATCGTTAGTCGCGTGCCTGCCAGCGTTTTCGCCATGATCGTTTCAATTCGTGGTTGCCTGAACGGCTTACCGGTTGTTGGGTGCATACGTCTGTATGAAAGGATTTTACCGATAGCTGGCTGTTAATCAGGTTGTTTACTGCCCAGCTTGGCAAACTGAGCACTCTGATATAAGAAACATTAAGGAGCAACGCTGGACCTCTTACTGATCAGTCGTTACGACGGTGGCGTAGCTTGCTTAGGCAACCAGTGAAAAGGCCTTGAGCGCCAGTAAGAAAGCAAGAAGCGTTAGGCCGTTGCGGATGTAATTGATCCCAAGCCAGGCGCTGACCATACGGTTTGTCTGAGCTGGTGTTACCTGATCGGTTCGCTGTAAGCGGATGATCGTCGGGATAAAAAAAGCGAAGGTCGACAGCCGTTCCACGAGTGTAATCAGTGTCGCGGCCAGCCACCAGGTGGTCCCGGGATGAGTGGTCTGCAACGCCATGTATACATTAGCCAATGTTAAAAGAGTGAGGGGCACCGTGGTAACGAAGGCCCAGAATTTCCGGCCAGAATCTAGCCGATGCATCGCCTCCGGATCGACCCGATAACCAGACGCGGCAGCTTTTGGGAACCAGTGCGGGAGAACGAGTTGGGTTTCGTAGAGCCCGGCGCCAAAAGCAGTGCCCAGGTTCAGGATAAATAACGAGAGGACTAGATAGGAAATGCTCATGGAGTAGCCGGTTGGTTATGCCGGTAAACCTAGCCATTTGCCGGCCGTCGCGCTGAAAATGGGGCGTCAATGAGCCGTTTGGCGGGGTAAACCGGGCGAAAGGAGGGATGAACGAGCGCTCATTCCGAGTGGCAAGTCGGTATATTGCCAGCTCAAACAGGTGGAAATAGCACAATCGGCCATGAAAGCGGCATTCTTACAAACCCCTAATCAGATTCAGTTCCACAACGTGTCTGTACCCGAACCAGGTCCCGGCGAGGTGCGGATAAAGCTCAAAACGGTTGGCATATGCGGGTCAGATGTGCATCTGTTTCTGGGCCACCGGCTACTGCCGAAACCGACCATCATCGGCCACGAGGGGTTGGGGCATATTGATCAACTGGGGGCGGGTGTAACAGGACGGTCTGTGGGCGAACGGGTTGTCATAGAGCCCAACATTCCCTGTCGTCAATGCCGGTATTGCTGGTCTGGCCGGGGTACGATCTGTGTGAACAAGCGGGTCATCGGCGTGAATGAAGCGGGTTGTTTTGCCGAGTATATTGTCTTGCCGGCCGATTTTTGCTGGCACGTACCTGACACCATCACCGATGCGGATGCCGTGACTATTGAGCCAATGGCTGTTGCTGTTCATGCGCTGCTGGCCTCAAGTGCCAAACCGGGCGACACGATCGCCGTGATTGGTCTGGGGGCTATCGGCCTGTTGTTGACGCACCTTGGGTTAGCGTTGGGGTACCGGGTGGTCGTTACTGAGCTCAGCGCCACTAAACGTCGGCTGGCCGAGTCGATGGGCGCGGTGGCATTCGTGTCGGCTGGTACCCCCGACGAGCCGCATAAGGCCCTGGCCGAAGCGTGGCTAGCCAATGAGGTCTGCGCTGTATTTGAGTGTGCCGGGGTGGCTGCTACTGCATCATTGGCCATGGCGGCGGCTCCGCGTGGGTCAGAGGTAGTCCTGGTTGGGCTGTCGGGGGATGCTGCGGCGTTCACGCCTCTAAAAATTGCCCGCGAAGGAATTCACCTGGTGCCTTCGATCGTTTATGACCACCCCGCCGACTTCCGGCGAACCATTCAATTGATCAGCTCAGGAGTAGTTCGGCCGGGTTTTATTATTTCCAGTCAGGTTACGCTCAATGATTTACAGCAGGCGCTGGAAACAGCCGCGCTGGGTGAAGCGACCAAAATTCTGATCACGATCTAGTTCAATAGCCTTACCTACCGTATTACTGAATCTATCCGTATGCCTGTAGTAAACCAGGTCGCTACCGCCGAAACCGTCCAGGCTGACCTTAAACAACTGATTGACGATAGCCCGATGAGCCCGTTTCAGGTGCTGATGGTCGCTATCTGCTTCATTCTGAACATGAATGACGGGATCGATGTGCTTGTTGTCTCGTTTACAGGTTCCGAAATTGTTCGTGAATGGGGGCTCTCGAAAAGTGAATTGGGATACGTGTTCAGCGTAGGGTTGGCAGGCATGACGGTCGGCTGCTTTTTCCTGGCTCCATTTGGCGATAAGATCGGGCGGCGGTCGCTCTTTATTTACTCACTCGCTCTGATTACCAGCGGTATGTTGCTGTCGTCTGTTATTGGGTCGTATGCTCAATTGCTGCTGATGCGGTTCGTGACGGGCCTGGGTATTGGCGGTATACTACCCAATCTGGCGGCTGTGGCGGCGGAGTTTTCCAACCATAAACGGCGCGATGTCAACGTCGGGCTGGTGCAGGCGGGCTGGCCAATCGGAGCAATTCTGGCAGGTTTTTTCACGGCCTGGGCCATTCCGCTGTTTGGCTGGCGGTCGGCTTTCCTGGCGGCAGGGGTCGTGTCGGCGCTTATGCTGGTGTGTATCGTACTATTCATGCCCGAATCGCTCGCTTTTCTGGCCGGGCGTCAACCCAGACATGCGCACCGGCAGATCAATCGGCTTTTGATCCGCATGAGCCAGCCTACACTCGATTTTTTGCCCCCTGTGAATGATTCCAGGGCTATTGTGCCCCTGAAGGTGTTGTTTACCCCTGAATACCGGGCGTCTACGCTTCGGCTGTGGGTAGGCGTTTTCTTTGGCTTCATCACCCTCTATACGCTGATGAGCTGGGTACCAGCATTGGCTAAGGATGCCGGGATGCCCTTCCAACTGGCAACCTATGTAGGTACGGCACTCAATGTCGGCGCGTTTTTGGGCAGCCTTCTTTTCGGGGTCGTGGCTGCGCGTGTGGGCCTCCGCCGATTAATTCTGTCGTTTATGGTCATTGCCTTCAGTGTGATGGTGCTCTACGCCAATCTGCCGATGACGTACCTGTTGATGTTTGTCATGACCTTCCTGATCGGCGTTTTTGTGCAGGGAGGGTTCAATGGGTACTACCCAACCGCCGCCCGCGTTTATCCGGCGGCTATACGCACCACCGGTGTTGGCCTGGCCATGGGCATCGGCCGTTTCGGGGCTATTCTGGGGCCTGCCCTTTTCGGGGTTCTGTCTGACGCCGGCCTGAGCTTTGCGCTGCTGTTCTGCCTGTTTTCAGTCCCATTATTGATTGCTGGAGTGTCGGCCTTTACTATTCCATCCAAGAATCTGGACTAACTATATTGGCCAGGCGTGCTATGGGCGCTGCTCCTTAAAAACAGAACGCCTCCCCATAAGCTGGGTAGCAACCAGAAAACGGAGTAGCAACGCCAGCCAATCCATTCGACGAGAAGTAAACGGAATCCGTTTAGAACGATAACAGCGATTGGAGACAAGCAAGTACTGTCTATTGGTTGAGTGGATGGTAGCCCCTCAATCGGCGCGTAACAGCCTAGTATGGCCACGATCTATTGAAGCGTTATGACGACTGGAAACAAGCTGATAATTGGATGTCTTGCCGCGCTGGGCGTGCTTCAGTTCGTGCATATTCTGGGCAGTGCTAACCCCCTGGCGCCGATGTATCGGTATAAGTTTATCTATGGTGTTGTACTGATTGCCGTAGCCATTGCTGGTTATAACTGGGCAAAACGCAATCCGCCCCAGTCGTAATGCCTTTAGGTCAGCTACTTATGCTGTTTGAGTAGCCAGTTGTACAGTTTTTTGTTATCGTAGAGGTACAGAATATCGTGCCCTTTTCCGGCAAGCTCGGCAAACCGGACATTGCCCGCGCAGGCCTTCAGTCGCCGGACGAGTCGGGCAGTTTCGTCGAAGGGAACAAGATCGTCGGCAGTACCGTGAAAGGCCCAGACAGGTACGTGCCTGATCTGGCAAACCTGGGTCGAGTCGTCGCAGCCACCGCAGAGCGGCGCAATGGCGGCAAACGTGTTGGGGTAGGCCACCGCCGTTTGCCAGGTGCCATAGCCCCCCATGCTGACGCCCGTCAGGTACACCCGTTTTGGGTCAATCCGATACTGGGTGGTCAGTTCGGTGTAGAGCGAGTCGAACCAGTTGTCGGTCGACCAGAACTTGCCGTCGGGGCATTGGGGTGAAGCGACGATCGCGTCGACGGTCAACCCCTGTTCCAGAGCGTGCGGCGGGCCATACTCTTTTAGTTTATTTAGGTCGGTGCCCCGTTGCGAGCCACCATGCAGGTAAATGATCAGCGGATAGGCGTTGCGGCTGGTGTATGTTTTGGGTACGTAGAGCAGGTACTTGTAACGAGCAGCGGGCTTACTTTTCTGGCTTGATTGTGCCATTGCTGCCAACCGGATCAGGCAGAAGAGGAGTGAGAAAAGCAGGGTCGTTCGGCTGAGGTACATCGATTCGGCAGTATACCGCAAAGGTGATAGACAGCCGCTGCTTCGGCAATAGCCAAGCTGTTAAAGCCGGTCTATCTTTTGCGCTAATAGCTTCTTCTCCGCCGTTGATTGGGTCAGCTGGAGCGCTTGTTGATAGTGCTGCCGGGCCCGGCCCGGCTGATCGGTGCGTTCGTATAAATCGCCCAGCACTGCGTGGTAGAGGTGATTACCTGCCAGCCCATTTATAGTTATCAGGGCCGCTATAGCGGCCAGCGGGCCAGTTACTTCGGCGAGTGCGACGGCCCGGTGCAACGCAACGACGGGCGACGGTTTATAAGCGAGTAGCAGGTCGTAATAGTGTAGAATGGTTGGCCAGTTGGTGGCCGCGTAGGTCGGTGCGCTGCTGTGAAGCATGGCAATGCCTGCTTCGAGGTGGTATTCGGTCAGCTCGTTCCCTTCTGCCGATCGGTGCAGGTACGTATGTCCTTTGCGAATAAGGTGGTGATTCCATCGGCTTCGATCCTGATCGGCTAGCAGCACAATAGCCCCCTGCTCGTCAGTCCGGGCCTCGAAACGGGCTACCTGAAAACACATCAACGCCAGCAGCGCGTCAACCGTCGGCGCGTGTGTATAGGGTGTTTCGGTCAGCAAGAGGGCCAGCCGCATCGCTTCTTCGCATAAATCCCGCCTGATCAGCGTGCCGGGATGCGACGAATTATACCCTTCATTAAACAGCAGATAGATCGTTTTAAGCACGGATGCCAACCGGGGGGCCAGGTACGTTCCGGTGGGTACATCGAGCTGAATACCATCCTGTTTGATTTTCTCTTTTGCCCGATAAATCCGTTTGGCAATGGTGTCGTCGCTGGTCAGGAAGGCATTTGCGATCTCGCGGACGCTGAGCCCGCACAGGATCTTGAGACACATTGCCGTCTGCGATTCTGGCGCGATGGCCGGGTGGCAGATGGCAAACAGCATTCGAAGCTGACTATCGGTAATGGCCTCATCGAAAAACAGGGGGTGTGCCATATCGTCGTTGGTGTCCTGCTGGTGTAGGTAGTCAGCGGCTGTACGGATCTGTTGAAACCGGTTTTCGCGACGAAGCACATCCAGCGCCCGGTTGTTAGCTACCCGATACAGCCAGGCACGCGGGTTGTCGGGGATACCCTGAAGCGGCCAGCTTTGCAGGGCCTGCATCATGGCGTCGTGCACAATATCCTCGGCCAGATCGAGGTGGGCGACACCTAGCCGATAGGCCAGCACCGACGTCATCCGCCCTGCTTCGTGACGAAACAGATGGTCTACTAACTGGCCGGATTCGTTCGGTGCTGGCATGAACTGGTTGTAAACTACCCAAAGTTAACAACGGGCCGAACTTCTACGGAACCGCCTTCCGTATCGAACATAGGGCATCCCTGCCCCAGTTCTACGGCTTCGTCGATGCTGGCGGCTGTTACCAAGGAGTAGCCGCCAATAATCTCCTTCCCTTCCGTGAACGGGCCATCTGTCACTACCTGACCACCGTTGGTCATGACTTTGCCGAACGGCATCAAGGCTTCGGAACCAATCAGCCTGCCCTGCGCCGCAATACCGCCAATCCATTGATTCCATTTCTGAATGTCGGCCTGCATCTCTTCCGGTGATGGTTGCTGATAGGCAAGCGCTTGTGAATTAGGCGAGTGAAAGATGAGCATGAACTTTTCCATAGTACCTGGTTTGATTGGGTGAAAATTACCTGATTTCGACACTAAGACGAATAGGTAGCCAGGAATCGGACAGCCTGCTAAAAAAAAGTGTGGCATGGCTCAGCCGTTGTTTTCGGGCTGGCGGGCGTAAAATAGGATACTTTATTATTCGTGTTAAACAATCGAACAACTAGAATGTAGGGATGTTCAGTCAGCAAACGAATACCAAAACCAATACCTCCTTCGTATGAAAGCCTTACAGATTCACGGCATGAAAGACGTTCGTGTCGACACAGTGCCCGACCCGATCATTGAACACGAGCGCGATGCCATTATCCGCGTAACCAGCACGGCCATTTGCGGCTCGGACCTCCACATCTATAACGGCAGTATTCCACAGCCCCGGCCCATGGTGCTCGGTCATGAGTTTATGGGCATCGTGGAAGAAGTGGGGAAGGGCGTGGGCGGCAAGCTGAAAGTTGGCGACCGTGTGGTGGTGCCGTTTCCGGTAGCCTGTGGCACCTGCTACTTCTGTAACCATGAACTACCCGGCCACTGCGAAAACTCAAACCCGGAACATTACGGCCCCGAAGGTGGCTTGCTGACTCAGAAAGGAGGCGCGCTGTTCGGCTACACGGATCTGTATGGCGGCTACAACGGCGGACAGGCCGAATATGTGCGGGTCCCTTACGCCGACTTCGGCCCCCGTGTCATTCCCGATTCGCTCACCGACGAGCAGGCACTTTTCCTGACCGATATTTTCCCGACGGGCTACTCTGGCATCGATTGGGCCGATGTGAAAGGCGGCGAAACCATCGCCATTTTCGGTTCGGGTCCGGTGGGGATCATGGCCGCAAAATCGGCCTGGCTGCGCGGGGCAGCGCGGGTGGTCATCGTCGACACGCTGCAATACCGCCTCGACAAGGCTAAAACCACGGCCAATGTGGAAACCATTCTCTGGGAAGACGCCGAGAGCGTGGTAGAGCAGATCCGGGCCATGACCAACGGTCGGGGAGCCGATGTGTGTGTCGAGTGCGTCGGCTTTGAACCTGACCGCAGCCTGCTCGATCGTGCCAAGGCGGTGATCAACCTCGAAAAGGGATCTGATAAGGTACTGCTCGCCTGTATGAGTGCCGTTCGCCGCGGTGGTGTAGTCACGATCCTGGGCGTATACAGCTCACCGTTCGACAATTTCCCGCTACACCAGTTGTTCGACAAAGGCATTACGATCAAAGGTGGTCAGGCACCGGCGCAGAAGCACATCGACAAACTGTTGTCGTACGTTGTGGAGGGAAAAGTAAGGCTCGACGATATCATTACGCACCGACTGCCGCTGTCTGAAGCCCCCCACGGCTACGAGATCTTCCGCGAGAAAAAAGAAGATTGTGTAAAGGTTGTGCTGAAACCGTAGTTGGTGAATTTTTCAATAAAAAAGGGCTTCTCAGTGTGAGAAGCCCTTTTTTATTGATTGTAATGCCGAAGCTGGAGCCTCGGCATTACTCCTTCACTTGCTGTAGCGCCTTGCCTGTCAAACGTAGCTTAGCCGTAGGATCAGCGGTGAGGGTCAGCCCTTGTAAAAAATCGGCATCATGTGAAAACTGTGAGCTGTCGCGTACAGAAATAATCGCTTTCCCAATCTTGTTTTTGACGCCATAGACAAGCAATCGGTTCCGACCTGAAAGTGCTGCATGAAGCTGGTTGTAGGTCAACTGTTTCACCAGCATATTTCCTTTGATAGTTTGTTGCAACGCTAACACATCACCTTTAAAACCCGCAATCTGGCAAAGCGAATTGGTTGTCGAAACAGCAACCAACTTCGGTAGCTGGACAACCAGCTGTGGATCATTCCAATCTCCATTGGTAACATAATCGTTGAACGTCCAGCCTTCCATTGGGCTGAGGTGAAGAAACAACGTGTCTCTGTCGACCTTATAAGTGTACATCGGCTTCCGCCACAGCCCCAGCGAATCGACTAAAAGCCGGGTCGTATTGCCAGGTTCGATCAGGACAACCGCCGCCGAAGGGCCGCTAATACTTACGGCATGAAAAGGGAGCAACGGCTTCTTCTGCCAGCGCGAATACTTATCAGATTTATCGATCGAATCATATTGATGCTGGATGGAAACAGCCGCGCCAAACATAGCGATAAGCAACGCTAGCCCCAGGCCTAACAGGAGTTTAATACTTGTCTTCATGAAGCGGAGGCGAGTTGAAACGCGTTGAAACGGGATTCAATTTCGGAGATGCTAATGCCCAGTAAGGTCATTGTGCGAAACAGTTCGGGCAGTTCCACGTCGAGGAAACGGGTGCGGCGCATGGCCTTGACCCGCTCCGGAGCGTCGTCGGCAGCGTAGTAACCCATGCCGCGTTTGTTGAACAGAATGCCCTGCTGTTGCAGGAAATCAAAGGCTCGCATGGCCGTATTTGGGTTTACTTCCAGCGACGAGCCGAGGTCGCGCACCGATGGAATGCGTTCGCCGGGTGGCCAGGCCTGCTGAAGAATCTGCTCGCAGACATAGTCGGCGATCTGCAGATAAATAGGTTGTTTATTGTTGAACTCCATGTGGTTACCGTTCTATTTCAGTGAACCGGACTCGGGCAATGACCCATAGCATGAGCAACGTACCGGCGTAAGCCCCATACTTCAACCAGTTGGGTGGCCCTAATAACTCGTAACTGCTTTTCGAGGTGTGAACTGCTATTTGATAAAAAGGAAGCGCCGTGCCCACCCCTTGCCCAGTCGATTGGATACCGACGATCCAATGGTACAAAAACAGTAGACCAATCGTGAGAATCAATACCGCCCCGACGTTTCTGATAAACACGCCACGCCGGAAGAAGAACGAGCCAATCAGCGAGATAGCGAGGCTGGTGAAGAGAAAGTAGGGGATAAGTAGCAGTAAGTCTTTGTCGCCACTGATCGGCGAGGAATTGTAAATCAGCGATGATACGTACCTATCGGTTTCGGTAGCAGGAAGACGGCTATTGGCTATGTCAAAGACAAACGCTTCATACCCGAAATACGCACTGCTCACTAACAACAGGGCAACAATACAGTACAGCGTGCCCAGCCAAAACTTCTCTGTTCGTGAGGCTGGAAGCATCAGGTAAGCGATGGCTGATTCCTGCCGGAACAAGGCATTAAATACGTCGCTACCTATACTGAATGTGACGAGCAACGATAAGAAATTAAAGTAAACGATGTTGTTTCGCTGCACGCCTAGTCGGAAAATATGATCGTCTGACAACACCTGCGATGGAATCAGGATAATGATAGGGATCAGTGCCAGGGCGGCAATCAGGTACGTTCGGCCTTTAACAGCCCAGAACCAGCGGTTCAAACGGGCGAAACGGGTGAATGAAAAGGTCTGGTTCATGGCTTGGGAGCAGAAAAAAGAGACTTCATACGTTGCGGATTGCTGATGGCCGCGTTGAACAGCCGTTCCAGGTCAATAGGTGTGTCATCGGCAGGGTCAGTGTTTTCGAGTACCACGGCATTCCCGCGCAGGCTGGGTTCAGTGTAAAGCGCGTCGGCAGGTACGTCGCGGCCGAGCAGTTCGAAACGAAGACGCTGGCTTACCCGCTCAAGGGGAGCGTTGAGCAATAGCTCGTGGTCGTTCAGGACAACCACCGAGTCAATCAGCGAATCAAGATCCCGTACCTGGTGCGTCGAGATCAGGATTAGCCGATCGTCGGTCAGGGCGGCTGAGACAACTTTGCGGAACTGGCTTTTCGACGGAATATCCAGGCCGTTGGTTGGCTCGTCCATGAGGAGCACGCTGGTGTTAGTGGCTAATCCGAAGCTGATAAACACCTTTTTCCGTTGCCCCAGCGACAGGTCGGCGAGTTTATCAATACTGGCTGGTAGGTGAAACGCCTGTAAGTGCTGCTGAAACTGGCTTGCGTTGAACTTTGGATAAAACACACTCACTGTATCAACGTACCTGGCGAGGGTCATAGTAGGCGTATCAATTTCCTCAGGAAGGAAGAAAATGTCTTCCAGAAAAGCGGGTTCACGGCGGCGGGGCTCGTGCTTGTTTACCCGAATTTGGCCATTGGTGGGGTAGAGGAGCCCCGCTATTAGCCGCATCAGGCTCGATTTTCCCGCCCCGTTCGAGCCTAACAGCCCGTAAATACGTCCCGGCTCAAGATGTAAGCTCAGATCCTGTAATACCGGCGGTTTTCGTCCGTATTGAAAGGTCAGGTTCGTTAAATTTACCATGATTGAAGTGTATTAGTGATGTAATACACTGCAATAGTAGATATTGATTTTTGAATGGCAATGAGGGGTAGTGACATTTTTTGGAAGTTTTAAAGTTCGTCCTGTGCGTTGTGAGGTTTTGGCTTCGGGCTGTAGGTTGCTGACGCCTAGTCGAAGGGCTATGCGTCAGCAACCTACAGCCCGAAGCCATACGCACGCGAAGCAACCTACAGTGCGAAGCCAAAAAACTCACTTGCTCAGCGCTTTCTTCGCCTGGGCTTCCTGAATGAGTTGTAGGGTAGCGTTTTCGGGCGTTACGTGGATGAAAGTGCCTCTGCCTAGTTGGCTAAGTTTCATCAGGTTCTGACCGGTGAGCTTATTTCGCCCAAACGTGAACACGGTCAGGTAGATATCCTGTTTGGCGTAGTCGGCAATAAGCTGAAAGGCGTCGTCACTGACCGGAAATTCACCATCAGTCGCCAGAATAATTCGGTTGTTACCTGCCCGGATGTAATTCTTGTTCGCCACCTTGTACGCCAGCCGGATCCCACCGTTCCCGTCCGTATCGCCCGACGATTGCAACGCATCAATGACGCGGCTAATCTCGGCGGTATTAGCCCCTGAGGTCGGTGTCAACGCCACTTTTGCTTTTCCCGAATAAACCACAACAGAAAGCTGATCTTCGGGGCGAAGCAACATCAACAGTGACTTGATCGACCGTTTCAGCAGCGGCAGCTTCACTGGTGAGTCCATTGACCCCGATACATCGAGCAACAGCACCATGTTGTTAGGTGCGAAACCTGCCAGCGAATTCGGCACGTCGCGCTGAAGGCCGCGATCTATGTAAACGGTATCAGTTCGGGTTCGCTCAATGACCTGGGTTCGTTCAACAACGACCGTGTCGTGCCGAATGGCCGTTCGCTCAGGTACGTTGCCTGCCGGTTTAACAATGGCTGTTTGTTCAGGTACGTTGCCAGCAGGCTTTGCGGCTACAACGGGCTCCGAAGCAGTGGAAATCGGCACGCGGGCTGGTAATGAACGTACTGTTGCCGCCCCCGGCCGGCGCAGCAGAAAAACGTCGGGCTGGTTAACGGCAAGCAGGAGATTGTCTTTCGCCAGTTCGGTGAGTTTGTTGTACTCATACACCAGTTCATTGTTATAGAAATAATAGAACGACTCGTACGGATGTCGTCCCGATGAGGTCGCCAGCACGGGTTTCACTTTCTTAGCTTTCCAGCGACTTACCCGTTTGGTCAATTGCAGTCAGCAGTTGCCATATTCCCTGTATGCCAGTGGCCAGTTGTTGCCTGTCTGTTGGCGATAGCCCGTTTGTGGCCAATGCCTTCTGGTAGTAATAGGTTTCCAGTGGTCCTGATGAAGCCAGACGAAGCCCCATGGCTCGTTTCCGGTATCGATCCACGTCGGCCTGATACGATTGCAGCATCTGAAAACGACCTGTTGTCACATCGACAGCCTGATTCAGAAAGGTCACGTACTCATTGAGTGCCTGTTGAAGCGACGTCTGCTGGGCCAGCATCGGGCTAGCGAGCAGACTCAGCACGAGTAGCTGAACGGAGTAGTGGATAACGCGTAGGGGCATGGTGGATCAGGCAGAACGTTTAGCCCATTGGTAACCCATAAAGATACCCTGTATGGCCCCAATAGGCCCCAGGGTCAGTAAACGGGTGATAGCCGCTTCAACCTCGCGGTCGTGGGTATCTGACGATAAGCGGATGAGCAGGAAGAAGCCGAAGACGGCCACAAGAACGTACCCAACAAACCCACCAAACAAGCTGATTCCAATTTTTTTCATAAGCAGTGGTCGGGTCAATGTCCGTTGGTTTATAGTGATTTGGACAAGCAAGTTGGGTACAGATAGACTGATGGGCGCAACGCGTTGAGTGAACGGCACGGAACTGATTCATTCGTACGCCCGGCCGCTTGTTGGTACCCGTTATTTTGCCATCTTAGCCGGATATTCCTGCTCCCTGCTTGTCATGAACTACCGCGCCCGCGTCCTTTCTTTTTTGTCCGTACTCTCCATTATTACCTACATCGACCGAACGGGAATTTCGCTGGTGGCGGCTGAGATGAAGCGGGACCTGCATATCGAGAATGATGCCTGGGGCTGGGTGCTTAGCGCCTTTGCCCTGGCCTATGCCACCTTCGAAATGCCGACGGGGGCCATGGGCGATCGCCTTGGGCCACGCCGGGTGCTGACACGGGTAGTAGGCTGGTGGTCGGCGTTTACCATGCTGACCGGCACGGCAACCAGCTGGCTTTACCTGGTCATAGTTCGTTTTCTCTTTGGCGCTGGCGAGGCCGGTGCTTACCCAAACGCGTCCATTGTGGTGTCGCGCTGGTTTCCGCGCCAGGAAACCGGGCGGGCGCAGGCATTTATCTGGGCGGCGGGCCGGGTCGGGGGTGTACTGGCTCCCTGGATCGTGATTCCTATTGCCACGAACTATGGCTGGCGGGCTGCCTTCTGGGCAATGGGTCTGCTGGGGATCATCTGGGCCGTTTGCTGGTACATCTGGTTCCGCGATTTTCCGCATGAACGACCCAACGTACCTGCCGACGAGCGCGCCTATATCGAAGAAAATCGCTGGTTCAAGGTGAAGGCACACCATATTCCGTGGCGGGCCATTTTCCGCAGTACCAACATGTGGGCCATCATGCTGATGTTCCATTTCTACATGTACGGCGCCTATTTCTTCACAGGCTGGCTACCAACGTACCTGAAAGAAGGGCGTCATTTCGACAAAACGCAGATGCAGTTGTTTGCCACGCTGCCCTTTATACTGGGGGCCATTGGCTGCTTCACCGGCGGTTTTGCCAGTGACTGGCTGGCCAAACGCTACGGCCTGAAAGCAGGCCGCCGCACGGTAGGCATCGTGGGCATGGGGCTGTCGAGCATCAGCATCTTCCTGTCGGCCAGCACAGCCGACAACCAGACAGCGGCCATTTTGCTGGCGATGGGCATGGGCTTCAAAGACCTGACGCTGCCGGTTTCCTTCGCCGTGTGTAATGATGTAGGCCGCAGTCAGTCGGGGGTAGTGTCCGGGGCCATGAACACGTTCGGGCAGATGGGGGCCGTGTTTCTGGGCGTTCTGTTCGGCTATATCGTGAAAGCCACCGGCGATTTCAATGATCCGCTGTTTATGATCTCGGGCCTGCTGTTGTTGAGTTGCCTGCTCTGGATACGCATCGACCCCACCGAAGAAGTAGTACTTTAGGGTGACTGGCGAAAGAGCGGGGACGCAAGAGTACTATCGCGTCAGCCACTCTTTCGCCTTTCGCCAGTCACTTATATCCCTTGCGCGCTGCCGGCGACATACCAGAGGGTGGCAATGGCTTTCTGATATTTGGTGCGAAGTTCTTCCAGTTTAACCCCTAAATCGATGAGCTTACTTTCGCGGGAGTTTACCAGAAACAGAGAACTTTCGCCGAGGGTAAACCGCTGCTGTTCAGCCTGTACCAGCCGACGCTGATTCGCTACGGCCTGCTGTTGCACGCCTAGTTGCTGGTTAAGCGTCAGGATTTCGTTTCTGGCCGACAGCACATCGTTCTGGATGTCTCGTACTACCTGCTGCCGTTCCAGCGTCAGTTGCTGGCCTTTCACCTGTACCTGCCGAAGTTTACCGCGCTCTTTTCGCAAAAACAGCGGCATCACCAGATCAAGGCCGATCTTGTGGTTTGCCAGCCCGAATGCGTAATAACTCGACCAGTCGTAGCCCTGCGCCAGATTGGGAGTCTGGCTGAGCAGATTGGCACTAAGGCTTATCTGTGGCTGAAGTAAAGCCCGGCGATAACGCTCCTCCAACTGATTTTGCCCGGTTTTAGCATCAAGTTTTACCAGTTCAGGATGCTGTTGCGTAGCCTGGCTGAGCAACTGTTGAACTAGGGCATCGTTAATCACATCGCCCACCGAGGCTTGCGGCACCACCTTCTCGGGCAGATCAACCGGCTGATTATTGGCGGCCCAGAGAAAGACCGCCAGGCGTAGCCGGGCATTTTGCAAATCAACCGTTGCCTGTTGCCGCTGCACCAGCCGATCCTGCACCGTAATGAGGGCTTCGGTGGTGTCGATGGTGGCGACTTCGCCGATCAGGGCACGCTGCCGGGTGGCGGCAAACCGCACATCGGCCAGTTGAAAACCTTCGTTGATGAGCTGGTACGAACGATACGCCAGATACCATTCCCAGTAGGCTTTGGCCGCGTCGTACAGGGTTTTGTTTACCTGTTTCCGGCGATCTGCTTCAGCCAGATTGACGCCCAGCTGCGCCTGTCGGAGGGTGGTTCGGCGCCCGTCGATCAGGATCGTCTGGCCAATCGGCAGGCTGACGCCAACCAGGACCAGCCCGGTTGGCGGGGTTTTAACTTCGGGGTTTACGCGCTCGCCAATGGCGCGGTCGTACCCGATCTTTACATCCATACCTGTTGGCATGATCGGTACCGACAGGCCCGTTTGCCAGCGGTTGTAGTACAGGTCAGAGCCGAATTCTTTCCGGTCGAAGTATGACGTTATCTTCGGATCGAACGCTCCCCGCGCCTGCATGATTTCGGTCCGGGCTTCTTCGGGCAGCAGGGCCGCCTGTTTTACGATGGGGTGAAACTGCACCACCGCCCCGAAAAATTCGGCGGCCGTGAACACCACCGTATCCACCTGCTGGCCTGTCCGTTGCGCAAACAAGGGGGGCGTCCCCGTTAAGGCCAGGGCCACCAACCAGCCTCCAACGGCCCCACGTAGCTTAACCCAGGTACGTTGCCTTGTCCAGGCGCCCCTGATCCGTTCCGGCAACGTACCTGACCGTTGCCGGGTAACTGTTACTGGCTGTGTCATTTCTTGGCTCCTCCTTTTTCTTCTCTCGGTTCTGCTTTCAGGCTTGGCGGGAAGCCGTTCAGCTGCCGCCAGATTTCGTACCAAATGGGCACATCGTCGAGCATGACCCAGCCGTACACGCCCGATCCGACGCGGAGCTGGTCTGGCCATTTAGGGTCTTTGCCCGTCTGCGTTGGCCGAACCAGCAGCCTGTATTTTCCGGTGCTGCTGGCCACCGCATCGATCACGGCCACTTCGCCCCCGAACGTACCTACGGCCACAGTAGGCCAGCCCGAAAACTGAACCGCAGGCCAGCCATCGAACTCGAGCCGAACCGTGCGGCCACGCTGAATAAGGGGCACATCGTTGGGGCGCACGAAGAGCTCAACGGCAATATCCGGGCTTTCGGGCTGGAGGGTCACAATGGATTCACCCTCCTTGATCGTCTCGCCAATACCTGCCTTGAACGATTGCACCACGTAGCCATCCTGTGGGGCACGAATGACATATAATCCCCGACGTACCTGAACACTGCTGATCTTGTTGGTAATCTTCGACACTTCGCCGGCTGCATCGGCCTTGTACGAAACCGCCGAGCTTTTATCTGACTGGGCCTTGGCCACTTTCTCCTGATAATCAGCCTGAATCGTATTTAAGTCGATCACCGAATTGGTCAGCTCCTGGCGGGATACATTTAGTTTGGCTTCCTGCGAAACTACTTTGGCGTAATCTTCCTGCAACTTAAGGCGGCGACTTTCCAGGTCGGTCAGCGAAATCAGTCCATCTTTATGCATCTGTTCCGAACGCGCCAGCCGGTCGGCAGCGATCCGGTAGTTGGTCCGTTGGGCAATCAGGTCGGTACTGTCGCTGGTCACTTTAAAGCGGTTCTGTTTTACTTTATTCCGGGCCGATTGCAGTTTGGCCGTGAGCCCGGCCGAGAGGGCCGTTATCTGCCCGTCGAGCGCCTGGATTTTCGATTCGGTCGCCGCCAGACTATTTTGTTTGGCTCCCAGTTGTTCGCGCAGCCGCTCGGGCAGGTTGGGGTCAAAATAGTCGTCTTTAATCTCCGAGATCAGCAGGAGGGTGTCGCCTTTCTTCACCCGCTGCCCATCTCTAACGTTCCACTGCTCAATTCGACCAGCGATGGCGTTCTGCACCGTTTGTGGACGATCTTGTGGCGTAAGCGCCGTTACGTGCCCTTCGCCGGTTATGTTCTGCCGCCAGGGCAGAAAGAGCGTAGCGAAGAGGATGAACAGCATGAACAGCATCCACCGCCCCAGCGACCGGCCTGCATGAAGATCAGGGAGCTTACGAAGGGTTTGCAGGGGAAAATGGTCAATGATATCGTCGTTGACACGACTATTTGACAGATTCAGCATAGGTATTTTCAATTAGCAATGATCAATTAGCCGATGGATTCGCCTGTTGGCTAGCACAGCTAGCGCTTATTCTTCATTGTGCATCGATACTTGTTTACTGGTCAGTGGCAAATCAGTTACCTGCCCAATTTTCTCGGCGGCGGTCATCAAATCATACACGACATCAATATTCATAATGAGTTTATCAACCGAGCTGGTAATGAGCACAATGACCAACTCAGCGGCCACAAACTGGCCCAGCGTCATTTCGCGACCGACTACCAGGGTGGTCCCCAAAATCAGCAGCCCACCAGTAATGACCGTCTTGAACGCCACCGCGCTGTAGAAGAACCGCTTCAATACCTGAAAGTGCGCGTTTCGGTAAGCAATGTATTGCGCCACATAATCGTCTGTATGCCTCATCAGGTCGGGGGTCTGGTTCTGCTGCCGAAGCGCCGGCAACCGGCTGGCCATATCTTCCAGCCACGCGACCAGCTTATACTTGAATTTCGATTCACTCAGGCTGGTTTTCAGCGCACTACGGCCAAATAACCCGATCAGCCCCAGAACGACCAGTAGCGTAACCAACCCAAAGGCGATAAAAACGGGGTGGTAGAAAGAAAGCAGAAT
Source organism: Fibrella arboris (assembly GCF_041321095.1). Lineage (NCBI taxonomy): Bacteria > Pseudomonadati > Bacteroidota > Cytophagia > Cytophagales > Spirosomataceae > Fibrella > Fibrella arboris. The sequence goes on along the minus strand of NZ_JBGGWE010000005.1, from coordinate 121,984 downwards.
AATGCCGAACAGGATCTGGACAACGGCCGCTGTCAGGTCGATCAGCAGCTTGGGTAAGCCCTTCTGAATAGTGAGCACGTCGAAAAAACGGTTCATCAGTTCGGGGGGATACGTTCCCTCGAGGCTGTCTGGCTTAATTCGGGGCAGGCGGTACGTAAACTCAAAGGCCGCTTTCACAAAGATGCGTTGTTGCAGCACCTCCACGATTACCTGCTGCCCGATCAGGATCAGCCCACTGATGACCACGCCAATCACTACCAGCCCTATCAATACATAGACCGAACTGAAGACCATGCCACCAGATACCAGGTTGAACACCGCCTGGATGCCCAGGGGAAGTGATAAACTGATTAATCCTGCCACGATGGCGTACAGATAAACATACCAGATATCCCGTCGCTCCGTATTTAACAACCGGATCAGCCGCTGGAGCGGTGAAGGGGGAAGTTGATCAGATGTAGTTTGTGTCATAAGTAAATTTTAAGACCGCTTTAATAGGTTGATAGTAAAACTATCTTTCATGATAACATAACTTTGATCTGGAAAAGTTTGTTATCCAGTAGAGTTTGTAATTTATTGAGCTGATTGACGCATGGAATACTCTGTCCAGGTACGTATGAATGCAAAGCTGTTCCTCCGCGACCCGGAACAGTCTGACTTAGGCCGTCGTATTATTCGTCAGGGTATCTTGCTGATCAACGAGATCGGGTTTGAAGAAACCACGTTCAAAAAACTGGCCGACCGGATAGGCACGAGAGAAGCCAGCATTTACCGGTATTTTGAAAACAAGCACCGCCTGCTGCTCTACCTGATCGACTGGTACTGGCAGTGGCTTGATTTTCAGGTCCTGTTTGTAACCAACAACCTGTTCGATCCCCGCGAAAGGCTGGAACGTGTGCTGCGCGTGTTGCTGCAGGCGGATGTGTCGACGCCTGCTACCCCCGATGATATTGATCTGGTGGCGTTACATAACATTGTTATCTGCGAAGCCAGCAAAGCGTACCTGACCCGGCATGTAGCTGAGGATAACCAGCAGCAACTTTTCAAGCCGTATAAAGACCTCACCGCCCGCATTGCTCAACTGATTCTCGATTACCGCCCCAACTACCCATATGCCCGGTCGCAGGCCAGCTCCATTATCGAAACGGCCCATTATCAATCGTTCTTCATGCGATTTCTGCCGGCGTTGACTGATTTTAACGGGGCCGACAGCAACGTGTCTCTCCTGGAATTTCTTCGTCACCTGCTGTTCGCCACGCTTAATTCGTAAGTTTCACCACACTGTAAGCAGCCTGGTTAGGCTGGCGGATGATGGGGCCAATGTGGGTACGTACCCGGTCGTCGTCGTGGATAACGAAAAGGGTGTTTGGGTCAATAAACGTCATGTCTTCGGCTTTGTGCGTGAAGGCGAGCGGTTTGCCGTTCTGGGTACGTACCAGTTGTAACGTACCATTGTTTTTCAGGGCTTTCTCGGAAATGACCCAGAGATACGCGCCGATCCGTTCCCCCTGCTCAAAGGAGGTCAGTAGCCAGAAACACCGGCGATTGGCGTCATATTCAATGCTCGAAATGGCCAGGGGCTTTGGCAAGGTCGTGTCTACATCGCTCACATCGAAGTTCCGAATTAGAACGGGCTTGTCGACGACCACCCCCTGGCGACTTTTGACGCCTTCCTGGCTGTGGTATTTTGCCCGCAGCAGCGTGATACGGTAATCAAATTTATCGTAATGGTCGCCCTGTTCGCGCACCCCGAACCAGAGGTGTGTATTGGTGGCGGCGAGCCCTTCGATTTTAAAGTACGGGGAACCACCCAGCGCCTGCTGAACCTGCCTACGCAGATCAAGCGATGCGGCTTCGCCCCGGCCGGCGCCCGCCAGCCGCACGTCGCCCTCCTGGCCAGGGTGCCAGGCCAGCAGCATGTTGTAACCGTCGAAGTCGGCCGAACCCGGCTTGATCCGATCAAAGGCGGTGGTCAGGAACGTCCACTTTCGATTGGGGCTTTGGGCAAACTCTTCAAATTTATGCGCCATGCGCATAACCGGCTGATCAAGATAGACGGGGCTGGATGGATCCAACCCGTTTCGGATCGAGTCACCTTTAGGCCAGTTGATGTAGAAGACAGAGGAACGGGGGGCAGGCATATCCTTATCATTGGCCAGATAAATACGGTCGCCCTGAGCTAGTACCGCCGAGGCTTCGCACCAGGTTTTGCCATCGGCCAGACCGGGCTCAAAGCAGGAGATGAATCCTTCGGTGGCGATGTGGCCAGTAGGTGTTAAGCGGAGTTGGGCTGTACGGCACTGCACAAAAAATAAACAGGCCAGCGGGATAAAGAGGCAGGTACTAAGTTTTCTCATAACGCCGTAAAGAAAGCAAATTGGCAGGAAAGCGTATAAATAGTGATCACATGGCTAGCGCAGCAACGATTGGCGAAGCAATAAATAGCCTACGAAAAGCATAGCCTCCCGGATTTACAGGACCCCAGTCCAAGAACGAATAGAGCAACAGGAATCAGGTTGGGCAACAGGGCTGCCGCCAACTGTGTAGCCCGTTAGCCAGACGGCCGTGATGAGCATAAGCCGCCTGATCGATCACCTGCTTCTGGCGAATACAAGGCTAGACCAGCCCGGTCGCCGGTGATTTAATGACCCGCTAGCCACCTCTTTTGCGGGTGGGGTAGTTTCTGGAAAAAATACAAATTGTACGAAAATAATATTGTTTTTACGTGAATCTACGCTATGTCCTACTTTCTCTGATTTAGGCTAAAAATGTAACCGTGTAGCGAAATAAGGAATCTATTGCACATTCTCGTTTTTCGTAAAACGATTCAGTCAACGACTTGTACAGAATCAAGAACTTTAGTTAAATGATTGTTAATCAGCCTGTTTTGTCTTGCATTTGATTCGGCCTGTAGCCCACCTTTGTCGCAGTCAAAAACAACTGTACATCAACAATGAAACAGATTCGTGTTACCGTCGCAATGCTCGCAGTAGCATTCACACTGACCACCGCAGGGAGTGCCGTGGCTCAGACTCCAGCCACTACGGCTCCAGTTAAAGTGGTTAAATCAGCCTTGAAAAAAATTCGCCTGCAGGCACCCGCCGGCGCTACGCTGGATGTAGCGGTGATCGACCAGGCCGGAACCGTGTTGTATACAGGTGCCGTGCAGGTAAAAGACAGCCGGGGTACATCGCTCAACCTGACTAACCTGCCCGACGGCCGCTATTACGTAACGGCTACCAACAACGACTTCTGGATGTCGCAGGGTATTATGGTGCTTAACGACAAAGTAGTTGTCGACGCACAGAATGTAACGGAGGTTGTTCGGCCATCACTGGTAGCCTACGCTAAAAACAAGTACGAAGTAGTCATGCCCGGTGTTAAAACCCTGAGTGTGGCCATTTACGACCGGATGAATGACCTGGTGTTCACCAAGTCGTTCGGTAGTGCTGGTGAAGTGCACCGGTTCGACCTGAGCTCACTGCCAAGTGGCGAATATACGTTTGTATACGGACCTGAGCAGAAGCAATTCATCGAACACGTGGCCATCAAATAACCATGTGTTGGGGCACTGCACGTGGGGCGGTAGACTGTAGAGCACTAGCTGAAGTCTACCGCCCTTTTTGCGTTATGATTCTTTTTTGCTGACGATAAATGTCTGCTGGTCCGTTGTTTTAGGGGCAACGGCCCTGAGGTTGATCCGGTAGATGGTATCGCCCCACTTGCTGATGATTCCCCGGTCTTCTGGCTGGTCTAGCTTTACCTTTTCGACGGCCGCCTGAAACTGCTTGGGGTTGTAGGTGATCAGGAAGTCGGCGGCCTTGCCGCCTTTCGGCGCATAGTGAACGATCAACTCGCCGGGTTTACCCAGGTCAGTTGGGTAGCAGGTCATCAGATGCTGGGTGAGTTCGGTGGCCTTTTCCAGCCGGATGGCGTCAATGACCTGCACGTTTTTACCGCGATTGAGCCGAATTGTCCGCTGCCAGGTGGTTACACCGGCCTCCCTGGGGTACGCCTGGGCGATATGGACGTCAAATTGTGTGTAACCGTTGCCCGTTTTATAGGCAACCGAACCCGCTTTGAACTGAGGGCCGGGTGGCTGGTCCGCTCCGTTGATGGTTGGCAGGTTATGGTAGTCTGAACAGTTGTACCAAATAGCGTATCGCTTGTCGCTGAAGGTCTTGCGCGTATACGTACCCCGCCCAACATCGATCAGCAGGGGCTTGCCATCGTAATAGACCACGTAATTACCAATGTCGTTATGGTTGTGGCTCTCGTCGTTATTCCCTCCCTTGGCGGCTACGTAAAAACCGTTGGTTGTGCCAGCCTGGTCGCGGGCGGCAACTACCTGTAGATCGGGCAGCCACACATTCTGCGGCAAGGGTAATCCTTTGGCTGCCGCACGGAGCTCGTCCTGCATGAACAGCGAATAAAAGTGACGGAAGTAATGAAACCTGCCGACAGAACCCTCTTCGGGTTTGACATAATACGCGCCGAACCGCATCATGTCGGGGTCGCTGATCGCTTTGCCGTAGCGATAGATCATCGTGGCCGCCATGCCCGGTTGGGGGTCGGCGTCGGCAAAGTTCAGAAAGTACCGGTCACTGATCTGGGCGCGATAGATAAAGCGCCCCATATTCCGAAACTTTTCGTCGGCATAGACGTAGGTAAAGGCATCGTTGGTGGCGGTATTCAGCAGGGCCAGATTATCGTAGAGCGAAGCCGCGGCGGCTCCCCAGTAGCTCGGCCCTTCATCGCAGCCGCCATCCTGCGGATATGGGTTAACGAACTGGTCCAGCACATGAAGTAGCTTATACACGGCGGCGGCTCGTTTATCGTCGTCTTTTTCCAGCAACAGTACCGCGTTTAACCAGTTCGAACAGATCCACGGATTCCAGTTGTTGGGTGCGCGGCCATTGGCCGTCTTAGCCATCCAGCCGTGGGGCTGTGTCATCAATGGCTGAAAAATCCGGGTGTTGGTTTCGTGGTACATCCGTTTCCGAATCTGTGGCGATACGGCGTCCAGTTTGTCGCCCACGTAGTAGTCGACCCAGGCCAGGTACGTTGCCGTTTCGGCCGAAAATAGCTCGACGAACGGTTTCGACACATCCATCAGGCCCGAATACGCTTTCGATTTGGGCAGGTGAGCCGGTGCCCCCCAGAACGATTCTTCACAGATCGACCAGACGCCATCGATGAGCTGATCAACGAATCGACCTTTGTTCTCATAGATTTCGGCCAGCAGCAACGTACCCAGCACGTCACGCTTTTCGAAGCTGACAGCCTGATACTCATCCCGATCACCGGTACGCTCGATCAGCAGTGATTTCGTAGCCGGAATGGATGGCCACTGATAGGTCAGGTACGTTTCAGCCTTCTTCAGATAAGCCTGCATCATGGCCTGATCGGCTTTGGCCCAGCCTGCCCGGTCGTCGCGTTTGGGAAAAGGCACCCACTGCGCCTGTGGAATCAGGGCCGTCCTCAGCTGCTCTTGCGTGTATTTTCCGCTCAGCAGATTGGCTTCCTGTGCGGTGGCTGTTGCCACAGTAAATAAGGTAAAAAGGGCAATGAAAAGACGTTTCATACCAGGTACGTTAAGTCGGGGAAGAGTTTGCTGCTATTGCTTCGCGCTTGTGGCCCTGAGCCTGTCTGGGATCGCACCGGCCTAGTCGGGGACGCCTAGTCGGGGATCGCGGCGGCGAACCGGCCTAGTCGGGGACGCCTAGTCGAAGGGTCACAAGCGCGAAGCAACTAGCCAAGCACGTACACACCTTTAAAACAGCGAATGCGTCAGTGCGAACAGACTGGTATCAGGCGCTGATTTAGAGCCGCTTGTCGCAGTGCCCGGCCGCTTGTACTTCCAGTCAGCCACTACTTTGACCGGCGCGAATTCTTCCCGATGCAGGGTTTTTATTTGCCGGAACGTCCAGGGTTTTTCGCCTTCGGCATAAGGTAGCATCCAGGCATACGCTTTTCTGAGGCTCTTTCCGTCGGGTGTCTGGTAGTTCCAGAGATCGATGTTAACGCTTTCGGCCAGTTGTGCCAGACCAAAAAAACCTTTCAGGTTCATGAGTGAATAGCCCCAGGTGAGGGTGCGGGCCAGTTCGTGCGGCTGGCTGCCATCTTCGTTCAACTGGCTCTGAATCCGCTTCATGGTCTTCTGTTCGATCATCTGCCGGGCCAGTGGCTTATCGTCGAGAAATAACGCGAAGGCGACGGTCTGAAAATCATAGTAGGTGCCGTGGTTGTTGTGCTCATCCTCTTCATCTTTTCCTACCGGGCTCGTCAGCATCCAATTGAGAAACTGCCGGAACCAGCCCTGCAGGGCAACCTGGTCTTTCTGAGGCCACGCTGTTGACGCGCGAATCAGTTGAACGGCATCGACCAGCTTGGCCAGCATGCGTGTGTCGATCAGGCCAATGCCTCGTCCCTCGGTGATGCCCGGAATGGCCTGGCCGTAATTCAGGTTGGCATTCATGCGCGTGTCGGCGTTCAGAAACCAGACGCGCAGCAGTTCGGCGGCGTGCCGGGCGTATTTTTCGTCAGCCGAGAAATAGTAGGCGAGGGCCAGCACCTGCACATCGTCGCAGAGGCCGTTCAGGTACGTTGCATCCTGAACGGCATAGCGTTCCGGGTTGATCTGCCCATCTTTTCGGATATACGGCAGGCCGTTTGGCTTCGTTGAGTCGGGCCACCAGTAGGGTCCCACACTCAGGTAATCGTGTTTGTTGCCGCTGGGTGGGAGCTTCGTTTTTTCTACTACCGAATGAACAGGCTTGGTCAGCGCTTGATCGGCCATTGCCAGCAACGCCTGTTTCGCGGCCAGTAACGGCTTGTCGCCCTGCTGCAGGCGTGTTCTGTTGGCCTGCAACAGGGCCCCGTCCAGCAGGAACGTCGCCGGTTGCTGGGCGGTAGCGCTCAACACGCCGATGAGCAGCAGAAAACCGAGTGAAAGTGCCAGTCGTTGCCCTTGTTGAGTCATGGTTTGGCTTGATGTATACGTTGTTGCCGGCGTAGCCCCGCAGCGGCGGCCCGTCCTGCCGAGATGTCGGACCACCTGAACAGGAACTACGCCGAAGATTTATTTCAGTTTCAGTCGCTTGATACTGACAGTCATGGTCCTGGCCGTGTTATTGACTGCGTTCACGTAAATATAGGCCGCGTAGGTTCCGTCGGCCGATTTAACGAAAGCGCCCTGGTCGGCGGCGAACCCGTAGCCGTAGTCGGCGGCATTGACGAACGTAGTCTGTTGCAAATCGATATCGTCGATATACACATCGAAACCGGCGGTATTGCGCAGCTGAGCGTCCTTTACATCCACCCGTTTGTCGATCAGCGTGCGGGGCTTGGCCAGGCCGGTGGGCAGCGTTACATCTTTCAGGTAATCCGGGTTCGATGGCGCCACCAGGGCATGACCAAACGTGTAGGTGTTGATCGTCGGTCGATACACGTACACAAAGTCAATTTTGTTGGCCAGGTTGTTCTGCTCCACGTCGGCCCTGGTGTAGGCCGTCATGTCGGCCAGCGACACATAAGCTTTGGCCCCGTCGCCCAGCACGATGGCCCGTTTTATGTCCATGCTGCTGATCCGGTACGTCGGCGATTGAATGCTGACCTCTTTACCGGTGGAATTGGTCGCGCTGAAGCGAAACGACACGTCTCTTCCCTGCCCCTCCGGGGTGGGGTAATAATAGTAGCGCAGCGTAACGGCTTTGTTGGTAGCCACATCGAGAATATTGGCCGTCGATACAGTGCCGTTGGTAAGGGTATCCGTAGCCGTTTGTTTGGGCTGATCAACGCCGGTACTGTAATTCGTGTACCAGGAATTTCGGCTGATGCCCGTGCCGGCGCCACCCGCTACACTGGCTTCGACCCGCACGTTCTTAAGGTCGCCTTCGGTGGTGCCAATGGCATAGGCGAACTCGATCCGGTCACCCACTACGGCCGGGCCCGTGGTCTTTTTCAGTAGATCATTCTGGAAGGGCTGTGTGGGCTCTATAGCCTTCTGACAACCAGTAGCTAACAGGGCGGCAACGGCCGGGACCAGCAAAAATAAGGGGTTGCGCATGGTGGTTATTTTTGAAGGGTGACCGTTACTGTGTACGTTTTGCGCACTTGCCGATTACCCGACACAACGGTGTAGGTCTTCGCTTCGGTGAAATCCGTCCAGATGCCCATCGTCGGTTCAACGATGGCATCGGAAACGACGCTGCAAATGGGCTTCAGGCGCTGCATGTTGGTGCCGAATTTAGCCACGGCCGTGACCGTCAGGGCTGTGGTGTCAACTTTCGTTTGGCCGCTGACCAACACCGTACGGTGATCGGTGCCGAGCAGGTCGAACGAGGTCATGTAGCTCTGGGCCCGTTGGGTGATCAGCAGCCCGCTGGCGTCGATAGGGTCGTCGGATTTACAGGCAAACAGGCCTGCCAGCGTGAGCAGGCCCAGGAGGATGAATGAAAATAAGCGGTTCATGGGAGTTGATGCGGTCAGGTTAGAGCCAGGGGGTGTTCTGCGTGATTTTTGTATTGACTTCGATCTCGCTGGGCGGAATCTGGAAAATATAATACCGCTGGTAGGTACGTAGGTCGGCGTTGTTGAACTCGTCGCGGATGCGCGTTCCCTGCGTATCGAAAAGCACCTGTCCGCCTGGGGCGGGCCAGATTTCTTCCGCTTTTTTCCAGCGGCGGATGTCGAAGAAGCGCTGCCCTTCGCCCACCAGCTCAATGATTCGTTCCTGTTCGATGGCCTTGAAGAAATCGGTCTTCGACGAGAATTTAGCCGTGTTCAGGGCGGGCAGGTTACCCCGGCGGCGAATCCGGTTCAGCAGGGTAAACAGTTCCGGTGTTGGCCCGCTCAGCTCATTAACGGCTTCGGCATACATTAGCCAGACATCGGGCAGGCGCATCAGGTAAATGTCCTGTGGCCCGTCGCTGCGGCCAATACCGCCCGTCTGACGTACCCACTTTCGGAACACGTACCCCGCCGGGGCGCCGTCGTAGTTGATCGCCGTCACCCCATCGCGGTTTCCGAAGCGGAAAGGCAGGCTGTCGGGTAAAACGGTCAGGCCGTCCGTTGAGAGCTGCACCATTTTCTGGCCATCCCACACCATCGTTGCCCGCATCCGGTAGTCGCGGCCTTCGTATGATTTGGGGTTAGTGGCGCTATTCAGCAGCGTAGTGGTGCGGCTCAGTACGAGTAGCGGCGCAAAATCGCCGGTGCTGGTGAGCTGGTAGCGGTTGGCCAGCCGGAACGTCGGTGCCACCCAAACCTGGCCGAAGCCCGTGTTCCGGTTGCCAAAATCACGCGATAACTCTTCGCCCTGGCTGAGCAGCGGCCCACCGAACTGCACCGAGAAGATGATTTCGGGGTCATACTCGTTGAAATACTGGAACAGGTGCCAGTAGTTCGGGTTGTCGGCTGGCCCGGGATCGCCGTTGCGGAAGAGCGGAATGTTCTTGTCGACGATCTTCTTGAAATCTGCTGCTGCTGCCGTAAAGTGCTTTTGCGCGTCAGCGGCGTTGCCTTCATTTTTCATCCACGAAGCCCAGAACAGGTTCACCTTACCGCTGAAGGCCCACGCCGCCAGCTTCGAGGCCCGGCCCAGGTTGTCGCCCGAGTAGGTTTCGGGTAAAATAGACGCGGCGTAAGTGAGGTCGGCCAGAATGGAATCCTTCACGGCGGCACGTGGGGTACGGGCCAGGTTGTAGGCTTCCGCATTGCCGTTCAACTTATTGGTGAAGTAAGGAACGTCTCCCCACAGGTCGATCAGCCGGAAATAGTTGAGTGCCCGCAGGAAACGCGTCTCGGCAACCAGTCGGTCCATCAGTGCCAGATCGGCCGGCGCGGTGGTGGTAGCGCGCAGAATGCCGATGTTGCCCAACACGTAGTTGGCGCGGTTGATGGCCCGGTAGCAGTCGCCCCACAGAAAACCAAAGTTGCCGTTCGAGCCTAACCCACTCGGGCTGAACGACCCCTGGTTATTGCTGGTGCCGCGTGTGTGCATGAACTCACCGGCTCCATCGAAATAGTAGTCGCGGTCGAAGGTGGTGCGGTTGGCTTCGTAAACACCGTTAACGGCGGCCACGGCATCGGCGGTGGTTTTCCAGAAGAGGTCGGCCGATAGTTGGGTGGTGGGGACCTGATCGAGCAGATCCTCGGTACAGGCTGCCGAAACAACCAGCAACCCCACCAGCATGTATACTTTATAGAATCGATTCATGACGAAGGGAGTGAAGTAAGTGGCTGGTAATCAGGTGACTGATCGACAGGTAATGCGTGCCGGTAACACGCTGGGCTGATCAGTTACCTACTTGCCAACTCACTTTTGTACTACTTAAAAGCTGAGGTTGAGGCCGAACGAATAGGATTTCAGCAGCGGGAAGGGGTCGTCGTTGTTATCGGCGCCCGATACGCTCGTACTTTTTTCCGGATCGACCCCCCGGTATTTAGTGAAGGTCAGCAGGTTTTCGGCGGTGCCGTAGATCCGTAGCTTGCTCACACCCACCCGGCTGGCATATTTGCTGGGAATGTTGTAGCCGAACTGGATGTTTTTGAGCCGCACGTAGCTGAAATCGTCCAGCCAGAAGGTCGATTCGGCCTGGTTGTTGCCGCCCGAACCCGTTAGCAGCCGGGGCAGCGACGCCGATCGGTTGTCGAGGCTCCAGGTGTCGTTCCATAGGAAATCCTGAAAGGCGTTCCGGGCCGATGGAATGTTAACCTGGTTGAAAGGCTCGAGCCAGTAGTCTTTGCGCCCGGTGGCTCCCTGCCAGAGGATACTCAGGTCGAAGCCACGCCAGTTGCCGAAGAGGTTCAGGCCGTAGGTGCCGGTTGGCTGGTCGCGGTTAAACTGAGGCTGGGCTACGCGGTCTTCGTCGTTCACCTGTCCGTCGCCATTGATGTCTTTGTAGAGTACATCGCCCGGCGAGAAATACTGACCCTGGTAGGGGGCGTTGGCAATATCTTCCCAGCTTTGCGCAATACCTGTCGATACCCGGCTGTAGGCAAAGTGATAGGGGAGGTTCAGGTACGTGAAGCCCTTGCTCAGGAACTCGTTCCACTCCAGCAGCCTGTTCTTGTTGAACGCCATGTTCAGCGTTGCTCCAACGTTGGCGTCCCTGACTTTAGCCCGGTAGGTCACATTGACTTCCAGCCCCGAGTTGCTCAGCTTACCAATGTTCACGCGCGGGGCGTTGTAGCCCGACAGGAAAGTCGACAGCGACGACGGGCGGATCATGCCTGAGGTCAGCTTGTTGTAAAAATCGATGTCGGTGGTGAGTCGACCGCCGAAGAAAGCGAGGTCAAGGCCAACGTTGGTCACGTTGGTTTCTTCCCACGAGAAATCTTCGTTGATGATCTTCGACGAGCTGAATCCTTTTACGATTTTTCCGTTCAGGATGTAGTTGGTCAGGTTGAAAATATCGCGCTGTTCGTAGCGACCAACGCCCGAGTTATTTCCCAGCTTACCAATCGACGCCCGCAGTTTGGCCGACGATACCACGGCACTCAGCGGCTTGAAGAAGGGCTCTTCTGAGAAGCGCCAGCCCGCCGATGCCGATGGAAAGAAACCATATTGAAAGCCCGGTAAGAATTTGCTTGAACCGTCGTACCGTGCGTTTACCTCGAACAGGTACTTGTCGTTGATCACGTAGTTCAGGCGACCAATGCCCGAACGAAGGCCTTCCGCGTCGGAGTTGCCACCAGCCGTTTGGGTGGTGGTCAGCGCGGCGTCGATCTCGCTCAGCAACGGGTTGATCCGTTCCAGCCGACTCGCCGACAGGTTACGGTTAAACCAGTATTCTTCTGTATAGGCACCCAGGAGCGTCAGCTGATGGGTACCAAACAACGTGCGGTTGTAGGTCAGGCGGCCCTGAAGCAGCGTTTTGTAGCCCGAGTTGATGGCGTTGCTGATTCCCGCGCTGCTCGATACCAGCGTTCGCGAAATCTGATTGGTCTGGAAGTTGAACACATCCGTCGGGTCAGAATAGCTCTTGGTGAACTGGTTGTAGTACCGCAATCCATAATCGGCGCGGGCGGTGAGGCCAGTGATGGGCGTCCATTCGCCATACAGGTTAGCGTTCATCTCCTGCCGGTCGCGGTGGTTATGGTTAATGTTCATAGCCGCCAGCATGTTATAGGCCAGGGCATCTTCCCCGTAGGCCATTGCACCGCCATACTGCCCGGTAACCGGGTTTTGCGGCAGAATACCCGCCACGGCATAGCGGATGTCGTAGCCCGCCGTGCCGGTGTACGTAATGAGCCCCTCCGAGTTGGCAAACGTCTGTTTCGACCACTGCCCGTCCATTCGGATACCCACCTTGATCTTATCGCTCAGCTTGTAGTCCAGGTTGAAACGGGTGTTGTAGCGGGTATAATCGTGGTTGATCAGCAGACCAAGTTCATCGTACACCCCCGCCGAGAGGTAAAAATTGGCCCGGTCGTTGCCACCCGCCGCCGACAGGTTATGCGTTTGAATCCGGCCGTGGTCGCGCAGCACCACATCCCACCAGTTCGTGCTTGGGTAATTGACCGGGTCAATCAGGCGCTTCGACAGCCAATCGTCTACGGTGCCATACCGGAACGTCGTTGAGGAAGCTCCCGCCGCCGAAGCCCGCAGGTGCATGGTCAGCGACCGGGCATAATCATCGAAATAGTTGTAGAAGTTGGTTGGCTGCGACGAGCCATACGTACCTGAGTAACTAATGACCGGTTTCTTGTTGCCTGACCCGTTTTTGGTCGTAATCAGCACCACGCCGTTGGCCGCCCGAGAGCCGTAGACCGACGCCGACGCGGCATCTTTCAGGACCGAAATGCTGGCCACGTCGTTCATGTCGATCCGGTTAATGTCAACGTCGGGCAGGCCGTCCACGACGATCAGCGGACCGGAGTTGTTTACCGTGCCCAACCCCCGGATGACCAGCGCCGCGCCACTGCGCCCGGCCTGGCCCGTCGATTGCTGCACGGATAGGCCCGGAATCAGGCCCGACAAGCCCGACGAAACGTTGGCCAGCGACCGACTGGCAATCTTGTCGTCGATCGTGATGGCCGCTACTGCCCCGGTCAGGTTCTCTTTTTTCTGCGTACCATATCCTACGACGACCACTTCGTTCAACTGTTTGGTGTCGGTGGCCATCGACACATCGAGTGAGGTTTCGCTGGTGATCACCACTTCTTTGGCCAGATACCCGATGGCCGAGACCACGAGCGTACCCCCGCCGGTAGGTACGTTCAATGTGAATCTCCCGTCGGCATCGGATGTAGTGCCGGTTCGGGCGTCATTTTTCAGGACCACCGTGGCTCCGGGTAGCCCGCTGTTTTTTTCGTCGAGAACCCGGCCCGTAAACTTGTAAGTGGCTACCTGCTGAGTAGGAGCAGACTGCCCTCGCCCCGGTGGCACAGTCTGGCCAACCGCTACACCGCTGACCAGGGCAAGCGCCAGCCAGCTGTAGGTTGTCGGTAGCAAGAGGTTAGTGAATACAGTTTTTTGCATGAGGTTTCAGGTAATAGATTGGCATGTTGAGAATTGATAAAAGCTGGGTTGTTCGGGAGTTTGTGTGCAGTCCAACCGCCTGGCGACGAACGTACCCAACCGGGAAGCACACTAGGCCATGCTGATTTCGTTGAGTCGATTACCGGGTGTTTCCCCGATGTGTATGTGCCAGACACAGGTTCCAGCGCGGGTTGTCTTTATCGCGCTTTTGGCGGGCGATGAGGCAATAGTAATGGGTATGTGACAATAAAATAATGGAATAGTATCAATTGAAGCGATCTGTCCACCCTTTTGAACGCTTTGTCATCCTGCCGAACAGTTTGTCCACCTGCCTGATCAGAACACGTACCCAGCCCGAGTTGGGGCGTTGCTAAACTTGCAGGATCAACTTCTAATTGATCGGAACGTGAGAAAAGATCGAAGTGCAATGACGCTGGCTGAAGTCGGATCGTTGGTGTTAATCGTCAGCCTACTGGTATATATGCTCTCGATTTTGCTCTGACTCTTATTCCCTGATACCCCATGAAAAACACCTTACGGAAGAGCGCCTTTGCGCTGGTGGCCGCCCTGCTGGTAGCCTTCGTACCCGCGCGTACGCTCAAATCGCTGTTCGATCGGGCCGAACAGCAAACACGCTTACTGCTGAACGACCTGGCCACTGTGCTGGCCCAGCAACCGTCGGGTAAACCGATGCTGGTCTCGCCCCGCACGCTGACGGCAGAAGGGGCCTTGCAGGCCGTGCCCGCCCGCGACTGGACCAGCGGTTTTTTCCCCGGCGAACTGTGGTACCTCTACGAATACACGGGCAAACAGGAGTGGGCCGATCAGGCGCGGCGGTTCACGGCTCGGTTGGAAGGCGAAAAGACCAACGCCGGTACCCATGATATGGGCTTCAAGCTTTATTCAAGCTATGGGAATGGCTACCGCCTCACGCGTGACCCGGCCTATCGTGCGGTGATCATCGACGCTGCCCGTACTTTATCGAAACGGTTTAAGCCAACGGCGGGGATCATCCGGTCGTGGGATCACCATAAAGAGGTGTGGGATTGCCCCGTCATTATCGACAACATGATGAACCTGGAACTGCTCTTTGCCGCCACCCGGCTGACGGGCGACTCGACCTTTTACCACCTGGCTGACACGCACGCCCGAACCACGATGAAGCACCATTTTCGGGCCGATAACAGTTCCTACCACGTTGTCGATTATGATACGCTAACGGGCAAGGTGCTGAAAAAGAATACACACCAGGGGTTCAGCGACGAGTCGGCCTGGGCGCGGGGGCAGGCCTGGGGGCTGTATGGGTACACCGTCTGCTACCGGGAAACGAAAGACGCGCGGTACCTGAAGCAGGCCGAAGCCATTGCCCGATTCATGCTCAACCACCCGCACATGCCTGCCGACCTGGTCCCCTACTATGATTTCGATGCGCCCGGCATTCCCAATGAACCACGCGACGTGTCGGCTGCGGCAGTTATGGCGTCGGCCCTGTTTGAATTAAGCACCTACGTACCTGGCTCATCCTACCGGGCAAAAGCCGAGCAGGTTATCGGTAGCCTGGCAAAAAACTACGCGTCACCGACTGGAAAGAACCACGGTTTTCTGCTGCTGCATAGTACGGGGGCAAAGACGTTTGAACGGGACGTGCCCCTCATCTACGCTGACTATTACTACCTGGAAGCGCTTTTACGCGCAAAGAAAATCGGCGAGAAGAAGCCGCTATTCTGACAGAGCCAGCCCTACAACGTCTCTACCAACGGCTCAGCTCCCTGAAGACTGAATTCAGTGGGCGTCATACCGTACTGGGCACGGAAGGCGCGGCTGAAATATTTGGGATCACTGAAACCCACCGCAAAGGCTACTTCTGCCACACTGACCTTTCGCTGTTTCAGGAGCAGCTCCGCCTTTTTTAGCCGGGTAGTCCGCAGCAGGTCAATGACCGACAAACCCGTCAGCATTTTCACCTTGCGGAACAGCACCGGCCGGCTCATCCCGATTTCACTGACCAGACTCGTTACGTTAAAATCCGGGTCGGCCAAATGCCGGTCGAGGGCGACCATCAGCTGATTCAGGAATTTAGCGTCGGGATGGTCAAGCTCCTGCGCCTGCGGTTGCAGCGTGACAAGGCGATTATATTTTGTCTTCAACTGATCGCGCAGGTTCAGCAGGTTACTGACCCGGGCCTGGAGCAGGATCGGATGGAAAGGTTTGGTCAGGTAATCGTCGGCCCCCGTTTCCAGGCCCGTCAACTGGTTGTCGACCGTGTCTTTGGCCGTCAGGATGATTACCGGAATATGACTCGTCCGTGGGTCTGATTTAAGGCGGTGCGTCAGGGCAAAACCGTCCATGATGGGCATGGCTACGTCGGCGATGACAATATCGGGGAGTAGCCGGGCTGCCTTTTCCCAGCCAGCAGCGCCGTCAGCGGCTTCAATAACCTGGTACAGATCAGCAAAGAGATGACGGATATACATCCGAATATCGTCCTGATCTTCCACAAGCAGCAGCAGTGGCTTATCGGCACCAACAGCTGGAGGCTGGCTTGTCGAGAGTGGCGGGATCCGCAAGGCTGGTGGCACTGGAGCAGTTGGTTCGGCTACGGGAGCAGAAGCTACCGGTCTGGTTGGCCTGGCCGACTGGTCAGGTACGTTCAGCGGCAGGCTAATGCTGAAGCGGGTAAAGCCCGCCTGCTGAGCGGTTGCTTGCCGGCTCTCCACGTCAATTCGGCCGCCATGCTGTTCAACAATGTGCTTGCTCAGGGCGAGGCCGAGACCAAAACCGGAGTCGCGCGTTTTGGGTTGGCTAACCTGGTAGAACTGGTTAAAGATGTGGTCGATGTCGCCCGGCGAAATACCCTGACCGGTATCTTCAATCAGAATAACGGCGTTCTCTGCACCGCCAGGCATCGTGAAATCCTGCTGTAACCGCACCGAAACGACACCGTCTGTAGGCGTAAACTTAAACGCATTCAACAGCAGGTTGTACAGGACCTTTTCCAGCTCGCCGCTATCGATCCAGGCGGGTAGGGCAACAACTTCCGACTCGTTGAGCAGCGTTATCCGGTGCGTACGGGCATGCTCGGCAAACGAGTCGGTGATGGTGGCCAGGAAATGGACCAGATCGACCTCCTGCCGTTGCAGCTCAATGTTACCGGTTTCGTGTTTCCGAAAGTCGAGCAGCTGGTTGAGCAGCCGCAGGAGTCGATCGGTGCTGTTGCGCATGATCGACAACTGTTTCTGCGCGCTGAAATCGGCCGCATACTGGGTGGCGAGCACTTCAATAGGGGCCATCACCAGCGTGAGGGGCGTTCGGATCTCGTGGGCAATCTCCGTGAAGAAATTCAGCTTTATCTGGTGCAGTTCCTGCTGGCGGGTTTTCTCGTCGTGCTCAACCTGAAGGTCATGGGCCAGTTGAATCCGGTTGCGGTTAAACCGCGACCAAAGCCGTAACAGACCGAGGAACGTCAGCACGTAGCCTCCATAGGCCCAGACCGTTTTCCAGGGTGGTGGCAACACCCGAACGGGCAGTTCCAGCGGCGTCTGGTTCCACACATCGTCGTTGTTACTCCCCTTTACCCGAAGCACGTAGTCGCCCGCCGGCAGGTTCATGTACATGGCCTGCGGATCGCTGGTGTAGTTCCAGGTGTTATCGAAACCCACCAGCTGATAAGCATATCGGTTTTTGGGCGAGTTGATGTAGTTGAATGCCGCAAAACCGAGAGAGAACACATTCTGCTGGTACGTCAGAGCGATGCCCTCCGGGGACTCTAGATCCAGCTCCCGTGTTGGCCGGGCCGCCTGGTCCGTTACCGACTGGTTGAATAGGCGCAGTTGGGTAAACGCGAGGCTGGGCGCTTTTGTATTTCGACGGATACTATCGGGGTGGAACTGGACGATGCCGTTGTAGCCCCCGAAGTACAGGTTGCCGCGCTCATCCCGGTAGGTCGAATTGGGCGTAAATTCCTTGCAGATCAGCCCGTCGTGCCGGTCATACGAAATAAACCTCGACTGGGTGGGGTCAAACTGAGCCAGCCCTTTGTCGGTGCTGATCCATAACCGACCGCGATCATCTTCCAGAATGCCAAAAACGGTGTTACTGGGTAGGCCCTGTGTGGTAGTAAACCGCCGGAACGACCGCTGATTGGGCAGCAACAGGTTGACGCCACCGCCGCGTGTGCCGACCCAAAGCCGTTGCCGCCGGTCTTCCAGCAGGCAGATGATGTGATTACTGCTGAGCGACGTGCTGTCGCCATTTTGCTGGTAGTAACGGACGAACGCATTCTGGCCCGTTAGTTTCCGATTCAGTCCGTGAATGGTACATACCCAAAGCTGTTGTTTACTATCGATCAACAAGCTCGTTGTATTGTCGGAACTTAAGGAGCTTTGCCGGTCGGCCTGATGCGTCAGCGGAATAAAGGATTTCGTCTGCTCATCGAACTGGCAGAGGCCGGCAAAGTAGGTAGCGATCCAGATGCGGCCCTGGGCGTCCCGTTTCAGGTCATAGATATGATCATCGGGAATCGAACGTGGATTGGTGGGCTCGTGCAGGTAGCGCGTGACTGTTTGTTGGCGCAGGTCGATGTAATTCAATCCTTTCAGCGTACCGACCCATACTCCTTTTGTCCCATCGGCCAGCAGGCATTTCACTTTATCGTTGGTTAGCGATTGGCTTACCTTGGGGTCGTGGCTATAATGTCGGGCAATCGTTCTGTCGGCATTCAGCAGAAAAAGTCCCTTGTCTTCGGTGCCAAGCCAGCGTTGATTGCCGCTGCTGGCGGCTAGCATGGGTCCCGAAATCTTGAAAGGCATGCCCCCCTGTTTATCAATGGGCCGATACGAGCCAAACTGCCGGGCCAGCGGACTATACATACTTACCCCGCCATAATACGTACCTATCCAGAATGATCCGTCGCGATCGCGAAACAGGGAACGTACCGAGTTATCGCTCAGTGAACTGGGATCAATCGGCTGATTGATGTGTGTGGTGAACTGACTGCCGTTCTGGGCAATGATGTGCAGTCCCGTCATGGTGCCCACCCAGAAGCGGCCTTTTCCATCGGGAAGAATCGTGCGCACTGTCTGCGTACTCAGGTCCAGGCCGGGAACCGGATGCCAGGAAACGACTTTACCCTGCTGCTGATCGAACAGGGCAAGGCCATTTCGCTCGGTGCCGATCCAAAGCCGGCCAAACTGGTCTTCGGCAATGGCATTCACCCCGTTAGACGTGTTGTGATAGGCCGAATCGGCGGGGTGCAGAAAAAAATTGGTCAACTCAAACTGCCCGGATGCCGTTGGCTTCAGGCTGGTAATGCCCGCCGACGTACCTACCCAGATCGTTCGGTTGCGGGCCTGATAGAGCGTTCGTATGTTCTGGTGGCTAAGATCGCGGTGGTGGCTGGTCAGATCGACCAGCCGGTCGCACTGGTTCTGGTTGGTTGCCTGTAGCCGGAATAGCCCCCGTGGTGTACCCATCCAGATATGTTGCTGCTGGTCTTCAAACAGCGTATTGATGGTTGAATCGGCCAGTTTTCCTGTCGCCACGATCCGGGGCATAAATGACTGGAAATTGTCCTGCTGTGCCCGGTACAGGGCAATCCCCTTCGACGTACCTACCCACAGCTGCCCCCGTTTGTTCAGCACTAGGCTGTTGATGATATTGGAGGGAAGGCTGTTCGCGTTATCGCTACGGGTCTGATACACAACTACCTGCCGGGAGTCATAGCGATTCAGGCCATTGCGGGTGCCAAACCACATGAACCCCTTTTTGTCCTGCGTGATGGTATAGACGCTACTTTGCGATAGGCCTTCTTCGATGCTCAGGTTACTGAAATGCTTTATATCGGTCTGACCAGCCACCCGCTGGGTGAGCAGAAGGAGCAAAAGGCCCAGCCAGGGTCTAGAATTTGTTTTGCTGCTTTTCATTAACGTCGCTTTAACCTCGAATCGCCTTCGTTACTCACAAAGCAAAATCGACGCAGAAGCTAATAGACCAGTAAGCGGGTTTATTTTTCGGTCGCCAGCAGCAGCCAGTACCGGCCTGGACTGCTTGGCCAGAAAGCTGGGCTGGAATCAGTCGGTGGTGCCGGCCAGATCGGCCGCAACAGCGGCGGCGTCAATAAGCTTACGCATTTTGGGCGAGTAGTCTGGTTCTTCACCGCGTAGTCGCAGAATCGATAATTCCTTCATCTTCGATTCAAATACGATGTCGAGATCACAGCCATAGGTGTTGGCGGCCGTGTATAGCCAGTCGGCATGCGCTTCTTTGCGGGCTTTAGGGTCTTCGTAATCGCGGCGCGAATCGGAATAGTGAAAAACAGGGCGTACATCCCAGGTCGCGTAGGCGGTCTGAAAGGCTTCTTCCTGCGTTTGTCCGTCGGGGTGCAGCGAATGATGGAAATAATCGAAGACGATCGACGTACCTATTTTCTCGTAAAGAAACAGCAGGTCAGTAACGGAATAAAGCGAGGGCCGGTCGTCGTTCTCAACGGTCAGGCGGGCGCGGAGATTCTCGGAGAGGCGCGTGCTAAAGTTATGGGCAAAGCGGGTGAGCGTGGCCACTTTGTCGCCGTAGGTACCGCCCGCGTGAATGTTGATTTTATTCCAGCGCGACGGTTTCAGCCCCATCTGATCGAACACGTCCGATTGGTATTCCAGGTCCGTGACGGTATTGTCGAGGGTTTTCCCCTGACCGGCCAGGTGATTGAAGGGGCCGGGGTGGAACGTCAGCCGGATAGGACGTGCCCCGATCTCTTCCAGCGTCGCCCGGATGTCGGTAAAGTCGGGCAGTTGATGGAGGCGGTATTCCGAAGCCCACGGAAACAGATCGGACGAGATACGGAAAAGCCGAAAGCCATGCTCCAGGTTCCAGTCTACGATCCGCAGCAGATCCCGCACGTTTTGCAGGGCCAGTTGCGAGGCATACTGCACGCCTTTTTCGGTGAATGTCTTCTTGATCATTCCCCGGCTGGTCGTTACTTTTTCCTCTACCTGTAGGGTCAGGTTGATGCAGGCATAGCCGACGTTGGTCATAAAAAAAGTTTACAGTTTTCTGTTTGCCGTTTTCTGTTGCTTCGCCCACTGGCAACGAACGTGCCTGAGCAGCGCAACAGAAGACGGCAAACAGAAAACTGTGAACTGTGTACTTTAGTTAATCCCGACCAGTTCGATCTCGAAGGTCAGGTCCTGGCCAGCCAGTGGGTGGTTGGCGTCGAGCGTGACCGAGTCGTCGCTGAGGGCACGCACAATCACGGGAACGGGCTGTGGATTGCCGTCTTCGTGCATGTTCAGGGTCATACCCACTTCAAGCGGGATGTCATCGGGGATGTCATTGCGATTCAGCGTAAATACCATCGCTTCATTAGCGGAGCCATAAGCTTCATCGGCGGGAATATTGATTGTCTTGTGTTCGCCCACAGACATACCCGTGATCCCGTCATCGAACCCTTTGATGACCTGCCCGCTACCGAGCGTAAATTCCAGAGGCGAGCGGCCCTGTGATGAGTCGAACAGGGTGCCGTCGGTCAACGTACCGGTATAGTGTACCTGAACGGTATCTCCAGCTTGTGCCTGTGCCATAAGTTGTCTGCGTTTTTGTTGAGGCGTAAAGGTAAGGAACCTCACGTGAACGGTAGGGCAACACACTCACATTATCGGCACTGGCCACTTAATTGGTAAACCACTGGCTCACCATCTGGCTTCGCGACTGGTTCTTCAGGCGTTGCTCGAGGTCGTCGGGCATCTTATCGAAAAAGTCGAGCCCGGTAGCCCGTTCAATGGTCGATACAGGTACCACAAACGAGCTGAGCGGTTCGTCCGACGGTTCATTCTTCAGCAGAAACCCGATCATCCGAATTTCTGGTGATGCGCCTTTTCGGCAATACAGAATCACTTTATAGAAGGAGTCAGGGACGGCTACCTCGTTGGTCCGGCCAATGGTGGGAAGGTTATTACGGAGCACTGGCCCGGTTACAACGTACAGGCCACCATCGCGCAGCGCCCAGGTCCGCACCATTTCTTCCAGTGATTTCCAGATGCCCCGGTTGAATTGCGGTGCCTGTGGCGAAATGTTGCTCATGAAAAATGACTGGCGGGTCAGCTGCTGCGAGAACTTGAAATCACCCGCTGGAGCCAGATGCCCCCGGTCGTAACCCGATCGGGTGTAGTCTGAGGGGAGCGCCGTGCCCCCGTCGACGGCTGGGTCGGGTACAAAATGTTCATTGTCACGCTCGGCGTCACCCGTGACTTCGTAAGCCAGCAGGGGATAGGCTACCCAGACGGGGTTTTTCAGGGCCTCATCGTATCGAAGTGTGTAGCCGTCGTGCCGGACCAACTCGGCCTGGGTACGTCCTGACGGCAGGATGAAATCGACCTGTTTTTCAAAGTCAAACAGTTTTCCCGACGTGCGCTTTTCTGAGCTGCGGGTTGTCGTTTCCGGCGTGTCTGTTCCGGCCGACTGGTCGTCGGAGGCTTCGCTTTCGGAGCTGGGCTGCCCCGCCGAACGGTCGTCGGTGGCCTCGTCGGACTGCGTTGGCTCAGGGGCTTTATACGGGTTTGTGCCGGAACGTTCGCGTCTCGAATGGCCAATGCCCAGCAGGCTGCGGACATCATTCCAGAAGGCGACAACAGGTTCGGTGCGGCCTTTGTAATGCAGGAACAGCCCAACCAGGAAGAAGCCAAACAGCAGGAGCAGGGAATTGCCCCGCAGGCGAAAACCCCGCCGGGCATACCGTTGAGAAGCGCGAAATTTGGGTCGGAAGAACATACTGCGAAGGTAGGGGAAATGGGGGTAGAGTTTGAGGTTTCAGGTTTCAAGATTCAGGTTTCAGGTTTCAGGTTTCAAGTTTCAAGTTTCAGGTTTCAAGTTTCAGGTTTCAAGTTTCAGGTTTCAAGTGGCTTCGCTATATCACCACATGGCCAATGAGCGGGGCCACCTGAAACTTGAAACCTGAAACTTGAAACTTGAAACTTGAAACCTGAAACCTGAAACTTGAAACCTGAAACTTGACACTCACTGCTTACTGTTACAAGTACATGTCATCACGTCAATTAGCTGTTATCGGAGGGGGGGCTGCCGGTTTTTTTGGCGCCATTGCTGCCGCCGAAGCGGATCCCACTGCCACCGTTACGATCTACGAAAAAGGCCGTCAGGTGCTGCAGAAAGTCCGGGTGTCGGGTGGGGGGCGCTGCAATGTCACCCATGCCTGTTTCGATCATAAAAAATTAGCTACCCATTACCCCCGCGGCGACCGTTGGCTCCGGTCGTTGCTACCGCAGTTCGACGCGGCCGGTACGGTCCAATGGTTCGAACGCCGGGGTGTTGCGCTGAAGACAGAAGCCGACGGACGGATGTTTCCTACCACCGACTCGTCGGAAACGATCATTGACTGTTTGCTGACTACCGCGCGGAAGCTGGGTATTCAGATCAAGACCAGTTGCGGCGTCGAACGGCTCGAGGCGCTGGCTGATAGTGACGGGCCTGATGCCCCGGCGCACCGGTCCGGGTACGTGCTGCACTTCCTGACGGGCCGCGACGACGGACCGACCCATACCCAGGTCGATCGCGTCTTGATTGCCACGGGCGGCTACCCGCAGGCGCCTTCCTATGGCTGGATACCATCGCAGACCGAGCCACTTCAACGGCCAGTGCCTTCGTTGTTTACATTCAATACACCGGGGAATCCGTTACTGTCCCTGGCGGGCGTATCGGTCCCCATGGCGCGGGTGCAGGTGGTGGGCACTAAACAGCAGCAAAGCGGCCCGTTACTGATTACGCACTGGGGATTCAGCGGACCAGCCGTGTTGAAACTATCGGCCTGGGCTGCCCGTGATCTGGCCAACTGCGACTATCGATTTACGTTGCGTATCAACTGGGTACCGGATAAAAACGAGGATCAGCTCCGCGAGGCGCTGGGTACGTTCCGGCAGCTACATGCCAGGAAGTTGGTGACCTCACAAAATCCCGTTGGTTTACCCGCCCGCCTTTGGGATGCTTTTTGCGCCGAAGCGGGCGTGACGGAAGGGCTTCGCTGGGCCGATTTGCCCGGTAAAGCGCAAAACCGGCTCATCGAACGCATAGGAAACAGCCAGTTTGCTGTAGCGGGGAAAAGCACGTTCAAAGATGAATTCGTCACCTGTGGAGGCATCGCGCTGGGTGCGCTGAACCCGCAAACGCTGGAGAGCGTCGCCCATCCGGGCCTGTTTTTTGCCGGGGAGGTCCTCGATGTCGACGGCATAACGGGTGGGTTCAACTTTCAGAACGCCTGGACAACCGGGTACGTTGCCGGGAAGCACCTGGGCGGTCATTGGTCGTCATAATGCTTCGCACCCCGTACAATGACCCCTGACGACAGGTTGCTAACACGCTACGATCACCAGCCCTGGCTCCAGGTGCAGGCAATAGAGAGACAGGGTTTCGTTGTGATCGGGCAGGCGAACGTGGCCTGTCAGGTAGGTGGCTCCGGTGGGAAACGGATCAACCAGCAAGTGGTCGCGGAAGGTGAGCTTACGTTTTCCATACAGTTTGTAGAGGGCTTCCTTGGCGCACCAGTATACCGCCAGCCGGTCGGGTTGTCCGTTGGCATCGGCAATCTCGGCGGCCGACAATACGCGCGGCACCACGCGGGTGAACTGATCGCGAATGGGCTCAATATCAAGCCCTACCGGACGGGTCTGATGCCATACGGCTGTGGCCCAGCCGGGCGTGTGCGACAGCGAGATATGCCCTGACAGGCCGCGTAGGTGCGGTTTCCCGTACTCATCTTTCCATAGCCCGGCGTAGAGGTGACCACTTGCCTCGACCATCGTTTTCAACGCTAGCCGACAGGCCAGCCATTCGAGCCGCTGGCCGGGATGCGCAATGCCATCCAGATCGGTTTGCTCATCGCAGGTCAGCACGAGCGGTCCGGCCAGCTCAGGTTCTGACTCGGTTATCTGCCAGCGAGTCAACGTGCAGTCGGGTGTAATGGGGTGAGTTGAGACTTGGGGCATAAGGAAAGGCAGAGTGCCAACACAATTGCGCGTACTTTTGCACGAATTTAGATTAAGTCAGCATGTTAAAACCTGCCCCGCTTCAAATCCAGCGTCTCGATACCTTTGGCGGGCACCGCGACAGCGTTTTCGCGCTGGCCCCCTCGGCGCAGGCGGGCCACTTTTTTTCGGCCGGAGCCGATGGGCAGGTGGCCGATTGGGACGTGGCGCAACCGGATATGGGTGCGCTGGTAGCCCGTATTCCCGCCTCGGTATACGCCCTTTGTTTTGATCGACAGGCAGGCTTATTATGGGTGGGGCAAAACTACGAAGGGATTCAGTTTATCGACCCTGTTCAGAAACAGGCTGTCGGGTCTCTTCAACTGACAACGGGGGCAATCTTTGATATTCAATTGTATCAGGAGACCGCCTTTGTGGCCCTTGGCGATGGCGTAGTGGTGGTCATCGACGTACCCACACGGGCTATCCGCAAACACCTGAAAGCATCGACCCAATCGGCTCGTTGTGTGGCCATTAACCCGGTTGAGCGGGAAGTGGCTGTTGGGTATAGCGACCATCAGATCCGTATTTTCGACCTGCACACGTTTGCGCTGAAACGAACAATCAGCGGCCCATCCAACTCCGTGTTCACGGTGACTTATTCTCCTGATTTCAAACGGCTGCTGGCCGGTGGGCGTGATGCCCATTTACGCACCTGGGACGTTGAAGCTGATTACCGGCCAGAGGCCGACATAGTAGCCCACCTGTATGCGCTGAATCATTTGGCGTTTAGCCCCGGTGGCCAATGGCTGGCCACCGTCAGTATGGATAAGACCATAAAACTCTGGGAAGCCGATACACTGAAACTTCGAAAGGTGATAGATCGGGCGCGTCATGGCGGGCATAGTACATCCATAAATAAGGTGTTGTGGTTATCAGGCACGACCTTTGCAACAGCCAGTGACGACAGAACCGTAGCCGTTTGGGAGGTTATCGGCTAACTAATTGGCAGCGATAGCCTATTTTGTCATGAAAAATGTTGTTATTTCCAATAGAGAACGATTTATTCGGCCCCTCAAAAACAGGACTCTTCCGATAGGATATAGACCATACGCATGAAAATTACACCAATTGAAATCCGCCAGCACACATTTGAGAAGAGTTTGCGTGGCTATAAAGTCGATGATGTCGACGCTTTTTTGTCGTCATTATCGCAGGAGTGGGAGCGGGTTGTTGGCGAAAGCAAGATGCTGAAAATGCAGCTTGAACTGGCCGAAAAAGAACTCAATAAACTTAAAGAAATTGAGCTGACGCTGTTCCGCACGTTGAAAAATGCAGAAGATAACAGCTCGCAGATTGCTGAACAGGCGAACCGCCAGGCTGAACAATATATTGCGGAAACACGCCAGAAAGCGGATGAACAACTGGTAGCTGCCAAAAAGAAATCAGCAGTGATGATTCAGGATGCTGAAAGTCAGGCCAGGTACGTTCGTGAGAATTTATCGGTTGAGTTGAAATCGCTGGAGCAGGATTTCAAGGCAATGGAGCGCTACAAAGACAACCTGATGGTGCAGATCAGGGCACTGGCTACCAATGCGATGGAAAGCGTTGACCGGTTCGAGAAGAAGTTCGCCCGCCAGTCAGCGAAACAGAAGTTCGACGAGGTGGCCGCAGACCCCGGGCAAGCGGAAGCCCCCGCCGTTGAGGCATTGGTTCAACCAGCGCCCACAGCCAGCGAAGCACCGGCCGAAGCGTCCGTAGAAGAAGCCGCAACAAGGCAACCTGAACAGGAACAGGTTGGTGAGGAGCCAACTGCTGAAGCGGCAGAACCAGCTACGACCAACGTACCTGAATTACCTGAAAACGCTGAGGTCCCCGACGATCTGCCCACCAACGGGCCATCGACAAACGAACCAGATCCGCTGGCTGGGGCAGATGCATCGGCCCAGTATACGGCTGAACCAATCGTGACCGAACCGCAGGTGACACAAGCCGAGCCGGAAGAAAAGAAAGGGGGCTCGTTTTTCGACCAGATTTAACTAACCGTTGCTTTGGGGACCATTTCGCTGGAAGGCCTTGAATTCTTTGCCTATCATGGCTTCTACGATGAAGAGCAGAAAATAGGCAACAAATATGCTGTTGATATTACCGTCTTTGCTGACTTTTCGGAGGCTGCCCGCCTCGACCGGCTCAGTGCGACGGTGAACTACGAAGCGCTCTACAGAATCACCGCCGATGTCATGAAACAACCGGCGCGCCTGCTCGAACACATTGCCCACAGCCTGATTGCCGGTATCAAGCAGCAGTTTCCGGCCGTTGACAGTGTTGAGGTCAGCGTTTCTAAATTCAATCCGCCAATTGGTGGGGTATGCCACCGGGCGCGAATCACGCTTAGGGAATAGATCAGTACCAATGCCACCATGCCGCTATACTAGCCTGTTCGTCAATAACATAGCTGGCATGGCGGCATGATGGTGTTGGTATGGGTCAAGGGCACTGCTGCCTGAAGGATCTGGCCTGATCACGGGCGCGTTTGAGCCGCATCTTCATGGCGCTCACGCTGACGTGGGCTTCGCTCGCCAGCGTAGCGACATCTTTATTGGCCAGGTATCGCCGGCGGAGAAGCTGCTGGTCCTGAGTGGATAACTTATTGAGCGTGCGCTCGGCCTGAAACCAGCGTTCGTCCAGCGACGGTTCATCCCATTGTACCTGCCCGATCATGGTCTCACCAACCGAGTCGAGTGGAACGAACGAGCGCTTTTTCAACGTATCGAGTACCGACAGGCAATGATAACGAGTCAACACAAACAGCCAGGTCGAGAACTTAGCTTCAGCCCTGAACGTGTGCAGTCGGGTGTATACTTTACAAAATATTTCCTGCGTTTGGTCCATGGCTTCTTCAGGGTTGTGAAGAAACTGCAGACAGGATTGATATACTTTCTGCTGATAGCGGTTATGCAATTCGGTAAAGAGAAAATCGTCTTTGTAGTGGACAATAGCGGCAACCAAAGCCTCATCAGTATACACTTCGTTCATAGCAGACAACCCGTCACCATCGGCACTGAGAGCGTTGGGCTTGGAGTGGAAAAGTTTGTGGATGCCCCTGATGAGGCTGTAAACCGATGGATATAACCTGCGTTTAATAACAGTTAGTCTATTGGCTTATCAGGAGTATGTATGATACGAATACCGATGTATTTTGGATTCCATGTATATACACTAAAGTTGATGTTATTTTCATATGTATTATTAATATGTTGGTTATCAGTCATATAAGTAAGATTAAAATTTACTTACAATCATAATAATTGGCTAATAGGTATTCATTATAGCTTTAGCTATATAATTTAAGTTTATCAATATGCTTAGCAGGTTATGTAAAAATTTGACCACTGTTCACAGACACCTATGACGTGATCAGCAACGGCCGGGTCCTTTGAGTAAGATAAATGCTAAATAATGCCTACATAGTTAAAGGCCGGGCTGCTGGCACATAGCTTTGGCAGTCGACAAGATTGATCGGTGGTCCTGCCAGGTGATCCTCAACGTTATGAACGATGGTTTACGCACCTGCCGATGGTATCGGCCTTTATTGCTATTAGTAACAGGGCTACTTTTTTAGGCTCCCTCGTTGGTTGCTCAGTCTGCTGGCCGTATTGTAACCGGAACCGTTCGCGATGTGGGTACGTCCTGCCAAGGTCTGGCCCACTAACCAGCTGATCTGTCTGAGTCGGTGGAACGGCTACAAATGGCAGCTACAGGAAGCCGACAGGTGTGCTTAACAGGTAAAAAGGCCGCCGGTAAATACAACGATAGGGATAACGGATCACCAACGTTCGACGTTACCCCGTGGTATCATATCGCGGTAACGTATAGATCAGGGGAGATGGTCTTCTATATCAATGGAACACCTTCTTGCGGGATTATGGCGGTTTCTCATTGGCGATAGGGGTGAAATTCGGATGTAGAATATGGGGCTAAGCGGTACCCAGGTACGTTCTATTTATAAGGCAGAAAAGGGTTTATAGATGAGAAAAGAGCAGAGGGCAAAGGGCGTAGGGTTTTTGGTGAAGAACGTGATCTCGCGTGCTTTGCCCTGCGCCCTTTGCCCTCTGCTCTTTTTTACGGCTTGCCAGAATAACCACACCGAGACAACCCGGCCGTTGCTGTTCTGGTGTTCCAACAACGCCGCCGAAATTGCCCTGGCCAGGGAGTTTACCGAGCAATGGCAACGTACCCAGGCCCAACATACAGGGTCACAGACCGGCGTTCCATTGCGATTTCAGCCGATTCCGGAAGGGCAGTCGAGTGAGGAGATCATTCTGGCGTCGGTGGTGGGAAAAACAACGCCTGACATTTACGCCAACATGTGGCAGGGCAGCGTAGAGTTGTACGCCAAAGCCGGGGTGCTGGTACCGCTCGACACGATTCCGGGCTTCCTCGACTTCATCAGGGAGCGCTGCGACAGTGCGGTGATACGGGAGATCACATCCACCGATGGGCATATCTATCAGGTACCGTGGAAGGTGAACCCGATCATGACGCTCAGCAACACCCAGGCATTGGCTGGTATACTGCCGGCCACGCACGCTAATGGCACCGCCTACACGTACCCCGCTTTTGTGCAGGCTGGTAGGGCGTTCAAAAAAGACCTGGACCGGGACGGCTACACCGATCAGTGGCTTGGCTACACCGAAGTGAAAGCGATCTGGTATCAGCGGCTGTTCAACTTTTACCCGTTGTATCTGGCCGCATCGGGTGGCGCTCCGTTATTGACCATCGAACCGGGCAAGAAAGCCAGAGCCGCGTTTAACAATGCGTATGCTGTGGCGGTGTTCCGGTTTTTGCAGACCCTTTACAAGAACGACTACTTCTCGAAAGAACGCCTCTCCGCTACCCGCGACCCCTTTCTCGACCAACGTATTGCGGTTGAGTTTACGGGCCCCTGGCAGGTGGGTTTCCTGAAGAAGTATGGCCCTGATCTGCACTATCAGTTTTATCCGATGCCTGTTCCTGCCAGCCAGCGAGGACCGATCTACACGTATGCTGATCCCAAAAACATTGTCATATTCAATACCTGCCCGAACCCAACAGCTGCCTGGGCCTTCGTGCGCACCCTGGTCGACCGCCCCGGCGATCTGCGTTTGCTGGAGCTCACCGGCCAGATGCCCCGCCGTAAAAACCTGACGACCGACCCGTTTTTTGCCACGTACCTGGCCCAGAATCCTGGCCTGAAACCCTTTGCCGAGCAGGCCCGCTACCTGCGTGGCGTCGATAACCACGAGCAGATCGTTGAAGTATTCGACATCATCTCGCAGGAGTACGAAGCCTGCGTTGTCTACAACCGGAAAACCCCCGAAGCGGCCATCGCCGACGCCGCCAAAGCGGTGGATGTGTTACTTGGCAATTAAGTTTTCTGTTTGCCGTCTTCTGTCTTCAGTTGCTTCGCCAATGAGCGAGGTGATTTATACAGCAGAGCAACTGAAGACCAAAAACTGTAAACAGAAAACGGACCTTGAAACGCCTAACCCCATACGCCCTGATTGCACCGTACCTGCTGCATGTAGCCGTGTTCGTGCTGTTTCCGGTGGTGTTCTCGGTGGTACTCACCTTTCATAGCTGGAACATCATTTCGCCGATGCAGTATGTGGGGCTCGATAACTACGCACACCTGCTGAAAGACCGGTTATTCTGGCAATCGCTTTGGAATACGTTCCGGTTTCTGCTGGTGCATATACCCCTGCAAATCGTGATTGCCCTGGCCCTGGCTGAGTTTCTGAACGGGCCCATTCGGGGACGGGCTTTCTTCCGGGCGTCATTTTTCCTGCCGGTTATCGTGTCGGGCGTGGTGGTCACTATTCTTTGGCAACAACTGCTTGGTTTCAACGCGGGCATGATCAACAAGCTGCTGACGAGCCTGAACATACCCAAAGTACCCTGGCTCGAAAGTCCCGATGTGGCCATGTACGCCATTGCGCTGATGGCTACCTGGAAGAATGTAGGGCTGTACGTGATCCTGTTTCTGGTGGGCCTGCAAACCGTGCCGATACAGTACTACGAAGCAGCCAACCTGGAAGGAGCTACCCGCTGGCAGACGTTCAGATACATTACCCTGCCGATGATCAATCCCACGATTTTTATGGTCGTAGTGCTGTCGACCATCGGTGGTTTTTCGCTATTCATTGAACCGTATATCATGACCGAGGGCGGGCCGCTCAACAGCACACTGTCGGCCGTGATGTACATCTACCGGCAAGCGTTTCAGTATTACCATATGGGCTATTCGGCCACCCTCGGGTTCTGTTTCGCCCTGTTGATTCTGGCCGTTGTTGCCGTGCAGAAGAAATATGTTGAAGATTGACCCAATCGCCCAGTTAACCAATTCCCAATGATCCGGAAAATAGCCATCTATCTGTTGCTGACGCTGGCGGCATTGTCGTTTCTCTATCCGTTTATCTGGATGGTTAGTGCGTCGTTGTCGTCGGAGGCGGGTATTGGGTCGTTACGGTTGTTACCCGTTGAGTTCACCTGGCAGAACTACCGGACCGTTTTCGAGCGTATTCCGCTGGGCCGGGCCTTTCTGAACAGTGTGCTGGTGGTAACCGTCACAACCTCGCTGGTACTGGTGCTGGGTGCCCTGGTAGGCTATGCCCTGGCCCGGCTGGCGTTCAAGGGGAAGCAGCTTGTCTTTTTCCTGATCATCTTCACGATGACACTGCCGTTTCAGATTACGCTGATTCCCAATTACATCACGATGGTCAGGCTGGGGTGGGTCGATACGTACCTGGCCCTGATAGTGCCGTTTGTCATGAACTCCTTCGCCATCCTGCTTTTCCGCCAGGCATTTATGGGGCTGCCCCAGGCGCTTATCGACGCGGCCCGGATGGATGGGGCCGGAGAGTTGCGGATCATTTTTCAGATTCTGGTGCCCAACGTGCTGCCTACGGTCGTAACCATCACCATTTTAACCTTCATGGGCCTCTGGAACGATGCGCTCTGGCCCCTGATTGTGATTCGAAATGAACAGACCATGACCATGCCGCAACTCGTGACGCTTTTCTCCGTTGGCGGACGGGCCGACGCACAACTGGGCGTGAAGATCGCCGCGGCGGTGATGCTGGCCATACCGGTCATTCTATTGTATCTGCTTTTTCAGAAACACTTTATCCGAAGCATGGCCTCTTCCGGATTGAAAGATTAACTCGACCTGTGAAACACCTTCTTTTCATCACCATCATATATACGCTGTTGGCGCCATCCTGCAAGAAAGGGGTAGTCGCTGGTACAGGCGTAGTCCCCAATGTTTCCCGGCTGGTCAATACCGATCACCTGCTGGGTACGTTGTACCAACCCGCTAAAATGGCAAGTAGTGGAGCCGACATCGGCGCGGTCTGGATCTACTCGGAGCCAGATAGCCACGGCGGGTACAAACTTGTGGGCGACGCCGACGAAGGCTATACCTGTGTTGATGATGTGTCACGAGCCAGCCTGTTTCTGCTTCGCGAACCAGATCTGGCCACGAATACTGACAAGCAGGACAAGCTCCGAAAAATGACCCGGTTTGTGCTGGAAATGCAATCGTTGACCGGTTATTTCTACAATTTTCTATGGCCCGACAAAACGATCAACACCACATTCAGAACAAGTACCAACACACCCGACTGGTGGTCTTGGCGGGCACTTTGGCTGCTGAGCGAAGCGTATCCTTACTTTCAGAAAACAGACGCCACATTGGCCACCCGGATCAAGGCCGCTACCGACCGGCTGGTAACGGTAATGGTGCGTGATTTTGGCTCGACACCTAAAGATGTCAATTTCGTGCAGGGCGTTACAGTGCCCAAATGGCTCCCCTACGGCTCGGGTTCCGACCAGGCGGCCATCATGTTGCTGGGCTTGAACAACGTATATGCCCAGACGCCTTCGGCGCCCGTTCTGAGGCTCATGGAGCAGTTGGCGGAGGGTATTTTGCTTATGCAGAAGGGAGATGGCCCGCATTATCCGTATGGGGCATTTTTGAGTTTCGGTACTAGCTGGCATGCGTACGGCAACGACCAGGCCTATGCGCTGCTGACCGTTGGCAAAGCGCTGAACAAGCCTGACTGGCTAGCCGCCGCCCGGCGGGAAGTGGAATCGTTTTACCCCTATATTCTGAATCAGGGCTTCCTGGAGTCGTTTCGTGTACGTCAGTCGGGCGAGACGTTTACGGTGGTCAGTCAGTCGCGGTATGCCCAGATTGCGTATGGCGTTCGCCCCATGATCTGGGCAACGCTGGCATTGTATGAGCAGACCAAAGAGCCGAAGCTGCTCGAGCAGGCAACTAAACTGACCCGCTGGTTTCTAGGCAATAATCCCGCTAATGCCACCATGTACGACAAAGCGACTGGCCGGGGTTTCGATGGTATTTCATCGGAAACCAGCGTCAGCCGGAATGCCGGTGCCGAGTCAACGATTGAAGCACTGCTGGCTATTCAGGCGGCAGAAAAATATGGATTCCTTGAGTGAAAGAGCGAGGGGCGAAAGAGCGACTGCTCGACTCGTGCTTAAATACGAGTAGCTATCTTTTCACCTGTTTATCCGCCGCCCTTTCGCTCTCTCTTTCACCCTTCACTCTCTCGCTCTTTCCCCCTTTCGCCAGAACATGTCATCCATTACCCTTTCTCACATTGCTAAAGCATATGGTACGGCTGCGCGCGTGATCAACGACGTGAGCCTGACGGTAAACGACCATGAATTTGTTGTTTTCGTTGGCCCCAGTGGTTGCGGCAAGTCGACCTTGCTTCGCATGATTGCCGGCCTGGAAGACATCACTGCGGGCGATCTGCTGCTCGATGGGGAACGGATCAATGACCGGCTACCCAAAGACCGTGATATTGCCATGGTGTTTCAGAATTATGCGTTGTATCCGCACATGACGGTATACGATAATATGGCGTTCGGGCTGAAACTCCGTCAGGTGAGCAAAACCGATATCAGGGAGCGGGTCACACAGGCCGCGCGCATTCTGGAGATTGACAACCTGCTCGACCGGAAGCCAAAGGATATGTCGGGCGGGCAGCGCCAGCGGGTAGCTATCGGGCGAGCCATTGTGCGGGAGCCGAAAGTATTTCTGTTCGATGAACCGCTGAGTAACCTCGATGCCAAATTGCGTGGCCAAACCCGGCTGGAACTGCAAAAACTCCATCGCGCGCTGCAGGCAACCATCATCTACGTAACCCACGACCAGGTGGAGGCCATGACGTTGGGCGACCGGATCTGTGTATTACGGGCTGGGGAGGTAATGCAGTTCGATACGCCTGCGACACTCTATAACCAACCTGCTAATCTGTTTGTCGCTGGCTTTATTGGCTCGCCGCCCATGAATTTTTTGCCAGGTACGTTGCAGGGCCCTGGCGACTCCGTTTTCTTTAGAAGCGATGCTGGCAATGTCCATATCGATTTGTCTGGACATCCAAACAGATCCGTCTATGCGCAACACAGGGAGAAAGCAGTGATACTGGGTATCCGGGCTGAACACATCACCGATAGGGCTAACAGCCATTCGCATGTGCAACCAATGACTATCGATGCGCTGGAACACCTGGGCAGCGAGACATTTGCCTATGCGCTGCTAGAAGGCGTTCGCTTTGTGGCACGACTCCCTGCTGATTCTGCCGTGACCATCAACGCTGAGGCTATCCTCTACTGGCAAACCGAAAAATGCCATGTGTTTGACGCACAAACGGAGGTAAGGCTGGGGAGGTAGTGGCTGTAATGCATCGCGCACCGGCCTAGTCGAAGGGCCACAAGCGCGATGCATCACAGTCAGTTGGAAAGTAGCTTATTAACAACTATCTACGAGAAGCGGTTAGGCCGGAATGGCGTTACATCCATACTGAGAGGCTGGTTCAGCACGGTTTCGGCCACTAGTTTACCGGTGGCAGGGCCCAGGCTTAAGCCCATCATGCCGTGTCCCGTTGCCATCGTCAGGTTCTCGAACCGACGTACCCGACCAATGTAGGGAAGGCCGTCGGGCGAGCAGGGGCGCAGACCTTTCCAGACGGCGTCAGGCTTGGGCAGATCAACCGGGATGTCGGGGTAATACTGGCTGATGCCTGCTACGATACCACGTACCCGGTTCATATTTACTGATAGATCGGTCCCGGCTACTTCCAGCGTACCGGCGAAGCGCAGCCCGGTGCCCATCGGTGTGGCAGTAGCGCGGGCCTCTAACATAATGGCTGGCATACGAACGTTTTTGGTTAGGTCAGGAAGCATAAAACTGTAGCCCTTGCCACCCTGAAGCGGTAGCGAAAACCCTAGAAGGCGGGCTAGTTCCGGCGACCAGGAGCCGCCCGCTACCACTACTTCGTCCACCGGGTACTCGCCCTGGCTGGTTTGGACGGTATGGATGCGTGGTCCCGACGCGCCAAAGCCAGTAACTGCCTGTTCTTCAACGAACTGAACGGCATTCTTTTGCAGGTACGTTACCAGCGCCCGAATCAGCTCGCCGGGGTTCAGGTGCGCATCGCCGGGGTAATACACGGCCCCGCGAACGTCGACACGCACATCGGGTTCCATAGCCTGCACCTGACTGGCAGCCAACACCTGCGCAGCGATACCCGCCCGATTCGCCACCTCGGCTTCTTCGGCCATTTCATGGGCCGCAGCGACCGTTTTGTACAGCATCAACAAGCCCCGTTCCTGCCAGCCAAACGCTGGCAACGTACCTGACGAGGCCAGGTCCTGATAGAGCTTTTTACTGAGCAGACTGATATCGCGGAGGGCAGGAATGGCCCGTTCAACATGGTCGGGGGTAGCATGGCGGTAGAACAGCCAGCCCCAGCGCATCAGATCGAGGCTCAGGCGAGGTTTTACGTAGAATGGGCTGGTCGATTTCAGCATCCAGCGCATTCCTTTCGCCATCATACCTGGCTGGGCCAGTGGAATAATATGGCTCGGTACGATCATGCCGGCGTTGCCGAAAGAGCAGCCATCAACGATTCGATTCTGGTCAAATACGGTAACACGATGCCCCGCCTGATGAAGGTAATAGGCCGAACTAAGCCCGATGATGCCGCCACCGATAATGCCGATATGCATGGAGTTGGGTGATTGAATGAAAGGGTAAGCGAGGGATCAAGGTAATTGGCTGATCAGAATGCCTGGCACTACACTACCTGAAAACCAAACCGGTAGGGGTCTTCTTCATCGAGGATGATGTGGTTGTAGCCGTGGATGATAGCCCATCCTTCGACGCTGGGAATGATGGCGGATTTCCCGGCCAGTTCCGTCTCCGCCTCGATACGCCCGTTGAAGATGGACCCGATGATGCTTTCGTGAACAAACGTTTCGCCCGGCTTCAACCGGCCCTGCGCATACCATTGCGCCAGCCGGGCCGACGTACCTGTGCCGCAGGGCGACCGGTCAATGGCTTTGTCGCCATAGAACACAGCGTTGCGGGCGGTCGACGTGGCCTGTAATGGGGTTCCCGTCCAGAGAATGTGGCTCAACCCATTGATCGTCGGATTTTCGGGGTGCACAAACGTGTAGTGCTCGTTCAGTTGCTCGCGCATGACACGCGCCCAGGCAATCAGTTGCTCCGCTTTGTAGTGTTCCAGTCCCGGAAAATTGGGCTGTGGATCAACGATGGCGTAGAAATTACCACCATAAGCCACATCAACGGTCAGATCGCCCAGATCGGGACAGCTGACGGTCAGGTTTTCGGCAGCGAGATACGATTTGATGTTCGTGATCTTCACCGACTTTACCTTTTTTCCTTCCTGCACATACGCCACCTGAATCAGACCGGCAGGAACTTCAAGGTTTAACCTGCCGGGCGTCTTAGGCGTGATCAGCCCCTGCTCGATGGCTACCGTTACCGTGCCGATGGTGCCATGCCCGCACATGGGCAGGCAGCCCGACGTTTCGATGAACAACACCCCCGCATCGTTGGCCGGGTCTGTTGGCGGGTAAAGAATACTGCCCGACATCATATCGTGCCCGCGTGGTTCAAACATCAGCGCCTTCCGAATCCAGTCGTACTCGCGCAGAAAATGCTGCCGTTTTTCGCTCATCGATTCGCCAGCCAAATGCGGAATGCTGCCACCCGTTACCACCCGTACAGGGTTACCGCACGTATGCGCATCGATACAGAAGAAATGAAAATCAGGCATGGGAAAGATGGAAATTGAGGCGTAAGGTAATGGGTAGCTGGAGGGAATCGGGCTGGAGACTTCGCTGTCGAAGACGGTCGCGCAGCTGGGCACAACTGGCCAAACACCAGCCGGGTAGCCCAATGGCCGTATGCCATCAGTTACCCATTCACCAGCACAGGACGGTTGGCCAGGGCGGTTTCGATGACTTGTAAGACCTGTTCGCGTTCGTTGCCGATCAGAGGCAGGCGGGGAGCCCGAACGTATTCGGAACCGATGCCGGTGGCCGTCGCTGCCAGCTTGATGTATTGAACTAGCTTCGGATGAATGTCGAGCTCGAGCAGCGGCATAAACCAGCGATAGATAGTAAGGGCTTCCGCAATCTGGCCGGCCTTTGCCAGTTCATAAATGGCCATCGTTTCCTGCGGGAACGCATCGACCAGGCCACCCACCCAGCCGTCGCAACCGAGCAGGAGCGCTTCCAGGGCCAGTGTATCAACGCCGCCCATCAGCTTGAACCGATCACCAAAGGCATTGCGCATGCGGGTAATGTTGGTCAGGTCGCGGGTCGATTCCTTAACCGCCTGGATGTTAGCTAACTGGGCCAGCTCCTCAAACATGGCCACGGTCGTCATGATCTTGTAATCATATGGATTGTTGTAGATCATGATCGGTAACGCCGTTTCCAGAGCCACGGCTTTAAAATACGTCACCGTCTCGAGCGCATCGGCGGGGTAGCGCATTGGTGGCAGCAGCATCAGCCCATCGGCCCCGGCGGCTTCGGCCTCATGGGCGCGGGCAATGGCCTGTTTGGTCGACTGCTCGGCAATATTGACCAGCACGGGCACACGACTTTCGCAGACCGTCAGCGCTGATTGAAGCAGGGCTATTTTTTCGTCATTCTCCAGGGTACTCGCTTCGCCCAGCGACCCACCGATGATGAAGCCATGAATGCCGGCGTCGAGTTGGGCGTGCAGATTCGTTTCAAACAGGGGTATATCCAGTTCGTCGTTGGCGGTAAAAGGCGTCAGCAAGGCGGGGTAAACGCCCTCCCAGGTAACAGATACGTTCATGCGCTAGCTTGGTTGATAGTAGTTGGTCAAAAGTACTACAGGACAGGAATACCTTGTCGACTTAGATGCAGTCTGTACTAGTATTATTTATACGAAAAAGGACTGATCATTGCCGCGATTTTGTGAAAATAGGCTATCATAGCGTAAGTATACCCTTATGCTACCTGGCTACGAGCAGCAGCGATTCCTCGAAATAGCCTAAGTTTGCCGGATGAAACCGCTTTCCGTTATCCAGACAGCCCCACTCTTCCCGATTCTCCACGAGAAGCTGATCGACCTGCTACGGAGCTTATCGCCCGACGACTGGCACCGCCCAACGATCTGCGCTGGCTGGTCGGTGAAAGACATAGCGTCGCACCTGCTGGATACGTCGTTGCGAACGATTGCCCTGTACCGGGATGCCTATGCATCGCCCGAAGAAAAACCGGCTATTGAGTCGTACCGTGATCTGGTCGATTACCTGAACCAGCTCAACAACGACTGGGTACGGGCCACCCGGCGGTTGAGTCCGGCGGCGTTGGTCGACTGGCTCGACCAGGCAGGCCAAACGGCTGATACCCTGGTGATGAACCTGCCGCCCGATGAACCTGCTGTTTTTCCGGTGGCCTGGGCCGGGCAACAGGCGTCGCCGAACTGGTTTCATGTGGCCCGTGAATACACTGAGCGCTGGCACCATCAGCAACAGATCCGGCTGGCTGTTGGCCAAACGGCAGCGCTGGAAACGGAGGTGCTCTACCACCCCCTGCTCGACACCTTTATGCGGGCGTTGCCCTACGCCTTTCGCGATACCAGGGCGCCATTGGGTACGTTGCTCCGCGTTTCGGTCACAGACATGGTAGCGGCCAACTGGTTTCTGCTCCGCAAACCAAATCACTGGCAATTAGTGACGAACGCCGAGGCGATCGAGGCCGATACAACTGTTTACATCGATCGGCCGTACGCCTGGCAACTCCTGACCCGCCATTTGCCAGTTGCCGTTGCGGCTTCATATATCCATGTTGAAGGCGATGAAGCGCTGGGCCGACAAGTGCTGACCATGCGTTCGGTGATGATGTAACGCCACTTACTAGCATTGTCGGTGATTCAGGTGGGAAAGTAAGTTGTAGGAAGGAGTAGTCTACAAGCGAACCTATGGTATATTTCCTGCTTCTGTTGGTCGTTGCCGCCGCACTTTGGTGGTTTTTTACCCGAAAAAAAGAGGTCATCATCGAGCCATTGGCTCCCACCTATGTTGACCTCCTGGAGAAGAACGTGCCCTACTACGCATCCCTTCCCAACGAACGTCGCCAGCAGTTCGCTGACCGGGTGAGCCGCTTTCTGGATTATGTCACGATCGAAGGCGTAGAGACGACCGTCGATGATCTGGATAAAGTGCTGGTAGCCAGCAGCGCCATCATTCCTATTTTCGCTTTTGAAGGCTGGGAGTACCCGAACCTGACCACTGTACTGCTGTATCCACGCACGTTCAATGAGTTGTATGAAACCAGCGGCGACGACCGGGCCATCATGGGCCAGGTTGGCGACGGAGGCGCGTTGCAAAGCACGATGGTCTTGTCGAAGCCAGCGCTTCACAATGGCTTTGCAGTTGAAACCAGTAAAGAAAACACCGGCATTCACGAGTTTGTGCATCTGCTCGACAAGGTCGACGGATCGATTGACGGAACACCAGCGTACCTGATTCCCAAAGAACACCTTCAGCCGTGGCTCCGGCAGATTCAACAGCATATTGACGAGATCAAAACCAATCACTCCGACATCAATCCGTATGGGATCACCAACGAGGCCGAGTTTTTTGCGGTGGTATCGGAATATTTCTTTAAGCGCCCCGACCTGCTTCAGGCCAAACATCCCGACTTATTCGAGAGCCTCGAACGTATTTTCCGGCAGAATCCGCGAGAACCGGAGAAAGTGATTGACGAACCCACTGCATCAACTGCCGCCCCTGAGCAGGAATGACGTTTTCTGCCGAGTCGAGGGAGGCTTCGCCAGCAAAACCGATCTCGGCCAAGAAATGGCACCCGATGCCCACTCATTGAACAGGGGTTGTACCGGGCCGACTTGAATGAGCCTGTGATTGCCTGGTTATGGCTGGAACAGAGCCAACGCGACGTACCCGGCAAAGGTGATGAGCAGGTCATCAAACACCATTTCGTGCGGGGCCTGCTTACCCAAAAAGGCCTGACGGTCTATGAGGCGTTGCCGTAGCCGATTTTTCTCGGAGTTACTTCGTGTGGCCACGATTCTATAACCCTCCAACCAGCCGTGATGGGCTAGGCATCGGGGGGCTGTGCTATTTTATTTTTGACGTAGCTACGTATGGGTACGTCCACGTAAAGCATGACAAGATAAGCCAGCCCAGTCAAGAGCAAGACACCGATCGGTATGAACGCTGCCAGTTGGGGTAAGGTAGGTTTTTTAGCTTCTACATAGCTCATAAACAGCCAGATGAAGGGATAGTGAACCATGTATAAGGGGTAGGATAGTTCGCCGGCCGCTTTGCAGAGCTTATCGAAAGCGGGGTTCAGGGAGGCGCCGGCACCCAGAGCCACTACGAAGGGAAGATAAACGACAACGAGAACAGGGTCTACCAGCTTGCTGGATGTGGCTGTATAGGGAAATAGAAAGGCAGCCATCAGTAAAATGCTCACCGTAACAAATCCCAGACGCGATCGAATGATCCAGCCGGAACGGTAGATCAGAAGCCCGGCCAGGAAGGAGTAAGACACTCGTATTGCGCCGCCTGCTATGTTGTCACCACTCCAGCCTACTGCCAGGTTTCCCGACTTGTTGGCCTCATAAAAAAGAGCCACAGCCGCGATTGCCGTCAGGAGCCAGAGCAGCTTGTTTCGCAGTTTGACCAGAATAAGCGCGTAGCAAACGTTGACAACGTATTCCCAGAATAATGACCAGGCGGGTGGATTAAGGTGGAAAATATTGAAATACCGTTCCCGCACCAGCGCGTACGGGATCATCAGGCAGGAGGCTACAACTAACTGTACTGTTTTGCCTGCGTATAGCGCATGAATGTTGCTGAACGGATCGAAAAGAAAGACAAGTAGCCCGATGATTGACCCGATAATCACCAGCGGATGTAGGCGGATCAGGCGTAGCCTGAGAAAGGTTGCGATGCCAATGTCGGGCAGCTTATCGTCGTACGCATAGGCAATGACAAACCCGGATAAACAGAAAAAGAAATCGACAGCCAGGTAGGCGTGGGCAATGAAGCTATCGTTGTAGTTAGGCACTGCAATTTCCATGAAGTGGAAGATAACGACGGCTACTGCCGCTACGCCTCTCAGCCCGTCCAGAATGGCATAATGTTCTTTTGTTTTTAACAGGCTCGGAGTTGGGTCTGGCAGATGCATTTAAGGCGGTTGAGTGACGTGACTAATAGGCTAAAATTAAGCGACTACGAAAACCTGTTCCTTGTCTGGACCTTCAGGTTTAGCGTTTAACCGTGTACTGGTAACAGGGCGTGATCGATTGGCAAGATAAAGAAGAGGCATGGAGTGAGCCAATAGCCTCCAGGTACGTTGCCGACGGTAACTTGTTGAGCAACCCCTACAAATAAAATGGCCGGTCTGACTCCAGACCGGCCACGTTCAGGCTAGTATCACTGCCTAACCAATCGCCTTGGCGACTTCCAGCTCCTGCGGTTTTTGAGGCACCACCTTCTTCTTCGTAAAGCGGGCGATCAACCGGTCGACGACGAGGTACATGGATGGTACGACCAGCAACGTCAGCAATAACGACGAGCTTAGGCCCCCAATGATCACCCAGGCCATGCCATTCTTGGTTTCGGCGCTGGCTCCGCTAGCCAAGGCGATGGGTAACATACCCAGAATCATGGCCAGCGTGGTCATCAGAATGGGCCGCAGCCGTTCTTTCCCGGCCTCGATCAGGGCATGAACCACCTCCTGGCCTTCGGCTTTTAGCTGGTTGGTGAAGTCAACGATCAGGATCGCGTTCTTGGCCACCAGACCCAGCAGCATGATCATCCCCACGATGGCAAAAACGGTCAGGCTTTCCATGGTCAGGGCCAGGGCCAGCAGCGCACCGATCAGGGCGACGGGAATGGAGAAGAGTACCACGAACGGATAGACGACACTTTCGTAGAGCGCCACCATGATGAAATACACCAGCAGAATGGCGATGCCGAGCGCCAGCCCCAGACTACCGAAGGCGTCGGACTGTTGCTGTAGCTGGCCCAGGTACTGAATGGAAACCCCCTCCGGTAGTTTCTCCTGCGCCATCTTCGCCTGGATGTCGGCCCCGACCGTACCTACCGGACGACCCACCACCTGCGCGTTGATCGTGATCGACGACAGCCGGTCAATGCGTTCGAGTACGCTTTCACCTACCTGCTCCTGCACCGTAGCGAACTGCGACAGCTCGAACGTTTTACCCTGGTTGTTCACAAACGTCAGCCGCGATACATCCGATGCCTGGGTGCGGTCGAACTGATCGAGGCTGACCAGAATATCGTACTCGTTACCGTTCTGCTTGAACTTCGACAGGTCGTTACCCCGGAAGGCATTTTGCAGGGCAATACCCACGTCTGATGCGCTGATACCCAACTGCGCCATTTTATCACGATCCAGATTGACCGTCACTTCCGGCTTCGGGTCTTTCACCGAAAACTTCACGTCCTGCGTGCCCGGAGTCGAGGCTGTTACCTGTTTCACCAGCGCGGCGGCCTTCCGAATGTCGGCGAGGTTGGTGCCTTTGACGGCAATCATGATGGGCGCCTGCGACGCGCCGACAATACCAACGGGCGCCACTGTTACCCGCACACCCGGAATCTGGCCCACCTCATTCTTCAATAGCTGGCCAAAGGCTTCTGTCGACAGCTTGCGCTGCTTCTTGTCGATCAGCTTCACGTTCAGGTCGGCCAGGTTGCTGTTCGAGGACGTACCCAGCCCGGTGCTGCTGTAGCCAATGTTACTGAACACGTTGGTCACTTCGGGGTGCTTCATGATGAGCTGCTCGGCCCGCTGCGCCACGGCGTTGGTCTGATAAATAGACGCCGTGGGCGCCAGTTCGATCTGCACGCTCATCTCGCCCATATCGCTCTGTGGCATGAACGCTGCCCCGATGAAACCGGCCGGAATGAGGTAGATCGATCCAACCAGCATGGCAATGACCGATAGGAAAATGTAGCGTTTGTGGCCCAGTACCCAGACCAGAATACGGCCGTAGGCGTTGGTCAGCCGGTCAATCAGGCGCTCAAAACCAAGGTTTAGGCGCCCCCAGAGCGATTTCGGGTTCAGCACTTCGATCTTACCAAAGCGCGAAGCCAGCAGCGGCGTCAGGGTGAACGACACGAGTAAGCTCATCAGCGTAGAGAACACCACCACCAGCGCAAATTCCCGCAGGATGTTCCCGATCAGGCCACCAGTCATGGCCAGCGGCACGAATACCACCACGTCGACCAGGGTAATGGCCAGGGCGGTGAAGCCAATTTCGCTCCGACCGTCCAGCGCCGCCGTTCGTTTGTCTTTCCCCATTTCGAGGTGTCGGTTAATGTTTTCCAGCACCACAATCGAGTCGTCGACCAGGATACCCACCACCAGCGAGAGAGCCATCAGCGTCATCAGGTTCAGCGAGAAACCCATGATGTACATCAGCGCAAACGTCGGAATCATCGACGATGGCAAGGCAACGAGTACGAACATGGCCGACCGGAAACTGTGCAGAAACAGCAGCATCACCACCGATACGATCAAAATGGCCAGACCCATGTCGAACACCACCGCATCGGCCGAGGCCAGCGTATAAACCGACTGGTCAGAGGCGACGTTGAATTTCAGGCCAATGGTACTGTACTGCTTCTCGAGCTGTTTGATCTTTACCTGCGCCTGCTGGCTCACCGACACGGCGTTGGCATCTGACTGTTTCTGAATCTGTAAGCCGATCGAGGGCTGCGCGTTGATGTGGTTGATGGCCGTTGGCTTCGTGCTGGCATCAACCACTTCGGCCACATCTTTCAGCAGCACCTGCGATCCGTCGGCCCGGTTGGCGATGATCAGGTCACGTAGCCGATTCACCGTCTGCACCGAGGCATCGAAGCGAATCGAGTACTGCGATTGCCGCGTTTCCAGCTGACCAGCGG
The DNA here is from genome assembly GCF_041321095.1 of Fibrella arboris. Taxonomy (NCBI): domain Bacteria; kingdom Pseudomonadati; phylum Bacteroidota; class Cytophagia; order Cytophagales; family Spirosomataceae; genus Fibrella; species Fibrella arboris. The sequence continues at coordinate 78,218 of NZ_JBGGWE010000005.1, read as the reverse complement.
GGTAGCTGGCGTTGGCCGCGTTGATGGCCTGCGACACCTGACCGATCGACACACCGTATCCACGCAGTTTCTCGGTATTGACGTTCACCTGAATCTGGCGTTCGTTGCCCCCGATGATGTTCACCTGCCCAACCCCCGATACGTTGGATAGTTGCGGCTTGATGTTGTTGTTGATCAGGTCATACAGCGCTGTGGGCGACATGTTGGCCGTAACGCCCATCCGCAGGACCGGTATCTCATCGGTCGAGAATTTATTGAGGATAGGCCGGTCGGCGGCGTCGGGCAGCAGGTTCAGGATCTGCTCAATTTTGCGTTGGGCATCCTGTTGGGCCAGCGTCGTGTTCACGCCGTTTTTCAACTGGATAATCACGCTCGATACGCCTTCCTGCGAGGTCGACGTCATGCGGTCGAGGCCTTCCAGCGCCGACAGGGCATCTTCGATGCGTTTCGTAACGTTGGTCTCTACCTCATCGGCCGAGGCACCGCGGTAAACAGTGGCTACACTGATCACGTTGGCCTCGAACTTGGGCAGCAGATTGTACGAAAGCTGTTTGTAACTCAGAAAACCGAACAGGATCAGCACGGTAAAAATGGTCGTTACCAACAGCGGCCGTTTAACGGCAATTTCGGATATAGACATGGGTGAAAGGATGAATGAGTAAGGCGAAAGAGTGAATGGTGAAAGAGTGAATGAATGCCTGGTCACACTACAGTAGTTACGGGCTGTATTGCCGCTCGCTCGCCATTCACTCGTTCACTATTCGCTATTTCGTTATCTGTACTGGTTTGCCGTCGCTCAGGTTCAGCTGGCCGGTAGTAACTACCTGATCGCCAGCCTGTAGTCCGCTTAGTACTTCAATGGTGTCGCCAAAGTCGCGGCCAACCGTGATGGGGCGACGCGCTACTGCATTGCCATTGATGACGTAGACGTAGGGGTTCTTGATGCTCTCTACCAGCGCCGCCCGCGGAATCTGCAAGGCACGCTGATTCGATTTCTGCGAGAAATCGACGTTAACGAACGTACCTGCCTTCAGACCATTCGCATTGTCGATCGTGATTTCGACGGGGTAATTGTGTTCGTCGGACCCCTGTGGGGCAATGTAGGAGATGCGGCCACTGAAAGTTCGGCCAGCAAAAACGTCGGTAGTGACCCGAACTGCCTGGCCTTCGCGCAGGCGATACACGTCGCTTTCGTTGACCGGAACCTGCACTTTCAGGCGAGCCACATCGAGCACGTGCCCTACTACTTTTCCGACGGTGATGTATTCGCCGGGTTCGATGGCTTTCTGCACAATGCGGCCACTGATGGGTGCCTTTACGTTGGCGTCGGCAATCTGTTTCCGAATCTGCTCGGCCTGATTCAGTGCGTTCTCGTAGTTGTATTTCGTGTCGTTTACCTGCAATTCGGTGGTTGCATTACCCGCCAGCAGCGTGTTGTACCGCGTCACGTCCTTCTTCAACCGGTCGATCGAGAGTTGCGTGGCTTCCAGCGACAGTTCTTTCAGGCGGTTATCCAGCTGCACCAGCACAGCACCTTCCCGCACGGTCGACCCCAGCGCGAAATTCACTTTGGTCACTTTGCCGGCGGTGGTCGCAATCAAATCAGCCTCTTTATACGGAATCAGGTTGCCGGTTTTTACCAGTTGCTGGCTGACCGCTCCTTCAACAACAGGAGCTACGGTAACCGGAATGGCTACGTTCGCTTTCACGACTGGCTGCTTCTGCGCTTCGATTTTTTTCTTATTGGATGCCAATCGAAACCCGATCAGGGAAACGATCGCCAGTATGGCTATCACAACGACTACTGTTGACTTTTTCATGATCTATAAATCGGTTGTCTTGATCAAAGTTGGTTATAGAAAGTAAGGAGCTTGCCCTGTGATTGTTCGAGGTCGAGGCGCGCCTGATACAGATTAATGAGGGAATTGATGTAGTTGGTCCGGGCCTCGCGGTACGAGTTATCCGCGTTGATCAGGTCGGTGAGCAGCTTGGTGCCCTGCCTGTATTGCAGCGTGGTGATGTTGTAGACCTCCTGCGCCAGCTTCACGTTCCGATCGTCGTTTTGCAGACTGGTCTGCGCCCGCTGAATCTGCGACTGAGCGCTGTTGAATTGCAATTGATAGCTGGCGGTGTTCAGCTTCTGCCGTTCCTGCTGGGTAAGCACCGTCAGCCGTTGCTGCTTAAGCTGTGAATCACGGCGGAATCCGTCGAAGATGGGGATGTTCAGGCGAAGGCCAACACTACCGAAACCAACGAAATTGGTGAACAGATTATCAATCGTTTGGGCACCCAGATTCACCGTACCGTAGTTTCCTGTCAGGCTCAGTGTGGGCAGGTACCCTGCTTTGATACGCTGTAGCTGTAGCTGCTGGAGCATAATGTTCGTTTCCGACTGCTGGAAAGAGACCAGCCGCCTGGGGTCAAACGGTTCATTGTCGAGCGTAGGTGTCTGCGTGAGGAGCGTCGGGTCGGAGATGACCAGATTCTGGTCCTGCGGCATGCCCATCTGGTATTTCAGCCTGTTTAGCGCCAGGTTCCGGTCGTTCTCGGCCAGCGTCAACTGCGACTGCGTGCTGTTGTAACTTACCTCTGTCCGCGTGTAGTCGACAGGTTGAATCACGCCGTTGTCCCGTTGTAGCTTCAGGATGTTGAGCACCTGCTGGGTACGTTGCAGGTTGTCGCGCAGCAGGGCAATCTGCTGATCGGCCACAAACACCTGGTAGTAATTGCTGGCGATGTTATAGATTACGTCCTCCTGGGTCTGACGTGTATTCAGGGCGGCCAGCTGCTGGTTTGGCTTGTTGGCCTTGAGCCCGATCAGCAATGACCGGTCGTAGATCGGTTGCGTGACCTGGCCAGTCAGGTTTGTCTGGTATTTCTGACCGATAATAAACACCCGGGGTTCGGGCCCAAACACCCCGGCAGGGATCACGCTCTGCTGAAGCTTCAGGTTATCGGTGGTTGTGCCGGTAGCTGACACCTGCGGCAGGTACTGGCTCAAGGCCTCCCGCGCCTGCTCGTCGGCTGTCTGCACCTGATACTGGGCAATACGAACCGTTCCGAAATTCTTCAGACCGTAGTCAATACAATCTTTCAGCCGGAAACCACCACTGGTAGTGGTTGCAGACTGCGGCTGATTCACCCCCTGTGCGCCTCCGGAAAGGGGAGAAGCCAGTGTCAGAACTACGCCAAGTGCAATTAATCGTTTCATAAATCCAAAGGTTGATGCGTCTACAGTAGACATGTCAACTATATAGGTAAAAAAAAGTTAGTTATCGATCAGCGCAATAATTTTGCGGGTAGTGGCCAGGAAAGCCTCTTTTTCCGCCTGTGAAAGCTGGCTCATCACCTGCTGATCAAGCATTTCGGTTGTTTGAATGGCTTGTTCGATGATCATTTTTCCCGCTGGCGTCAGCCGGATCAGGTTTTTCCTGCGATCAACGCTGTCAGACACTACGCGGAGGTAGCCATCACGTTCCAGGGTGCGAATAGAGCGTTGAATGCCCGATTTGTCTTTCTGGAGCATATTGGCAATATCCTGCTGCGACAGCAACTCCTCACCCGCAAAGTAGGTAACGAACAAGACGGGAAACTGCTCGATCTGAATGGTGAAGCCAAGCCGGGTCAGTTCACGATTCGCCTTCCGGGCCATCAGATGACCAACGTGGCTGATCATGAAGATAGACTGGGAGCCCATTCGTTCGGCAAACTTGGCTCGTAGCGTTGTTTCGTCAATCATGAGGCAAAAGTAAAGATGGTTGCTATATCAACCAAACTAGCGAATGAAAAGTTTTTGCGCCGACAAAATAGGTATGGGCCGGGCGGGGAGACCCTGCCTGGCTTCGGACGTCGAATGGCGCGAAGCCAGGCAGAAGCAACACCAGTGCTGGTAAACTCAGTAACTGATGCCTTCGTCGTATTTGAAGAGGGGATACAATTTGCCTTCCTGATAGCCAGGTACGTCTTCCAGTTGGTTGCGAACGGCCGCTTCGGAAACGGGCGTAGTGAAGGGCATTTTTCCTGTCGGGTTGAATTTGCCCGACACCACGTCGAGCAGGGCATCCATGGTTGTTCCGAAGGTGGCCAGTACGCCTTTGATGCGTGGCATAGTGGCAGGGTTATAGACCTCATCAATCACCCACGGATTGGTGTAGTTGATGGCCAGTATGGTTGGCTTTTTGGCCGCCAGCGCATTAACGTAGGCTACATCGACGGCGTTTTTCGACAGGGACAGTTCGATCGGAGCGCCCTCCGAGGCGAACAGGGATTTGGCCGAAGGCAACAGCCAAAGCAGAATGACATCGGCTTCTTCGGGCGTTTTTACAAACTGGAGCGCGTGTTTCCCATCCGTGGGTACGTAGGCCTCGCCCTGGCCCGTAGCCGCTGTGTTCGAGCGTTTTGCGTAGGTTTCTACATATACTTTGGTGGCTGACTTGAGCGGTAGGGTTTTCGTTTCGTTCCGAAGCAGCACAATCGATTTCCGTAGCGCCAGATCGGCCCGTGCCTGAAACGCCGGGCTGCCCACTAGTTTTTCGGCGGCATCTTCATCCACGTAGGGGTTCTCGAACAAACCAAGCTCAAACTTTTCGGTCAACAGACGCACAACCGACTCGTCGATGAGCGACAGGCTCACCTGGCCGGTTTTTACCGTTTCAAGCAGGTTGGCGGGGTCGGCCGTTCCCGAATACAGGTTTACGCCCGCTTCCAGGGTGCGTTTGTATCGCTGGGTGATCGTCAGGTTTTCGGCCCCCCAGGGCATCATTTCGATGGGGCCGGTATCTGAATTGATGATGCCTTTGAAGCCCAGTTTAACGCGCAGCAGATCGTGAATGATCGGTCGGTTGTAGGCGTAGGCGATCGGTTCATAGGGTGTGCCAACGGGCATTGAGTAGTAGGGCATTATGGCCGAGGTACCGGCTGCAATAGCGGCTTTGAACGGGATCAGGTTGTTTTCCAGCCTGTTTCCGGGAAAGACCTCCTGTTTGCCCCAGTCGAAATGGGGGTCCTGTCCCTCTTTGCCGGCGCCACCACCCGGAAAATGTTTCGTTGTCATGGCTACGGATGAATGGCCCAGTTTTTTGCCCTGAAAGCCCAGGACGATTTCCGTAATCATCTTGGCGGCCCAGTCGGCGTTTTCGCCAAAAGTGCCGTCTACGCGCTGCCAGCGGGGTTCAGTGGCGAGATCGGCCATGTACATGTACCCTTTACGAAGCCCCACAGCGGCCCATTCCTGCCGGGCAATATCGGCAAATTCACGGGTCAGTTTCAGATCGCGCATGGCCGACAGACCGAGCTCGCCGGGCCAGGATGAGAAAACTGTTTTGCCAACGCTGGTACCAATGGCCGCCGTGGCCGTGACGTGATTGCGCGGGTTCGACGCCACCAGAGCCGGAATGCCCAGTCCGTCGCTCTCGCAAAGCGCCTGTAGTTTGTTGGCCCATTCAGCCGTCGTGCGCGCGCTGACGTTGGCCCGGAGAATGAAATGCCGCAGGTGAAACTGCGTCACCGCTTTGGTGGTCCCGGCGGCGTTCATCAGCGGGGTTGGTAACGGCTTGCGCGTAAACATGTTCGTGCTCGTCGACAGATCCGTTTCGTTGAAATCGCTGGTAATGGGCTCCTTATTTTTGGGCGCCTCGAATGACCAGTCATTTTTCAGCCGGGTGGTGCTGATGAGCATAAAGCCAACTTTCTGCTCCACCGACATTCGGGCCAGCAAATCCTGGCTACGCTCTTCCGCAGATAACCGCCAGTCTTCGTAGTTATCGAGCTGCCCGTTCCGGTTCAGATCTTTAAACGACAAGCCGTCGACAGGGATGATCCTGGCGGATCGAACCCCCAGCACTGGTTGCTTCGGCGCCGTTTTTGACTGGGCCTGCACACCGGTGACAGCCGAAGAAGCAACCACCAGACAGGCGGCCATGAAGGAGCAGTTAACTTGGTTTTGGCGGTGATTTCTCATCAGGGTACGGGGGTTAGCAAGTTAGTGCGCAGGTACGTTCCCGCAGGCAAGTTGGCTGGTTGGGAACGTACCTGCGCATACGGGTAGAAGTACAAGGATCAGGTCAATTACTCAAACCGGGTCCAGTGAAAAAGTGACCCTATAGTTGGTATAGGCGACTGATACAAGGCTACATTGCTGACCGATGAGAAGGCGTAAATCAGGGTGACCGCGTTTATACACTACGTCCCGTAGGAACACATGACCGGCCTTGCTGAACAGCTTCACCCGATGATGTGCTCCTACGGGACGTACCTGAGCAGGCTGGACTGGCAACGGAACGCTTCGGCCAGGCGCGACAGGAAGGCGGGAGACTATAGCTTACTCAATTTCGCGGGTCGCCTCGAAGAGGAACCAGGCGCGCCGTTCGGTTTCGTCGATATAGACCTCGAGCAGGCTGGCCGTGGCTACGTCGCTGGCGTTATCACAGTCTTCATGGGCCTCCCGCATGTTTTTGGCCATCGCCTTGTTCTCCTCCAGCAGGTCAATGAGCATGTCGATGGGTGCCACAAAATCCTTGTCGTTGTCTTTTACCCGCTGCCGCTTGCCAATCTCTGTAATCGAATGAATGGTGCGCTCGCCCAGTTTCCGTACCCGTTCGGCTAGTGGGTCAATGGTGGCGAAAATCTGTTCGGCCTGCTCATCCAGCAGCAGGTGATAGTCGCGGAAATGCCGACCCGACATGTGCCAGTGGTAATTTTTGGTTTTGACATAAAGCGCAAAGGCGTCGGCAACCAATGCGTTGAGAACGTCGGCCAGATGGGCGCGGTCAGATTCTTTCAGGTCTGAGGGTGTATGGAGCAGTTGCTCCTTCTTTGTTGTAGGCATTGTTGTTGCGTGTTACTAGGTATTCATGTAACCACATTACGCCTCCGACTGTTGGGCTTCATCCCGGTCGACATCGGTTTTTAACCGACGAATCAATACAAACAGCAACCCGGCCATAGCCAGGGGGAGCAGCCCTGCAAATTTCATGGAATTGCCGCCAAATGGCCGCTGAACCAGTAGAAACGCGGTGGCTCCGCCGAGCAGTGCATTAATGAAATGAAGGAGGATGACGCTCATGTCCTGGCCACTCTCACTGTTGTCTTTCACGCCCAGGAACGTATAGAGGGTAGCTACAAACTGCGTGATGCCGACGAGTACTCCCCAGGCGCCCAACAGGTTGTCGGTACCTTTGGCGGGGTGACCCAGGTAACAGAGTATGCCGACGCTAAAGGCGATATCCAGCACCCCCGCAATCATGAACCAGTAATCGGGTTTGTTGATGGCCCGGCTATTTCGCCAGAACCGATGTGCCATCAGCCCGGCGAGGAAAAGCAGGGCGCTGAGGATCAGCAGTGACACCACTGACTGATGCATGCCAGTGAAAAAAAGAACTGCGCCAAACGCTGCCAGCAGGCCTGCCCGCAGATACAGCATCTGCCAGGGAAGGGTTTTTGACGATACGGGTGTTGTTGCCATGTAGACGTGTCAATTATCAGTTATCAATGCCCCATTATCCACGCTGCTCGACTACAGCCTGCCCCGCAAGGTGCCTTCGCGGGGCCAGTAGGCTTGGTTACAACCCCGGAATAACGTTGAGAAGACTACGCCCTTTAGTGGCCACCGCTTCCTGAAACTGATTGCGGATTACCGTACTGATAATCTCGCTGCGATCCCGTTCGCCACGCGCCAGGGCTTTCACAAATTCTACAGCCTGAATGGTCGTAATCTTGCCCGGCATGGGTGGTTCGTTCTGATCCACGATACAATCCACGACCACCGGACCGTCATGGGCCAGTGCTTCGCGTACGATCCGGTCGGCCTCGGCCGGATCATCGATGGTGAAGCCGTTGGCCCCACAGGCGCGGGCATGCATGGCAAAGTCAATAGACTGGATATCAACGCCATATTCGGGGTTGCCTTCCATCACAATCTGCTCCCACTTGATCTGTCCGTAGGCGTTGTTATGAAAAATAAAGACCTTGATCGGGAGCTTGTATTTAACCGCCGTGGCCATCTCGCCCATCAGCATCGTGAAACCGCCGTCACCTACCAGCGCAACCACCTGCCGACCGGGATACGCCACCGATGCGGCTATGGCGTAGGGGAGGCCCGACGCCATGGTGGCCAGCAGGCCGGAAGTTGAAAACTGCATATCGCCTTTGAGCTGAATATGCCGGGCTACCCAGGTTGTGTTGTTGCCGCAATCGCAGGTGACAATGGCGTCGTTGTTCAGCAAGGGGCTTACCGTGTGCGGAATGACCTGTGGTTTCATGGGCAGGGTATCCTGGGTTCCACGCTGGTTCATCAGCTCGCGCCAGTGCTCCATCCGTTCCTGCGATTTTTCCAGAAAACCCCGGTCTGCCTTGCGCTCCAGCAACGGAATCAGGGCGCGCAAGGTGGAGCGGCTATCGCCCAGCAACCCGATTTCGACGGGGGTACGTAAGCCGATATGCGAGGCGTCGAGGTCAATCTGTACCGTTCGGGCCTGGCCCGGCTTCGGATAAAATTCGAGGTAAGGAAAGCGCGTACCGATCATGATCATCGTGTCGCATTCTTCCATAGCATCCTGCGATGGGGCCGTGCCCAGCAGCCCGATACCCCCCGTCGTGAACGGATGGTCATCGGGTACGAGGCTCTTGCCCAGCAGGGCTTTAATGATCGGCCCGCCCACCAGATCGGCCAGTTGAAGAATCTCTTCGCGCGCGTTCAGCGCCCCCCGACCGGCAAAAACAACCACTTTTTTGCCCGCGTTGATCAGGTCGGCAGCTCGTTGCAGCTGGTCGAGAGAAGGCGTTTGCTCATAACTGACTTTGGTGGCACTGCTATGCTCAGGTACGTTCAGCGACGAACGGATATCGTCGCTGGCGGTCCATTCCTGAAAGTCTTTCGGGAACGAAATATGCGTCACCGTTCGCTGGCCGAGGGCAGTGCGAACGGCCTGATCCAGCACGTTGGCCACGTGATCGGGACCCATCACGCGCTCGTTATACGCGGCTACATCGGTGAACACTTTCACCAGGTCAACGTCCTGCTGGTAAAACGTGCCGCTGATATCGTGGGCTGCACTGCCGGTGATGGCCAGCACTGGCTGGCAGTCGTATTTGGCATCGTAAAGGCCATTGAGCAAATGAATGCCACCACAGCCCGTAGTGGCCATGCAGACGCCCAGTTTTCCCGTGAATTTAGCGTAGGCGCAGGCCATGAAAGCCGCCGCTTCTTCGTGACGTACCTGAATGAGCCTGATCTTGTCCTGGTGGGTGCGCAGGGATTCGTATAGGCCATTAATTCCGTCGCCGGGGAGGCTGAAAATGGTATCCACTCCCCAGTCCAGTAATCGTTCGACCATCAGGTCGGCTCCAGTCTTTGCCATGTTGTGTTCAGCGTAATGCGTAAGGTTCTGTGTACAGTGTCAATCTGACAACCGGCTTGATGCTATTTGGTTGGTGGTTTAAGTAGGATTTAATGCATTGCTGCGTATATGGGTACGTTGCTACATAGCCTTGTAAAGTCGAACAAGAACGGGTGGAGGTGGTTACTGCGGTACGAACCAATTACTGTACATTTGAATTTTGCAAGCAAACGATATGGCCAGTAAAACATTAGCCGAATTTTATCAGGACATTGCGGCCGTGGTTCCCGCCGAGATCAATAAAGAGATCGGCCATTTCAATGTGTTTCGAATCGCCGACCTGATGGCGCTGAGAGCTAAAAAAGGCGTGATGCCCTACGACCGGCGGGCCTACTACAAGATCAGCCTGATCAGTGGGCGCAACAAGGCTGAGTATGCCGATAAGGTGATCGAGATCGAGACCAATGCGTTGCTGTTTGCCACGCCCAAGATCCCGTATCATTATGTGCCCCTCGACGACCAGCAATCGGGGTCTTTCTGCGTATTTACCGATGCGTTTTTAGTGTCGACAAAAAGCGGTGTAGTGCTCGATGAACTGCCACTTTTTCAGCCCGGTGGCGTCCCCGTTTTTCAACTGACCGACGATGAAGCCGACGAAATCCGCTATATCTTCACTAAGATACACCGCGAAATCGGGTCAGATTATGCGTACAAGTATGATCTGCTGCGGAATTACGTGCTCGAACTGATTCATTTTGGCCAAAAGCTGCAGCCCGCCACTTCGTTATACCCGACACATACGGCCTCGGCCCGGATCTCATCGCTGTTTATCGAATTGCTCGAACGGCAGTTTCCCATCGAGTCGCCCGGTCAGAAAATAGCGCTGCGTACGGCCAACGAGTATGCCCGGCAGCTGTCTGTACATGTAAACCACCTCAACAAGGTGTTAAAGGAGAACATGGGTAAAACCACCACGGACCTGATCAGCAGCCGAATTGTCCAGGAAGCCAAAATCCTGCTGAAACAAACCGACTGGAACATCTCCGAGATCAGCTACAGCCTGGGTTTCGAAGAGGTGGCCCACTTTTCTAATTTCTTTCGGAAGCAGACGTCTTTCTCCCCCGCTGCGTTTCGCGCCTGATTTGATTTTCGCAACGATCCGATTGCTATTTGCAACCAGCTGTCCCGTTAACTCATGGATCTTTGCCTTCGGTAAATGAACCTAGTTAACAGACAATGAGCACGAACACAAAAATTGCAGTAGTGACCGGTGGCAGCCGTGGACTGGGCAAAAACATGGCCCTGGCGCTTGCCAGAAAAGGGATTGGCGTAGTACTGACCTACAACAGTCGGCAGGAGGATGCCGATGCGGTTGTGGCCGAGATTGAGCAGATGGGCCAAAGAGCCGCGGCCCTGCAGCTGAACGCTGGTGACGTTGCCAGCTTCGAGGCGTTTGCCGGGCAACTGACGGCTACGCTGACGGCTACGTTTGGCACCGATCAGTTCGATTTCCTGATCAATAACGCTGGTATTGCCGGCAACTCACCCATTGGCCAAACGAAAGAAGACGAGTTTGATCAGTTGGTGAATATTCACTTCAAAGGGGTACTGTTCCTGACCGAGCGGCTATTACCGGTGATGAACGATGGCGGCCGAATCATTACTATTTCTTCGGGACTAGCCCGGTTCACCTCGCCCGGACGGGCCGTTTATGGCTCACTTAAAGGGGCGGTCGAAACCCTCAGCCTGTACATGGCCAAAGAACTGGGGCCGCGTGGCATTGCCGTCAACATAGTGGCGCCGGGCGCTATCGAAACCGACTTTGGCGGTGGGGTAGTACGCGATAACCCGGACGTAAACAAGCACATTGCGGCTGTTACGGCCCTGGGCCGCGTAGGGCTTCCCGACGATATAGGGGGAGTCGTAGCGTTCCTCTGCACGGATGAGGCACGCTGGATCAATGCCCAGCGGATCGAGGTGTCGGGTGGAATGAACCTGTAAGGTGTCTGGCCATAGCCGCTGTTCAGCCCTGTCTTACTACGGCTGAACAGCGGCTGATGGATAGCGGATAGCCCTTAAGTGCCGCTCTGTTTTCCCGATGTGTCCTCTACCAGTTTCTGGATGTAGGCGGCCAGGGGCGTAGTTCCTCGTTCAGGCACGTTGGGGAGCGCAGGGTCTTTCAGGGTAAGATACCGTGGGGTCGGCGGCATTTACACGGCTTCAACGGAGTTGTGCAGCGCCTTTGGAAAAGCTACTCTACCGCTATTGCGTGTGGATCGGCCATTGGCAGGCCAAAGTCGGGTGAGTAGAGGGTGTACCCGGATAATGGGGGCTGGAATGGGTTGTCTGTGAACCGTCTGTCTGCTTTTTCGTTCTTCCGTAGCCGGGAACGTACCCGGCACCGTTTAACCAACAGCAGTGCGTTTCCAACGTAAGCCCACCGCACTTGAGAGGGTTTGCAGGTTAACAGTGGGTATAAGCCAGGCGAAGTGGCCGCAGCTGCTCAAGGACGAACATCGAAGATGATGTCTTTGTAAGGCGGTCCATTGTCGGTCCGCTTGCTACGGGTAATGTCCCGATCAAAAGGCCGGATAAGGTTGTTGCCGGCCAGATCTTCCAGCCGGTTCTCGATACGCAGTCTGTACCGACCGGCTATCCAGGGTGCGGCTGGTCTGAACTGGCAACTGGTTTCGTTGGGTCCGATTTGCCACGTACCTGCAAGGCCATTACTGGGCCGGTCGATCTCCTGCAGAACGCGCATCGTTTCGGTTAGCAGAGCATAGTCGAGGGATTCGCCAAACACGATGGTCAGGGGGGATGAGCTGCCTGGTTTGGGTGGCCGAACAGACCAGCTGGCCGGCACAGGCGAGAGGCTATCCCGCCGAGTCACCTGAAATTTTTTTGTATACGCCTGCGCCAATGTCGCGCCCAACGCATCGGGCCAGCCGGGCGAAACAACCAGTTGGTATCGGTTGCCAGTCTGAAGCGGCGCACCCAGCCGTTTGTTCGGTTGCAGCTCGCGTTTGATGCGGCCAGGGTCGAGCCAGAGGGTCAATATGGTGCGGTCGGCGTTCCAGAGTTCGGGTTGCAGATCAAGAAAGACCTGCCGCAGCGTATCCCCGTCGGCATCCCGCAAAGCAACGTACCTGGCTGATTGATTTTCGCGCATGGGCCGCGAAAAGCGAAGATAAACCTTGAGCAGATTGTCAGGAAGCGACTCGGATGAAGGGTATACGGCCAGTAGTTTGGGGGTATCGTCAGCGGCCAGCGCCGGAATGGTTAGCTCGTATATCCGGGTATGTCGAAGCCACACCGTATACTGCCGGCCCCGGGTGAAGGGGATCAGCGGCTCGAAACGGATGCCGTCGGAAGTTGGCTCATAGTGTCCGGCTATCGCTGTTTGTTGGCCCGCCAGCCGAACTGCCAGTAGTGCCTCCATCGAATCCGCAGGTAGCTGGCTGGTCAGTTGGTCGGAGATGGTGAGGCCGGTTGCGCGTTTGCCGTCCCACTGAATGGTAATGGCCGACTGGTCGGCAGATTGGCAGGCGGGGAGGCTAGCCGCAAAAAAAATCAGGCTACACACCGTGTATAGCCTGATACGTACCTGCCAGCGAGATTTATAAATACCGATCACTGGATGTCCACAAATCAAGATTACCATTCGATCGGCGCTGTAGCATCACCATACGGCTATCGTCGAGTTTATCGATCTGGAGCACATTCGTCAGGGGCAGCGATACGAAATCGACGCCTGCGGTGGCGAAATTTTCGGCAACGGGCGTGGTCAGCGAGCCCTGATAGTTTTCCAGATTTTTATAGCTTACCCTGAAGACGGGTCGGCTCGAATTGGCCATGAGCAGGAATGATTCGTTCCCTTTTTTCAGCATCACCATATCGAGGGGCGAGTTGCCGCTGCCCATTTCGGCCACGGTCCGGCCTTTTACGTGTTTGCCGGGCTTCAGTTCGTCCATCGGGAATAGCACCAGCGGCGTGCAGGTGTAGCTGGCCAGCAGGTATTTCTTGCCTTTTATCTCGGTCGTGGTAAATGTCCGGATGGGAGACATCGTTTCGTATTTGGCGTGGGCAGCATGGTAGATTTCGAGCGAACTCTGGTCCTGAACGTTGGTAAAGGGGAAGGGAATACTGCGGAAGGTGGAGCCGAACTCCTGATTCGACAGGCCACTGACCAGCAGTTTGCCATCGGCAAAGCCCATATCAGAAATAGACGAAATTCGGAGCGATTCACCCCGCTGATTTTTGGCATCCTCCGCTGCCACATTGGTCAGCACCACGGTTGAATAAGTCACGTCTTTCAGCGAAACCGGCGCCAGCTTATCGCCCTCGATTTTAAGCAGTACCGGAGTGCCATCACTGTGCTGAACGGCGCAGTAGACCGTTTTCGATACGGGGTTCACGGCAATATCCTGAATCGTGATGTTGGCGACGTCGGTGCCGAGCAGAGCGGCAATTTTCTGATCGATATTCTTGATCTCTACCGGGTTGACTTTCGCTGCAGGCTGCGTATCCTTCGTGTCGATCGCAAAGACGGTTGCGCTACGGCCATCGCCCACGAACAGTACACCGTCGGGGCTAAAGGTGAGCGCATTGATTGACCGGATTGTCGGGGTGCCCGTCACCAATCCGCTGGCTGGCTTCGTGGAGCGGGTAGTAGCCGCCAGCAACAGTAGTCCGGCAACACCAGTAGCTAAGGCAATAGGTAAATTTTTCATGTATAGACAGGATGAAGAGCAAGAACAGCTTGATTACCAAGCCGAAAGTAGGCGTACTGCCGGGGATTTCAAAGAACTGGCCAGGCCATTCGATAGATACACGACCTGTTATTTCGCTGTTCGCTCGTACTTCAGCAGTTTATTGGCCCACGGAATGACGTACTGAAAATTAGGCGCATCGGTATGGCCACCGTTGTGCTGCCGCCAGGCCAGTTCGCCATCTGTCAGCGCAGTCTGCATAGGAGGCATTTTTTCGGCCTCGTAATCATTGCTGACGCCCAGATCCCGGGCGCCGAGTAGTTTAAAGACCAGCCCAGCGGCAATCGTTGCCTTGTAACTGCCTATCTGATCGAGCCATTTAGCGTCTCCTTTTTCTGGTATGCCATAACTAACGAAGGTGGGGCGGGGGGCACAAAGGGCCAGCAGTTCATGCGAATCAACGGGGAGGTCACAGCCTGTCTTACGGCCAAAAGACGATTCTTCGGCTGCATATTTCAGGTAATTACCAGCCATCCAGTGGTACCCTCCACCACCGGCCAGATTCTCAACGGCTTCGCCGAAGATCCGGCGTTGTAGCGTTGCCCCGCCCTTGCCCGACGAACCGATGAGCACCATCCCGAACCGCTGGTCGAAGGCCATCGTCACCAGCGCCGCCTTTCCGTAGCGCGATACGCCCTCGATACTGACCTGTTTGGCGTTCACCTGTGGTTCGGTCTCCAGATAGTCGAGAGCCCGAGACGCGCCCCACGCCCAGGCTCTGAGCGCACCCCAGTCGTCAGGTTTACGCGGCTGCCCTTTGTTGACGAGGCCAATAATACCCCGGGTAAGCCCGGCTCCATTGTCGGCCTGGATGCTGTTTGGCTCAATGGTACAATAGCCCCAGCCCGCCGCCAGGAGTTGCTCGGTAGGTGGCGAATCACCAGTGACGGGCGGCGCAAAGAAACCGGGTCCAGCCAACCGGGTGATAGGCATATAGGCCGGATAACGATCGAAAATGGCCTTCATGTCTGGGTTACTGTTGATCATCATGTCTTTAAAGGCTATGTTGAGCTTTTCCAGATCAGCAGGGGAGGGCTGAGCGGGCGCGGGCAGGGCCGGGAAGCCGAGCATCATCATAACCGGAACCGGGCCTTTCACATGTTGGGGCAACACCAGCACCATGTTGATGTTGACACTAACCAGCGGGTACTCGCTATTATCGACCCGGCCAATCAGTTGTTTGGCCACAACAGGTATACGGCCAACCACTTCATTATCAGTGACCTTGGTGATCCAGGTTACCTTAGGTACGTTCTTAGGCACCCGGCCGTACATTTCCCGCTCGAAATCGTCGACGAGCTCAGGGCGACGCTGCTTCCACCACTGGTCGGCCGTGGTTATTTTTTTACCGTTCCGGGTGGTGAGCACATCGGGCAGTTGCGGACAGGGGTTTGCCAGGGCTTCGTCGTAGTTGGCGTGGTTGGGATCTGACTCATTCCCACTGAAACCCGGCCTTAACTTTCTGATCGCCAGTTGCTCCATCATATTGGCATGATCCTGCTGTGTCGTGAAGGTTTTTAAAGGCAAATACTTGCTGCTGTCGATAGCAGCTGATTGAGCCATGCTCCAGTAGGGAGCGCTCAGGGCTAGCAGAAAAGCCAGGTAATTAGGCATGGCCGTTTAGAAGGTTAGGAAGCGATTTGACAGGTGTGCTGAAATTCACCCAATTACAGGTTATGCAATCGGTTACATAAAGGGGGACATCCATGAAATCTACCACCGCCAGTTAGTCGAAAAATTAGAGGCGTGGAGGAGTAACCCCAGCAATAATGTACGCCTGAAACAGGCTTACACAGCCAGTAACAGGGTTTGCGTCAATGGAGTGAGATTAAGGTGAAAATCAGCTGGCGCAAGGCAGTATATCCGGGTAGATACTTAATTTGTTTACCGCACGTTAGTCTCTACAAACCAGCTAGTTATACGAATGTGAAGGAACTGGTTCTAGTATGCCATTCACACTCTTCAAAACAGCGTATACGTTTACGGAAGCTTATGAAAACCGGATCGGCAAGCAAACGAATTCATTTTTTTGGCGTCTGGAGTCTGCTGGCAACAGTGTTGGTAGCCTGTCAGCAGGAGCCGGGACTACCTATCTCTCAGTTTAAGCAGGACTCTACCAGTATTACCCGCTTGTCGATTATGACAGCTACCGACTTCACAAACGCTGATAGTAGTCTGCGCCCTGCGGTTGGCTATGCAGCGTTTACCCAAGATGGTAAAGAGGTCAAAATTGCTCATCTTGACCAGTATGTTCAGCTCTACGCAAATGATCATATCCAATCGGCGAGTACTGCCTTCAAAGCGCCAAACCTGCCGGGTACAGTAAAGCTTAGTGCCAGGCTCTTTAATCGGATAAACAGCAACCCGGTTACAATAACTGTTCGCCCCAAGGCGTATTATACGTTAGCGCGGTTGCCCGTTATTTTTCATTTCCCGAGCAGTGTTGATCTGAATGCCAACGGGGTAAATCTGGAAAAGAATATTCAGCAGGTTAACTCGGTTTATAGGAACCAGGTAAAAAGCGCTGACCCAAATCAAGCCGATTCTTATCTAGAGTTTTATCTGGCCACAAAGTCTCCGAGTGGGCAAGCACTGGAGCGGCCGGGATTAAATTACCTTAGCGTAAGTCCAACAGCATCGCGCGAAATGCTGAAGACACTTGTTGATAGTGTGAGTCGAAGCTGGTGCTCAACGGAGTATATCAATGTTTTTGTCAAAATAGACTGGCTGGGTGTCACTCCAGTTGGGGCGTCCTACCTGGCTAACCTAGGCTGGACGGACTCCCCGTTCAACGGAAAAGCTGGCTGCGGCGATATAAACGGGATCAACGCTGGCCGGGGTATCATGCTGTTCGAACCCAGGGACCCCGGTGTAATCGCCCATGAATTGGGACATTATTTAGGGCTACCCCATACGTTCGACGCGGGGTGTAGTACGAATAGTGTAACGCGGTACGGCATAGTTGATACCCCGGCTCATACCGATATATACAGTAATCCAAGACCTACGTGCGCTGGAATACTTTTTTGGTCGGCAAACGTGATGGACTACAGGGTAACCCGAGAAATTTTTACACAAGATCAGGTAACTATCATGCGGAAAACGATCGACAAGGACCTGTACACGCCAGTGCAGCGGCAACAGAAACGTAAATATGTTCAGTCAGTACGACTGGTGCAGCCGGTCGTTTGCAGATCTGCTGGTTAAAACAGGCTGTTACATCGTACCTGAAAGAGGAATCAGCTTAGCCGATAGGTCCGGGGTTTTCATGTTCTTGTCGAAGGGGAACAGGGGGTGCTGGATGCGCTTGTAGGGCAGTCGGAACAGGTCCTGGTCCACACCACCGGGCGTCAGCGCCATGATCCAGTCTTTCTGCATGTCGTAGAGTTCTGGTTGCAGGTAGCCAATCTTTACCACCACAATGTCGGCGGTACGTGGATTGAGACCGAGGCGAACAAAGTCTTTTTCTTCGTGGTAGGGCTTCCGCTTCTGTGTCACGATCACGCGCACACTACCCACCTTTACCACGGCTTCTACCTCCGCATCTTTATCGCCTGTCACGATCGATGTCACTGTGCCCTTGAGTGGAACGGGCGGCGCAAACCGGTGGTCGACAACCGCACCTGCCGTGCCGTCAACCTGCCCGCCAACACCGGCAACCATCGCTTTTTTAATGAACTCAGGGTCGGGAATAGAGGCGTAGATCAGCGACGGACCGTTCGGCCGCTTGAATGCCGGCCGTTTCAGAAGCTGGGTGATGGTCCAGGTAACGTCGCCCGCGCCGCCTGCGGTTGGGTTATCGCCGGTGTCGCTGATGTAGAAGGGACGTTTCGCATTGGGAAGCAGCGCTTTGGCCAACACCTCGTCCAACGTACCTGTGGGCGCCACAAACCCAAACTGATTTCGTGCATTCCAGAAGTCACGGGCCAGTTTTTCGGCGGTCTGGGTCACCTTCGTTTTGTCGTCTCCAACTACCATCACGGCGGCGTGGTTACGGGGTTCGTCGGCCCAGGCGTACCCGATCCAGATGCTCGCGTCGACGACACCCGGCTGTTGGTCGGCCAGGGGAGTTACCTGCTGATACAGGCTTTTACCCGGCTCGATGCGCGTGCTGGTTTTTTCGCCCGGCAGCAGAATGGGTACGTTGATAAGCGCTTTGTAGGCCGGTTTGCCTTTTCCGCTGTTGAGCCGTTCGAGGAGGTGGGTGACGGCCCGCTCTTTGGTCTGCATGGCGTCTTCGTGGGGTGCCATCCGGTAGCAGGTCATCAGGTCGGTATGTCGGGCCAGCCGCTCCGACACATTGCCGTGCAGATCCATCGACGTGGAAATAAGCGTTTTGTACCCCACTACTTTTCTGATACGGGTGATCAGATCGCCCTCGGGGTCGTCGAGCCCCTGTACGCTCATTGCCCCGTGAATATCGAAGTACAGGCCGTCGTAGGGGGCGTATTTTTTCAGCGAATCCAGCATCTTACCCACCAGCGATTCGTAGGCGGCTCGCGTAACGATTCCTCCCGGTAGCGATTTGCCCACGACAGTAGGAAACCACTTCGCCTGTTTGCGTAGTGGGGCGGCACCCATCATGAAGGGGTAGGCACTAAACACTTCGCCACTATAGCGGGCGTGAAAGGCGGCCTCGTGGGTAACCGCTGGCGAGAACGTACTGGATTCGATGCCTAAGCCGGCAATGGCAATGCGTGGCAACGTACCTGAGCCAGATTGGGCCAGGCTCGACGTAGCGACGGAAAGAAGGGCCGAGAGCCCCAGCAGGACAGACTTCATGCGCACAAGGTACTGCATTCACTTATGCGCTGCCACATTCATAGGCTGTTGGGCCATAAAATGCCGGCGTGTGGCTTCGCCGTAGCGTTTGACCTGACCGTGTCAGAACGCCGTTCCCCAGACCGAGTAATAGATCCAGAGGCTGTATGCCGGCTGAAACAGGAGACGAGACCAGACGTACCACGGTTTGGCCGGAAGCCCCCCCGGCGGAGGGAGGTTGTTGACGGCTACGTTGATGTTTGCCGGAAAAATAAGGACCAGTAGTACGATCAGCCCCCAGGCCGCCCAGGTACGTACCTCCGGCACCAGAAGGCCGATACCCAGCCCGATTTCAGCTATTCCAGACAGGAGCACCAGCAGCCGGGCGTTTGGCAGACCAGCCGGCACCATGTAGGTGAGCGTCTCCGGTTTGCGCAAATGGGTACTGCCAATGAGTACAAACATGACCACTGTTGCCAGTAACCTATCGTTCTGAACAGTCAGTAGATAGGCGTTGTGTGTCAGCCAGCCTGCACCGTAGAGCAGCGCCGTGATGGATACTAAACCCAGGAAAAAAGCCATATGCCTTTGTGGAGGTGACGATTGCAAAGGTCCGGGCTGGCCGATGCCTATCCACTAACAAATGTTAGGAAATCAAATGCCTCGTCGGATGCGGCTCAGACTTTCGGGCTCGATGCCGAGATAGGACGCCAGGTGTTTCACCGCGATCAGTTGAACGAGGTGCGGATTCTGCTCTACCAACTGAACGTAACGTTGTTTGGCCGTACTGGTCAGAAACAACACTTCCCGGCTGGTTTTTCTGAGAAAGGCCTGCTCGGCAATCAATCGCCCAATGCGCTCGGCCTGGTGCGATTCGTCATATAATATATGAAGGTTGGCGCGGCTAAACCGCAGCACCGATACACTGGTCAGGGCCTGAACGCTGAAGGCGCTGGGCTGCTGGCTCAGAAAGGAAGAGTAAGCGGAGAACAGGTTTTGGCTGAACACGAAGTCGATCGAAACGTCTTTGCCGTCGTGGTTAAGCGACAGCCGGACCAGGCCATCTGCCAGATAATAGATGTGCTGCTCAACCTGCCCGGCTTCGATGAGAAAGGTGTTTTTGGCGTATGTCGCTGGCTCAACGATCGACAGAAACCGGGCCCATTGATCGTCTGTCAGGAGCGTAAAGTCACTAAGTCGCTGCCGTAGTTGCTCGTAGTGGTTCATGGCCAACGGGTACTTTTAGGTCACTGATTGGTTGCTGCATGGCCCACTGTCTCAACGGGTCGTAGCCGTTTGCCGGGTACATGACCAACCTGTTTTTTGGCAGAGAACAAAAAATGTGACGGGTCCAGGCAGCTATCGGTTGGGCGCTTTCCGTTTCGGCCGTCTGCCATTGGGCCAGCGGCCGATCAGTGCGCCTCAACGCGCTTCAGGTACGTTGGTTTACACCCGCTTCGGCTGGTAGCACAGCGCCACAATGCCACAGTCGAAGGCTGTTGCTTTACCCAGTGTCAGGGCCTGTTTAGAATCCAGTCCACCGAAGATGGCCATTCCGCTGCCAATCGCTGCCGGGTTAATAAACAGGTGTAGTTCGTCGATCAGGCCCGCTTTGATCAGCGACGACACAAACGTACCGCCGCCGTAGACGATCAGATCGCCACCCGGCTCGTTTTTCAGCGCGTTTATTTCGGTTGCCAGATCGCCGGTGGCCAGGCGCGTGTTTTCCCAGGGCGAGGTGGTAAGGGTTTTGGTGAAAACGACTTTGGGCGTACCGTTGATCTTATCGGCACCAGGGAGTTCGGGATTGGCCGCCCAGTGGGGAATGAAGCCCTGTGCCAGGTGGCGGCCCAGTAATATGGTGTCGACCGGTTCGGTGAGGGCCCCCACATACTGGCCGATGTCGTCTGTCCAGGGGTAAGCCAGCCAATCCATTTCACCAGTGGGTCCAGCCATAAAGCCGTCAACTGTTACCTGAACCTGTAGTTTGAGCGTGCGCATACGAGTCGATGGCTGATTGAATACTGTCGTGTGTGATTGATGAGTAGGCTGGTAAGTATACGTAAAAAGTGGCGCCTTCCCCTGGTTTGCTGCTGGCGGTGATGCCGCCGCCATGATTGGCGACCACCCGTTCGCAAATAGCCAGCCCTACGCCTGTACCGGCAAATTCATTTTTGCCATGCAGCCGCTGGAAGACATGGAAAATACGGTCGAGGTATTTCATATCGAAGCCAACGCCCTGATCGCGAACACTGATCTCGTGGAATGACCCGGCAGCACTGTTGGGTCGCAGATGGGTGGGTAATTCGGCCCGCTGCCGTATAGCATAATCAATGTTGATCTGGGGCCGCTTACCGGCGGGCGTAAACTTGATGGCGTTGGCGAGCAGGTTCTGAAACAGCTGGGATAACGGCAACTCGTCTCCCTGCACAACAGGTAGTTCACTCAGCTCGATCTGTGCGTTCCGCCGGGCGATTTCGAGCGATAGTGTGTCGAGAACGGTAGTCAGAATCGCATTCAGCGAGACCGGATCAAACGTTTGCGGCCGGGTCGAAATGCGGGAGTACGTGAGCAGGTCCTGGATCAGCAGCGACATCCGGGCGCCGGCAGAGGTGATCCGTTGGAGGTAATCGAGCGCCTGGCCATCGAGCTGGCTGGCGTACTGATCACGGAGTAACGCCCCGAACGACTGAATTTTCCGAAGGGGCTCCTGCAAATCGTGACTGGCAATGTAGGCAAACTGTTGCAGGCTCTCATTGGAACGGAGCAGGTCCTGGTTGGCGGAGGTGAGTTCCTGGGTACGTTCCACCACCCGTGATTCCAGATGAACGGCCAGGTTTCGGTACGCACGCTCGCTTTCTTCAATGCGCTGGCGGGTGAGCACGCGCTCCGTCACATCGACAGCCATATTCAGTACTGCATAGACCGACCCATCTGCGTTGGTCAGTGGCTGATAAACAAAGTTGAACCAGTAGGCCTGCAATCGGCCGTTCACGATCAGGTCGGCCCGCTGCTCGTTGGAACGGTAGGTTTCGCCCGTCGCGTATACGTTGTTGAGTAAGCCAATAAAGGGCTGACCTTCAAGTTCTGGCAGGGCATCGGCTAACTTCAGGCCGATCACAGCGGCTGTTTTTCCCCAGAACGCCAGCATGGCCTCGTTGGCAATGGCAATGACAAAGTCGGTGGTTTCGTAGACGCCGATGGCGAAGGGAGCTTCCTGGATGAGGCCCCGGAATCGCGCTTCGCTCTGTTCAATCACCTGCCGGGCCAACACCTGGCTGGTCACTTCAACGGCCATGACTATAATGCCCGAAATCTGGTTGGTGGCATCGCGAATGGGCGTGTAGCTGAAATCGAAATACGCATCTTCCAGCCGCCCATACCTGGTCAGACGGGCTAACGTACCTATCCCATAATAAGGCTCACCTGTATCATAAACCTTTTCCAGAATGGTGAAGAAGGGCTGATCCTTCAGTTCGGGTAGGGCATCGACAATCCGCATACCGATGATTGAAGGGTCTTTACCCCAGAATTCAAAGATTTTCTGGTTGCCCAGCTCAATAACCATATCCCGGCCTTTCAACTGGCCAATAGCCATCGGCGCCTGCTCTACAATGGATCGAAACCGGGCTTCACTAGCGCTTAATTCGCGTTGATCCTGGAGCTGTTGCGTGATTTCCAGACTGAAATCGACAATACTGACCGATCCGTCGGGCTCCTGAACGGGCTCGAAGCTGGCGTAGAAATAAGCCGTTTCCAGTTGATTGTTCCGATTCAGCAGCACTGGAATCTCCGGGGCAACAAACCGCTGGCCGGTTTGCTTCACGGTATCGAAAATTTCTTTGAGCCCCTGCTGGGCCAATTCGGGGAGTGCCTCGAGCAGGGGCTTACCCTGCATTTGCTCGGCCGTCCGGCCTGCCATCTGGGCAATTCGTTCGTTGACCAGCTCGAAGGTATGCTCGGGTCCCCGTAACAGCCCCAACCCGATCGGCGCGTGCTCAAAGATTGTTTTGAATCGCTTTTCATTGGTCTCCAGCACCACTTTTTCGGTCTGGTACTGCGCTTCCCGCGCCTTAAGGTCCCGTAGCTGTTTGCGCGCAGTGAGTAAACTGACTACCTGATTGGCCAAACGTGTCAGGGCCGTCAGCTGCCGCTGACTTAGCGCACGGGGTTCGGTATCGAGCACGCATAACGTACCCAGCGCCACGCCTTCCTGGTCGATCAGGGGCGCACCGGCATAAAAAACGATGTGGGGCTCGCCTTTAACGAATGGACTATCAGCAAAACGACTGTCTGATCGCAGGTCGTTGACAATCAGTATGTTGGCTGGACTGGCCAGGGCATGGCTGTAAAATGGATGGCCGTGTGGGGCTTCGTGAGTAGTATGTCCATCACCTGATGTGAACCATAGCCGACTGTCATTCACCAGACTGATGAGGCCTATCCGGGTCTGGCAACTGTCGGCAGCAAGCCCGGTCAGCTCATCGTATTCCTTATCTGACAGGAGATCAAAAAGGTCATGCCGACCCGGGGCATCCGGGCGATGGCTTTCCTTTGCGGCAGGAAAAGTGAGGTTCATACGTTCAGTAGATCGCAAAACATAAATTACAGGGATAGTTACCCAACTTCCTACTATACCCTGGGTACGTTCATCCTGACTGGCCGGGAATGTTGCCGGAACGGTGCCTGTAGCGTCTTACGGAAACAGGCAGGTGTAGTTAACCGACGGATGACAATGTCGATTAAACATGGATAACTACGGTGAATAATCGTGTGTTCGTCTAAATAGCCACTGGGTCCTTGCCAGGTACGTTAAGGTGGCAAAAAGACCGGCTACTGGTTGTAGCCTGCTGTCGATGCCGCGTATAAAAAAGGGGAGGCAGTAAACTACTGCCTCCCCTTTTTTATACGCGGTTATAACTTAATTCTTGACCCGTTTGGCGCTTGCGTCGAACATGCCACCCATAATGGAGCCTTTCAGGGTATCGTCGTCCACTTTAACCAGATCCATGGTAACGTTATGTCCCTGAGCGGTAAAAGCAAAACTCAGTTTATCGGCGGCTTCGGTCACGCTCTCAAGGGGGATTTTCTCGCTACCGGGTTCGCTGGGATTGGTCAACTGGCCGGTCAGCTTACCGTCTTTGCGCACCAGTTCGGCAATCAGTTTGGCATCGCCATTGGGGATTCCGACGATGAGGACTTCCCATTTGCCGGCATAAAAATCGGTGGGAGGCGTAGCTTGTGCGAAGCTATTGAGCGTTACACCAAAAAAGAGAAGGAGGACGAACAGGCTTACTTTTTTCATTGGAATTAGAGGTTAGACATAAGAGAAAAGAGAAACTTTTACTGCTCCACACTGCTCAGCACCACTTCGGTACCCATCACGACCATCAGGCTGCCCGAGGGCTCGTTCGGGTTCACGAAGACCAGGTACAGATCGTGCGGTTTATTATCGAAGGGAACGGGCAGTTTAACGGGTACCATCAACGTCGACGGGGTAAAATCCAGCTTATCCGTGGGCTCCAGCATGGCCGATTCGCCGATCAGTTTTCCGGTTGGACTATCCAGCCGCAACTCAATCTTGCCGCCCTTGGCGTTCAGTTGAGGTTTGGGGGCCATCGCCATCACACGAATGGCCGTCACGCCGCTCAGGTCAGCCTCTTTTAGACCCATGTAGGCCCCCGATTTACCGGGAATTGCCAGGTTATTGCCACCAAACGCCATTTTATTGACGTTGTCGTACTGATCGAATCCGTGTGCATCGACTTTGGCGTTGCGCAGTACGTAGGTCTGCTCAGACCGGAGTGATGGCAGGCCTTTGGCGCCTTTGTCTTCGTAGGAAGCCCGCAGAATATAGACGCCCTTCCCTTTATCACCAGCTGGAATCTTGGCCGAATAGCTGCCCTTAACGGGTAATACATTGGCCGTGGCGGCATCGCTGGCTACGTTGAGCACGTACTTGACCATATCAGCCGCTTCGGCAGCCGACAGCTGCGGGTGCGCCGACATGGGCGTTTCGCCCCAGACGCCGCTACCACCGGCAATGACTTTCTTCGTTAGTCGCTCAACGGCTGAGTTGTCGCCTTTATACTTTTTGGCAACATCTATGTAGGCAGGACCGATCGATTTCTTCGTGATGCTGTGGCACCCCTTACAATCGCTGGCTTCGATCAGCTTTTTACCGCTGGCATACAGGGCGGCCGCATCGGCCGACCGGTGCCCCTGGGCAATGGCCACTTTGTCGAAACCCTCGGCCAGGTAGTCGATGTTGACCGCTACCCGTTCCGGGTCAATGCCTTTACCAAGCGTGCCATCTTCTTTGTCGCGCACCTTTACATCGTAACTGAACGGCTTATTAGGCGTAAAAAATGACTTGTTGCCACCGGGCATGTCCAGGCTCAGAACGGGTGCTTCGTTGCCCACCGTTATGTCCATCGACTGCGAGGCGATACCGCCTTTACCGTCGCTTACGGTCAGCGTAGCCTTGTATACGCCTTGTTTGGCCAGGGTCAGGTTGGCATCAGGTGCGTTAACTACTTTAGTAAAGCCATTTTTCGATGCTACTTTCCAGGAATAGGTCAGGGCATCGCCGTCGGCATCTGTTGTGCCTTTGGCGCTGAGGTTCAGGGCAAGCGGGGCCGATCCTCCCATTTTGCTGGCGGCGGCCATAAGCTGCGGATTGCGGTTGCCACCGTTGTATTCAATGCGAATAAGCCGGGCGTCGTCGTTGGCCGTGAACCAGCCTGAACCGTACTCCAGCATGTAGAGATCGCCATTGTCGGCAAACTCCATATCCATCGGATTGCTGAATTTATAGCTGGGCATGAACCGCTCCATCGACTGCAGATCGCCTTCCTTGTTCATCGTGACGGCCATAACCCAGCCGCGCATCCAGTCATAGGTGATCAGCTTGCCATCGTAATAGTTCGGGAAGGCGTGGGGCGCATTCGGAAACGCATCGGCGTGAAATACCGGACCGGCCATGGCATTCCGACCACCCGAACCAACAAGTGGAAACTCCGGCGACGCATCGTATGGGTACCAGATAAAGGCTTTCTGGGCCGGGGGAAGCACCTGCAAACCTGTGTTGTTGGGCGAGGTGTTGGTCGGTGCACTGGCGTCCCATTGGGCACCCGATTTTCCGGCCGCGAAATCGTATTTGTTGTAGGCTTTGTTGTCACCCACAAAATGCGGCCAGCCGAAGTTGCCGGCTTTGCGCGCCTGACCTACTTCGTCATGGCCGGCCGGTCCCCGGTCGGCACCTGGCTTGGCAGCGTCAGGGCCCACTTCGCCCCAGTAAACGTAGCCCGTTTTTGGGTCGACTGAGATGCGAAACGGGTTGCGGTGCCCCATTGTGTAGATCTCCGGCCGGGTTCTTTCCGTGCCTTTGGGAAACAGGTTTCCGTCCGGAATAGTGTACGTACCGTCGGGCTGGGGTTTGATACGGATGATCTTTCCACGCAGGTCATTCGTGTTAGCCGACGATTTCTGGGCGTCCCAGGCGCTGCGCCCGTCGCGCTCATCGCTCGGGCTAAACCCATTTGAGCCGTGGGGGTTCGTGTTATCGCCCGTCGACAGGTACAGGTTTCCCTGCCGGTCCCAGGCGATGGAGCCACCCGTGTGGCAGCACTCTTCGCGCTGCGTGGGTATGTCGAGCATCTTTTTCTCTGACGCCATGACCAGTTCATCGCCTTTTAGCTCGAAACGCGACAAGACGTTTTTAGACTCCTTCGGATCGGAATAATAAAGGTAGACCCAGTGATTCTGGGCAAAGTTCGGGTCTTTGTTCAGGCCCATCAACCCGTCTTCTCCCATCGACTCTTTCCCCTCTTTGCTGACGTATTTGGTGCTGACGGGTAGCTTCGCAATGGTTTTCAGCTCTTTCGTTTTGCTGTTGTATAGCAGCACTTCACCCTTCCGCTGGATGAACATAACCCGTCCGTCGCCCAGTACGCTCAGTTCCATTGGCTCGTCCAGTTTTTCGTGAAGCACCACTTTGGTAAACCGGTTTTCTTCGGGCCGGGCCTTCGTGTAATCCAATGGCCTGGGCGTGTCGCCGCCGCTGGTGTAGTTGATGCCCGCCCAGAGATGATTCAGGAATAGGGGTTCCGAGAACGACTCGTCAGTGTGGCCCATGGCCGTGTAGAAAGACCGGCCTCCGTCGAACTCCTGATACCAGCTCATGGGGTGATAGTCCGGGTTTTTGCCGCCCACATAACTCTTCTCGTCGATGGTGAGCAGCACGTTGATTTTGGGTGATATATCCTTGAAGCTGTAGAATTCATCCGACCGCTCAAACTCGTCGGGCATCCCTTTCGTCGCCCAGTTGTTCTTCATGGCCACGATGTATTTACCTTTCTGCACATTATTGGGCATGGGGTGATCCAGGAAGTAGGCACCCGCCAGCTTGCCATACCAGGGCCACTCATATTCAGTGTCCGTAGCGGCGTGGATACCAACGTACCCGCCACCGGCCTGAATGTAGCGCTCAAAGGCTGCCTGCTGCCCGTTGTTCAGGATATCGCCTGTGGTATTCAGGAATAAGACCGTGTTGAATTGCTTCAGATTTGATTCGGAAAACTGGGCAGCATCTTCGGTGAAACTGACCTGGAACCCCTTCTCGGTAGCCATTTTTGCCAGGGCTTTCTTGCCTGCATCGATAGACTGGTGTCGGAAGGCGGCTGTCTTGCTGAAGACAAGCACACTGCGTTTGGGAGCCTGAGCCACGGCTGCCTGTACCAGCAGCCAGATGCCTAAGGCCAGTAGACTGGCAGTAAAGGACTTTGCGCGCATTTTGATTCGGATTTTTTACTCTTTCAAGCAAAGTAAAGCCGAATTATAATATTGTCTCAATTTTAGACAATAAATTTTGTTCAATTAAATAGTTTTGTAGTGCCAAGCTCGCACGCTGTTGGCCGCCCGAGTGTCGCTTGTAGGGGGCAGTTTGCCACTTTTCTTTATGTTTACAGGCTATTGGTGCCCATTCCCACGCCACAATCATGCATTCTCAACTGGAAGAACAGTACATTCAGCAGCTTTCTATCGACTGTGTCATCTTTGGCTATCAACAGAAACAACTAAAGGTATTGATACCGAAGCTCGACTTTCGGGGCGACTTCTGGGCGTTGCCAAGCGGGTATATCCGGCAGGAAGAAGGGATCGATGAAGCCGCCCGGCGGATTCTGGAGGAGCGTACAGGGATAAAAGACGTATACCTGGATCAGTTCCGGACGTTTGGTGCCGCTGAGCGGAGTAACCGGCAGATCATGGACCGACTGGTGCTGCTCAACGAAAACAGGCTGATCGAGAAGGGAATCAATCGGAAAGAACTGGAGTGGATCACGCGACGGTTTGTGTCAGTCGGTTATTACGCCCTGGTCGATATCAACAAGGTCGTTCCGCAAGCGAGCGCCATCGACGAGTACATCGAGTGGTACCCGATCCATCAGCTCCCCTCGCTCATTATGGACCATACCCAGATGGTAGCGCAGGCGCTCGACACCCTGCGGCTTCAGCTCGACCAGCACCTGATCGCGTTTAACCTGCTGCCCGAAACGTTCACGATGAAGGAGTTGCAGGAGCTTTACGAAGCCATTTTTGAGAAACCGTTTGCCCGTAACAATTTCCAGAAGAAAATGCTGGACCTAAACGTGCTTGAACGCCTGGAAAAGAAATTTACGGGAGCCGCCAATAAAGCACCCTTCCTGTATCGTTGGCAGCGGTCGGCGCTGGTACCGGCCTGATCATGAAAAAGTTGTTCCGGCCGTTGTAAACGGACTGGCGACGTACCTGGAAGCAACATTAGTGAATTGCCCCGGTCTCCGCGATCTGGCGGAAACCAGGGCAAACGCAGGGCTAAGGCTGGCCTTTCCCGCCCGAAGAGCCGTAAATCTGACCGGTGGCAAAACTGGCGTCACTGGCAGCAAGCTGTACGTATATAGAGGCCAGTTCGGCAGGTTGACCGGGCCGACCAAGGGGCGTATCGCCGCCAAATGTTTTTACTTTTTCCTGCGTCGCTCCGCCGCTGGGTTGCAGCGGTGTCCAGATCGGACCAGGCGCTACGCCGTTTACCCGAATGCCCTTGGGGCCGAGCTGCTTGGCCAGCGACTTCACGTAATTCATTGTGGCGGCTTTTGTCTGGGCGTAGTCGTAGAGGTTAGGCGAGGGATCATAGGCCTGCTCAGACGTGGTGCCAATAATGGCCGAACCCGCTGGCATGTGCGGCAGCGCCGCTTTGATGATCCAGAAAGGGGCGTAGATGTTGGTCTTCATCGTGGCATCAAAATCTTCCGATGAAAGATCCAGGATCGATTCGCGCTGTTGTTGCCGACCGGCATTACTGACCAGAATATCCAGCCCCCCCAGCCCCTTCACGGCCTCATCGACCAGCCGCTTGCAGAAAGCTTCGTCGCGTATGTCGCCGGGGATGGCAATGGCTTTGCGCCCCGCCGCCTTGATCAGCGCAATGACCTCTTTGGCATCGGGTTCTTCGGCGGGCAGATAATTGATGGCCACGTCGGCGCCTTCGCGGGCGTAGGCAATAGCCGCCGCACGCCCCATGCCCGAGTCGCCGCCCGTAATCAGCGCTTTACGTCCCTGTAGCCTTCCCGAGCCTTTATAGCTGGTTTCGCCGTGGTCGGGTTTCGGGTCCATCTTGCTGGCTAGTCCCGGCCAAGGTTGTGGCTGCTCCTTAAACGGCGGCTTAGGGTATTTGGTGGTTGGATCGACAAGCGGGGCCGGAGCCGGTATCGATGACGTTTCCGGCGACGCGGTTGCCAAGACGGGCGTTGCCATTACGGTGGCCAGGCCACCACCCAGACCGCCAATCACCTGGCGTCGGCTGAGTTGATTTTCCATGTTCATGGTTGTATACTGTCGTTGAGTTAGGGTAGAATTATAGATTATTCTATATTATCTACCTGATTTGTATGATAACTAAATCGCCTTCATAATGTTGGCCTGTTTTGCCTGGTTGTGTTAGTTGCCCGGAAGGCATATGCGAATGGCGCCCCGGTTCGTCGGCGACAGACCAGGCGCTGATCCGGCAGATCTTGCCAGACCGATCTGGTTAGCTACCCATCGAATTAATTAACAACTGTTGGGCCAGCGCGTTTACATGTTGGCAGGCTCAATCTCCTGAAAAACGATATTGTCTAAGCGGTATGATCGACGAAAACGAAACACCTGACCTATCCGACGACGAGAAAAAGCTGTTCGAGGATCTGATGCCGGAAGACCTGAACGAGATTCTCGACACAGGGGTAAATCGGCGGCACTTTCTGAAGCTAATGACGCTGGCGGGTGGCGGTATCCTGGCTACTCAATCGGCAGTCGCCGAGCAACTGATGGCGCGCCCTGGCAACGTACCTGTACCCGTCGAACTGGCCTCCGTCGAAAACGGCGTCAGCGTATCGTTTAAGGTGAATGGGGCTGCCCGGAAACTCTTGGTCGACTCTCGCATGACGCTCCTGGATACGCTGCGGGAACGGCTGGAACTGACCGGCTCCAAAAAAGGCTGTGACCACGGCCAGTGCGGCGCCTGTACCGTCATCGTAGACGGGCATCGAGTGCTCTCCTGCCTGACGCTGGCCGCCAGTTGCGAAGGAAAAGCTGTGCAAACCATTGAAGGGCTGGCCAGCGGTAGTGCCGGGCAAACGGCTCGTCTCCACCCCATGCAGACTGCTTTTCTGAAACACGATGGCTTTCAGTGCGGCTTTTGCACGCCGGGTCAGATCTGTTCGGCAGTAGCCATGCTCGAGGAGGCGAAGCGGGGCGACGCGAGTTACGTAACCGACGATGTCCGCCAAAAGACGGCTCCGGTTGCGCTGTCGTCGGAAGAGATTCGGGAACGGATGTCGGGTAATCTCTGTCGCTGCGGGGCCTACCCAAACATTGTAGCTGCCATTCAGGAAGTGCATACCGGCAAACCCGTCGAGCAAACGTTCCGCTTTTCGGCCTAACGCGAAACCAACCTTATGAGACCGTTCATCTACCACCGGGCCACCGACCCGGCCTCGGCCCTGAAACTGCTGGCCGGTAAGCAAACCGCGAAATTCCTCGCTGGCGGCACCAACCTGCTCGATCTGATGAAGGAAGATGTGGAACGCCCCAGCGACCTGATCGACATTTCCGGGTTACGCCTGACTGAGATAAAGGCCATAGCTACCGGTGCTAACCAGGGCGGGGTGTCGATTGGTGGATTGGGGAAAAACACGGATGCCGCCAATCACCCGCTGATCCGCCAGCATTATCCGTTGCTGACCCAGGCGATTCTGGCGGGGGCATCGGGTCAGATTCGGAACATGGCAACCAACGGCGGTAACCTGTTGCAACGTACCCGCTGCCCCTACTTTTACGAAGTAGCGATGCCCTGCAACAAACGGGATCCCGGCTCTGGCTGCGGTGCGCTGGAGGGCATCAACCGGTTGCATGCCATTTTCGGCTGGTCAGAAAAATGCGTGGCCGTGTACCCATCCGACATGGCTGTGGCGCTGGCAGCGCTGGATGCCGTGGTGATGGTGCGGGCCACTGGCGGGCAGGAACGAACCATTCCGTTTGCCGACTTCCACCGCTTACCCGGCGACAAACCCGAGCAGGACACCCATCTTCAACCCGGCGAACTGATCACGGCCATTGAGTTGCCAAAAAGTAAGCTGGCCGACAAATCATACTACCTGAAAGTACGCGACCGGGCTTCCTACGCCTTTGCTCTGGTATCGGTGGCGGCGGCGCTGGAAACCGAAGGGACCAGAATCATTCAGGCCCGCATTGCCATGGGCGGCGTAGCGCACAAGCCGTGGCGGGCGCTGAACGCCGAACAGTTTCTGATTGGCAAAGAAGCTACTCCAGAGAATTTCAAGCGCGCGGCCGACGCCGAGATGGCCGCTGCCAGGCCCCTGGAACACAATACATTTAAGGTGGCCTTGGGCAGCCGGAGCATTGTGCTGGCGTTGCAAACGGCCATGAACGGAGGTAAAGCGTGATTGTCATGCCCACGAAAGCCATGCAGGATAAAAACAAACAACTGGGTACCCCCGTCAGTCGTATCGACGGGCTGGCCAAGGTGACTGGCAAAGCAACCTACTCCACTGATTTTCAGGTTAATAATCTGGCTTATGGCGTTCTGTTCAAAAGCACCATTGCCGCCGGCACCATCCGATCGATCGATACAGACGCAGCCGAGAAAGCGCCCGGCGTGCTGGCCGTCATCACCCACAAGAATGCGCCGAAGCTAAACGTGAACGGCGGGCTTCGCGGAGGAGCGTTGTTACAGAGCCCTGACGTCGAATTTTACGGACAGCACATTGGTGTCGTTGTCGCCGAAACGTTTGAACAGGCCCGCCATGCGTCGCGGCTGATTCGGGTGGAGTATGATCAGCGAGAACCGAAGGTCGATTTTGCCAGGCTGGCTTCTACCGCCACGTTACCTAAAGACAAAGAAAAAGCCGATGCCAAACGCGGGGATGCCAAAACGACACTCAGTGCGGCGGCCTTCAAAGTAGAAGAAGTCTATAGCACGCCTATTGAACACCACCACCCGCTGGAACCCCACGCGACCATTGCGGAATGGAACGGTGATCATGTTACGCTCTACAACAGTTCGCAAATCGTGAACGGAGCGCAGAAAGCAGCGGCCAATACCCTGCATATCAAACCGGATCAGGTACGTATCGTGTCGCCCTTTATCGGGGGCGGCTTTGGCTCGAAGGGCGGGCAATGGGCCAACCTCGTGCTGACCGCCGTGGCGGCCAAACAGGTGAATCGCCCGGTAAAGCTGGCCCTCACCCGGCAGCAAATGGTCAATTCTGTGGGCATGAGGCAGCACAATCTCCAAACGGTTGGCCTCGCCGCCACGGAGGATGGGAAGCTGACCGCCCTGTCGCACGAGATCATCACGCATGCGGCGATCAACAACGAATTTGTTGAACCCTGCGGCGATTGCTCGAAGATCATGTACGACGTACCTAATTCGCTGATCACGTATCGGGTCGCGCCAATGAACCTGATCATGCCGACCTATACGCGCGGCCCCGGCAAGTCGACCGGGAGCTTCGCGCTTGAGTCGGCGATGGATGAAATGGCGTATAAACTGAAGATGGACCCCATCGAGTTTCGGATTAAGAATGAACCCGAACGCGATCCGTCAACTGGTAAACCCTGGTCGTCGCGGAAAACGGTCGAATGCCTGCGGGCGGGAGCCGAAGCGTTTGGCTGGGCCAAACGAAAGCCTGAGCCCCGACAAAACCAGCAGGGCAATTACCTTATTGGCTATGGGGTAGCGGCTGGCACGTACCCGGCTCATCAGCAACCAACCTCGGCCATTGTCAAGCTCAAACGGACGGGTAACGATGTAACGGCCACTATCGAACTGGCTGCGGCTGACCTCGGTACGGGCACGTATACCATTCTGACACAAACAGCCGCCGATGCGCTCGACCTGCCGATCCAGCACGTAAAAGTGATCCTGGGTGATTCTGATCTGCCCCCAGCCGCCGGTTCTGTCGGCTCGGTTGGCGCTACCAGCTACGCCAACGCCGTACATGATGCCTGCGAAAAAATAACCGACGAGTTGGTAACGCGCTCGGGTAAACAATTCTTTGCTCGACCCACAGCATACCAGATGATGCTCGCTGAAAAGCTGACCGAATACAAAACCCGGGCCGATGTGAAACCATTGGCAAGCGCTGAGGACTATTCGGCGCATAGTTTTAACGCCAATTTTGCCGAAGTAGCCGTGAACGCGCTGACGGGAATGGTGCGGGTAAATCGGTTTCTGGCCGTGACGGGTGCGGGCACTATTCTGAACCCGAAAACAGCCCGGTCGCAGATCATTGGCGGTACTGTCTGGGGCATTGGCATGGCCCTGACGGAAGAGTCGGTCGTCGATCCGCGCTGGGGCAATTTCGTCACCCGTTCCTTCGCCGATTACCACGTACCGGCTAATCTCGACATTGGCGAACTGGATGCTATCTTCATCCGGGAAGATGACCAGAAGGCCAATAAAATGGGTATGAAAGGCATTGGCGAGGTGGGCATCGTGGGCGTAGCCGCTGCCGTCGCCAACGCGGTTTTCAACGCCACCGGCAAACGTGTCCGCGACCTGCCCATCACACCGGATAAGCTGCTGTAAATGGTGTTGAACACTGGTTTTCGCCGGCCCGGTTTGCGCTAGCGAAAACCAGCGTTTAACTGGATTTACACAGGTAATCCCTGCTCGGTGCTGAAACTGTCAAACAGAGTAAGCAACCGGTCCAGCCCGTCGGGGGCGTGTAGGGCTTCGGTCTGCCTCAGCGTGACATTGGTCACGTCGGCTGCCCGGGTCAGCATCCGTGTTTCGAAGGTGGCCATTGCTGATGCCACGTCAGGAAAGTCACCGGTCAGGCATTGGGCCAGGTCCAGCGCGTCCAGCATCGCCATATTCACGCCCTCGCCCGCATAGGGCGGCATGCGGTGGGCGGCATCACCGATCATCGTCAGGTTAGTAAGTGTCGTCCAGCGCTGGTCCGGTGGAAAGTGATATTGCGGTCGGGCAATAAACCACGCGTCATGGCTATCGACCAGTTCCTGCCAGACAGGGTTCCACGCACCAAATTCTCGCTGAAACCACTCCTGTACCTGCGCGCGATCATCGAAGTTAATGCCACTGCGCCGTGTCCAATCCTCCGCCACCTTGCACCCCGTGTAGAATGACAGGCTTCCGTCGCCTTTTGCACTCAGGATCAGCGTTTTTTCGTCGCTCAGCGCAAATATTTTTCCTCCTTTTACCAATTCGTACAGAGCAGGCGCCCGCTGTTCAGCCTGGTACACATTACCTTCAATGATCGTAATGCCGGAATAGATGGGCTGAATCGGGGTGAGGTACGGGCGAATTTTTGACCGGGCGCCATCTGCCGCAATGACGATAGCGGCCTGGGCTGTAACTCCGTTTTTAAACTGCAATTCCCAGCCCCCCGCCACGGCCGTCATGCCGATGAAGTGACTGTTCCAGATGACCGTGTCTGGGCGCAACGAAGCCACCAGCAGATCTCTCAACGGCCCCCGGTCGATCTCAGGGCGGTCTTCCGTATACTCGCCCGAGTCATGGTCGTCCAGATAAACACGGGTGTCTTTATCGACCACCCGCAGTTTGCCCGCACCGGGCCGGTAGTTTTTATAGAATTCGTCCAGTAAGCCAGCCTGGCGGAGCGCTTCCAGGGCCGATTCTTCGTGTAGGTCAATGGTCGCTCCCTGCACACGGGCGTCTTTGGCGGCATCACGCTCGTAGACATTCACCGAAGCGCCCCTTTGTTGGAGCAGTCTGGCCAGGGTAAGACCACCGGGGCCACCTCCCACAATAGCTATTTGTTTGTTGGTCACCAGCATGGTTGTGATTCGTTGATAGGCTGGGCAAAACTAGGTGGGCGGCAGGGTGGACAATTGGATAAAACGGTCGTTTTTGTTTTTTGCCAGTTCTTTGGGTACAACACCCGCGTATTTTTTCACCTCCCTGATAAAGTGCGATTGATCAGCAAAGTCCTGCTCAGGAAATAACCGACCCGCTTTCAGGTCCTGAAATGAGGCCCTGAATCGCAGAATATCGCAGTAGGTTTTCAGCGATAGGCCGAAGTGATCATTGAAATAACGGTTGATCTGCCGCCGGCTCCAGCCAATTTTTTCGGCTAGCTCTGTAATGCGTATAGCACCGTCGGAGGCATAAAGCGAATCGAAAAGCTGCTTTTTCCGTAAGTCGATTGGTTTCTTCAGCCTGGCGCTCAGGATGGCCGAGAACACGGTACAGAACTGCTCGAAATCGCCAACCTCGCTGAACGAAACCCCCAAATAATCGGCAGGCAACTGGTAGACGACATCCGCTAACACAACGGACTGGCTTCCCAGCAGGTAATCAATGCCCAGCGGCCGGAAACTGATGACAAACAGCGCTGCCCCGGCTGCCAGCCTCCCTTGTTTAGGCCTACTGTCGAGGCCCTGTAGAATCAGGTGTTGCGGACGTTGCCAATCGAACGAAAGATCGATGCGGCCATCGGGCAAAACAATGACCGGCTTTTCATCGTCCGACTGGTTGGCGAGCATCCAGAAACTTTCTATGAAGTCAGAAAGCGCCGGGTCGGGCCTGACGATCGTATAAGCAATATCCTCCATAGCAACAGGCCATACGTACTGGTGAAGAGGCATTAGTGCTCAACGTCCCCTTTCGCCGAACGTACCTGGATCTGGAGACGGTGAGGCCGGAACCTAATGACTTTTCGTGAATAAAGCACTTTAGTTATAAACTGGTGCCGATTAGCTCTGTCCATGATTTATCATTGTACCAAAATCCAGGAAGTGCTGCGCGCTGGCTAGCCATTTACCTGGCCAACAGACCAGCGCCCAGTCATTGACACAGTTAGACAAATGAAAATAAGAAAAGCAGTGATCACTGCTGCTGCCCGTGGCGAACGTTTATACCCTGTTGCCGATACCATCCAGAAAGCCATGCTGCCGGTTATCGATACCGATGGCCTTCATAAGCCCGTTCTGCAGGCTATCGCCGAAGAGGCCTTTCAAAGCGGCATCGACGAAATTTGCGTGGTATGTGCCCCCGGTGACGGTGAACGCTACGTAAGCGCCTTCACTTCCCTGCGTGATAACCTGGTCAAATCATTCAAAAGCGTTGACTGGGCGCGTCAGGAAGCTGAAAAGATCGATCTTCTCATCAGCCGGACGCAGTTTGTGGAACAGCCCGAGCCACTGGGCTACGGCCACGCGGTGCACTGCGCCAAGGCTTTCGTCAACAACGAACCGTTTCTGCTGTTGCTCGGCGATTACCTGTACGTGTCGAACTTAATCGGAAAGCGGTGCGCGGCGCAACTGATTGAACTGGCGGTTGAGCAGGACTGCTCGGTATCGGCTGTCAACCCCACCATCGAACACCAGATTGGCAAGTATGGTACGGTGACGGGCAAGCACGTACCAAACAAAAACGGGGTATACCAGATCGAGAAACTCATCGAGAAACCATCACTCAGCACGGCCGAACTGGAACTGCAAACGCCAGGGTTGCGGGTAGGGTATTACCTCTGCTTCTTTGGGATGCACGTGTTGACCCCAACCGTGTTTTCTAT
Source organism: Fibrella arboris (assembly GCF_041321095.1). NCBI lineage: Bacteria > Pseudomonadati > Bacteroidota > Cytophagia > Cytophagales > Spirosomataceae > Fibrella > Fibrella arboris. The sequence goes on along the minus strand of NZ_JBGGWE010000005.1, from coordinate 41,252 downwards.
TCTCGAGAAACATATTGCGCAGGGCAGCGGCAACACGCCGCTCACTCCATCGTTGCAGGAACTGGCCGATACGGAAACGTACCTGGCGCTCGAAATGAAAGGCAACCGCTACGACCTCAGCGGCCGGACGGGCCTGTTGCGGGCACAAATGGCGCTGGGGCTGGCTGGTGAAGCCCACGACGAAACGCTGACGTCGATGGTGGAGCTATTGGCTGAAGCGAACGCCCGCAAAGCACAACTGGTGTAAATGAGCGGGGGTTGTGGGGTATAGAGCAAGGGGTGTTGCTGATACATCAGCACTCCTTGCCCTATACCCCACAACCCCCGCCCCAAGCAAAAAAAGCATGAATGTTTTTATAGAAACTATTACGTCGGCAGACCCTGCCGTTCGGAATCGATCGTTTTTTGACCTGAGCCGAAGCCTAACCGCCAGTAACCTGTTGAAGGCCTTGCTGGAGCTCGACGATTTCCGAAAGGCCACGCCGAATCTATACGATAAAGTAAGGGCTATTCTGTTTCTGTCGGCGGGTTTTCGATTCTCGCTGATGGAGGCCCCGGAAACGCCCGCGATTGGTAAAATCCCCTACGCCGGCTTTGAGGATTTGCTGGCCCGCCGGTTTGAACAGGCCATCGCTACGTTCCTGCACGAACTGGACAGGCAGGGGCCAAGCGCAACGCTGTTCAGTGCGCTGGCCGATAGCTACCATCAGCTATCGTTTCAGATTCTGGCCGACCAGGTTCGGAAAAGTGTGCGGTCGAGCAAGGGGAACCAATGGATGTTTCGGGTAGGCCATCAGACCGAGCACCCGATCCGCATTCAGCCAAAACTGCTGCAACGGTCCGACAATTCGCTTTTCTACCCCGTTCTGCACGAACAGACATCCGTGCGGATGGACCTGACGCACAGCGGCTGGTCAGATATTTTCTTTCTGGGCATGGATTACCCCGAAGGCGCCCGCGTGATCAACATTTCGATCGACCTGGGCGTGTTCGGACGTGACAAAGACATCCGGCCACCCCTGGAATGCTTCGTGCGGGTTATCTCGGAACCGGTCCTCCGCCTCACCAGCGTTGACCTGAACACCACCAAAGACGTATCGGACCTGGCCGATCTGTTCAACTTCGGCAATGATTATCTGAGCCTGGTAAAGGCTGGCGTCATTGCGTCGGGCCTTATTCCGCCCTCGTTTGAAGGAACAAACCAGTCGCTGGCCGAGATTCTGGCGCGTATTGTAGCGCCGGGCATGGGTATCGAACTGGTCACGAAGGTGAATGATATTCCCAAAGGGTCTCGTTTTGCCGTATCGACTAACCTGCTGGGGTCAATCATCAGTCTGCTGATGCGGGCTACGGGGCAGACCCGGAACCTGGAAGGAGGACTGGAAGAAAGTGAACGGCGGCTGGTGGCTTCCCGGGCTATTCTGGGCGAGTGGATCGGCGGATCGGGTGGCGGCTGGCAGGATTCGGGCGGTGTGTGGCCGGGTATCAAAGCCATTCAGGGCACATTTGCGCAGAAGGGCGACCCGGAGTTCGGCATCAGTCGGGGTACGTTGCTGCCGCGTCACCGCGTATTGCAGGGCGACGAAGTGCATCCCGAGATTCAGGAAAAGATCATGAACTCGCTGGTGCTGATGCACGGTGGCATGGCCTCCAACGTTGGTCCGATTCTGGAAATGGTGACGGAGAAATACCTCCTCCGGGGCGACAAAGAATGGGTGGCCCGCCAGCAGACGAACCAGATCTTTGATAATATTCTGGGCGCTATCAAGGAGGGTGATATCAGGAAATTGGGCGAAAATACGGCCCGCAACTGGGAAGGCCCCATCAAAACGATCATTCCCTGGGCGTCGACGTACTTTACCGAACAGATCATTGCAAAGGCCAAAAAGCAGTTTGGTGCTGATTATTACGGCTTCCTGATGCTCGGTGGCATGTCGGGTGGCGGTATGGGCATGTTCGTGAACCCGGCGCAGTACGAAGACTACAAAATGCAGGTACTGGCTATTCTGCGAAAAACGAAAGCCGAACTGTCTGACTCGCTGCCGTTTGCCATGGAGCCGGTGGTGTACAACTGGAGCATCAACCCACGCGGCACCTGGGCCACGCTGCACGAAGGCAATGACGCCCTGATGCCCGAACCCTATTACGGTATTCACGTGTCGGAACTGGTCAGGAAGGATCCCGCGTCGATACCGTATGGGCGCCGGGCCGAAATTGATTTCTTCACGACTCACTGCGAACAAAATAACCAGGCCTACCCGCTGCTTCGAACGATCATCAGCAACCTGTTCAAGGTGTCGGACCCTACCTCGCAGGGTAACCGGAGCGTGGAGAACGACAAAGCGGACCGCATCAAAAAAGACAACGGCTTTGACTTCATTCAGCATGAAGATATCCGGGAAGAAATTCAGAAGGGACGTATCGGCCTCTCGCGGAATCGCCTGCCCGCCGACACCGCGATTGACGATGTACTGCCGGGCGATGTGGTGCCGCTTGATTCCGTAGCGGCCGCCGCACAGATAGGCGAAGCCGCTATTCGGGCCGGGAAAGTAGCCGTGTTGAGCCTGGGTGCCGGTGTTGGGAGCCGCTGGACCAAAGGGGCGGGTGTGATCAAGACCATCAATCCGTTTGTGGAGCTGGACGGCTCGCACCGCAGCTTCCTGGAAATCCACCTGGCGAAAACGCGGAAACTGGCCGAGAAATATGGTACCGCCATTCCGCACCTGGTCGCCACCAGTTATATGACCCACGAGCCAATTCAGAAGAAGCTGGCGCAAACAGGCAACTTTGGCTACCCGGGGCCAACGTACCTGTCGCCGGGCCGGTCAATCGGGCAGCGGTTTGTACCGATGGAGCGTGACCTGCGGTTCCTGTACGAGGAAATGCCGCAGGAAACCCTCGACGAGAACAAGCAAAAAGTGCGCGATGCCGTTCGGCAGTCGATGATCGCCTGGGCTAAATCGAAAGGAGAGGGGACTGATTATGTCGATAACATTGCGGCGCAGCGGTTCTCGCCCCTGGGGCACTGGTATGAGGTGTCGAACCTGTTGCGCAACGGCACGCTGGCGAAGCTGCTGGCCGAACACCCGGACGTTGATACGCTGATGCTGCACAACATCGATACGCTCGGCGCCGATGTAGACCCGGCTGCTCTAGGCCACCATCTCGAGTCGGGCAACGTGCTCACGTTTGAAGTGGTGCCGCGCCGGATCGAGGACCGTGGGGGCGGACTGGCGCGGGTAAACGGACACGTTCGCTTGCTGGAAGGACTGGCGCAGCCGCGTGAAGAGGACGAACTGAACCTGAGTTACTATAACTCGAACACGACCTGGATTCAGATCGACCCGCTGCTGCAACTGTTCGGCCTCACCCGCGCCGACCTGCAAACCGGCGACGAGGCCCAACTGGCGAAAGCCGTGCGGAGCGTGGCGCACCGGATTCCGACCTATGTGACCCTGAAAGACGTGAAATACCGCTGGGGACATGGGCAGGAGGATATTTACCCCGTGGCGCAGATCGAAAAACTATGGAGCGATATGTCGGCGTTGACCGATGTGGCCTGTGGGTACGTGGTCGTGCCGCGTCTGCGCGGGCAGCAACTCAAAGACCCCGCCCAACTCGACGCCTGGGTCACCGATGGCAGTAAAGACTATGTAGCCACGTTATGCTCGTTTCCCGCGGCCAGTGCTGCGCCTGTTGACGCGGTCTAGCAGCGGTGGTAAAACGTAACGCCCGACCCAATGCCGCGTCAAAGCTGTGTCGGGTCGGGCGTCTTTGGTTGTATCAAAGACGACACATACGGAAGTCGGTGTGACGCTTCGTGTTCAACGCGTAACCGAACTGCCCTGAAAGTCGTTCAGGAGCTATGGAGGAAGCGAACGAACCCCGCAAACACCAAGTGATCGACGTACCCGCGCATACGTTTAACACCCGGCTGGGCGAACTGGCCCAGACGCAGCCCGGCTCGGTCTATTCGCGGCTGGCCTTGATTCATCAGGTAGCCAAGGCCCTGGCAACGGAATCCGTAAACGCATCGGGACATACCCCAACTGACCTGACCATTGACGAACTGACCGACCCGCCGCTGTACGAGGGGATGGCTGACGTTGAACCGGTGCTTATACAGTTTAGTTTTTCCGAATAAACGCCTCTGTTTGACGTACCAGGTACGTTGCCAACAGAGAATTTCCCATACGTTCTCTCTTATGCAAGCTGGTCTGAACCCCTACCAAATCGAGCAGTTCATTCAGGATGGGTTCGTCCGAATCGAGGGTGCTTTCTCGGCGGATGATGCACAGGAAGCCCGGGCTATCCTTTGGCAGGATCTGCCCGGTGACCCCAACGACCCCGCCACCTGGACACAGTCCGTTGTTCGGCCGGGTATGTATGGGCAGGCGCCTTTCCAGCGGGCGGCTAATACGGCTATGCTGCACCAGGCTTTCGATCAACTGGTTGGCCTGGGCCGCTGGGTGCCCCGTCACAACCTGGGTACGTTCCCCGTGCGGTTTCCTTCGGCCGAGGAGCCGGGCGATACCGGCTGGCATGTCGACGCCAGTTTTCCGGGGGCTGACCCTACCCATTATCTCGACTGGCGAGTCAACGTGCGGTCGAGGGGGCGGGCGCTGCTGATGCTCTTTCTGTTCTCCGACTGCACTGGCCAGGACGCCCCGACGCGCCTCCGAATCGGCTCGCACCGCGACGTGGCCACCCTGCTGCACCCGGCTGGCGAAGCGGGGCTCTCGTTTATGGACCTGGCCGGTAAGCTGAGTGAATTGCCTGATCGGACCGAAACCGTGGCTACGGGCAAAGCGGGCACGGTGTACCTCTGTCATCCGTTTCTGGTGCATGCCGCACAGGCACATCACGGCACCGAACCCCGGTTCCTGGCGCAACCACCCCTGTTGCTACGCGACGAACTGACCATTGGCGATCCTGCAACTGGCTACACGCCCGTGGAAGCAGCTATTCGATTGGGCCTAGACGACTTGGGATAGCACAGGTTGAGCAGGAACTAGGACGAGATACGATCCGGGTACCCTGTTGCTCCTGGACAAGGCACCGGCTGGTACCCGTACGAAAGCCCGTGGTTATTAGCTGGTTGGCAGGCTGACCACAAACTCGGTCCCGTTTCCTTCCTGGCTTTTTAAAGACAGTTCACCGCCATGTCCTTTTGTCACAATATCGTAACTTAAGCTGAGCCCCAGTCCTGTACCCTGACCGGTTGGTTTGGTGGTGAAAAAAGGCTGGAAGATCTTGGCCTTGATACCATCAGAAACACCAGTACCGTTGTCCTGTACATGAACTTCTATCTTTCCGTTTTTCTGGCAGGTGCGGACACTGACGGTTGGTTCATAGCTGGCTAATGGACCCGTCTCGGTGGCTTTCTGCTGTACGGCGTAGAAGGCATTGGTGAATAGATTCAGCAACACCCGACCAATATCCTGCCCTACTATGTTCAGAAGCGGTAGGTGAGGGTCGAAATCCGTGATAAGCTGGCAATTAAATGACTTGTCTTTTGCCCGTAGACCATGATAGCTGAGGCGCAGGTACTCATCGGTCAGGGCGTTGAGGTCAGTTGGCTGACGTTCGCCGGTACTGCTGCTACTGTGCTTCAGCATGCCGCGCACGATGGCCGAAGCCCGTTGACCGTGCTGCGAAATCTTTACCAGATTATGCGAGAGATCGCCCACGATCTCATCCGCATATCCTTTCTCTTCGACCGGCAACAGCATCAGTGAACCTTCTTTCAGCTCCACAACCAGTTCGCTACTCACCTCGGCAAAATTATTGACAAAGTTGAGCGGGTTCTGGATCTCGTGGGCAATTCCCGCTGTCAGCTCACCCAGGCTGGCCATTTTCTCTTTCTGGATGAGCTGTACCTGCGTGGCCCGCAGTTCGTTCAGCGACTGTTCAAGCTGTTCAGTGCGTAGCAGGAGTAAATCGTTTTTCTCCGTGATCAGGCGGAGGGCGCGGTTGTTTGATTCGGTAAAGACAAACGCGATGATCAGAATGATCAGCATCAATCCTGCAATGATATTGAGCCGGAAGAATAACCGGTACTGGTCCAGCGTGATATGATTGGGAATCACAACGCCCCGGTATTCCAGGTACCAGAGGACAAGAAGCAGCGTCAGGGAGAGGCCGAGTGTAATGAAGCCGCCCGTTTTGCCCAGCAGGAACGTACCTACCAGCGGCATCACCACCAGCCAGATCGTAACGTCGCCATAAAAACCGCCAAGGTAAAAACACTCCAGAAAGACGAAGAGAATACCGAACAGATTGAAGGTGTATCCCAGCGCTACGTGCGTGATCAGGCCAGCTTTAAACAGTAGAATGGCCCCCACAAAAACCAGTAGGTTCGCCAGCATGATATACAGGCCAGGTTCATAGTGGAGCCACACGCAAAGAATGACGTAGTTGAGGGTAAACAGGGAGGTCAGGACAACGGAATTGACGATGATGGTTGCCTGACGGCGATTTTCGTCGGTGCCTGAAAAGTCAGGCGGGAAGAAGTAGGCACTTACTCGTTGCAGCATATTATCCGACAAGTTTAAAGGCGATCAGGCAGGCGACCAGCATGACGAGTCCTTCCAGTAGGCCGGCAGGCAGCGCCCAGCGCCCACCAGTGACCGTCGCTTTGCGAATAAAATAGGGAACCGGGAAGACCAGCAGCGCTTCGGCCAGATAAATATAGTACGGTACACCATGCCATTCGGGTGCGCCCACATACGCCCACCAGCCCCCGTGAATGGCCCATTTTTCGTAGAGCGGGATCAGAATACCACTGATCGGGACAAGCAGCAGACCCGTTTTCAGCGGGCTGAGCCGCTTCATGATCAGGTAACCTATAAAGCCAATCTGGGTTAACACCACTGCCCAGCTAAACGGCATATACGCGGGTGATTCCCACAGCCGGGGTTCGGGGCTGGGATACACAAGCGTGTTTGTGATGGAGACCAGGTAGAAATCACTGACCAGCTCGGCAAAACCGGCTACGAGCGCAAAGGACAGAATGGCGCCGACAACCGTATCACGGCTAATCAGCACATAGGCAGCGTACAAGGCGGTAAGGCCATACCCCCAGACAGCGGCCGTGTGCCAGCCAAGATCAATCTGGCTATCGAGGATGAGCAACCCAACGCCCAGGGCCATCATGGCAAGCATGAACGGCACCTGAAGGGCGTGCGCCTTGCCTGTGCCTCCCGCGTGAATGGCCGGTGGGTCCGTAACCGACCGGTTGGCAATGATGCGCTCTGGCCGGCGAGACAGCTTGTTCTGCACCCAGTAATAAGCGATCACCAGGGCAAAACCAATGCCGTAGATAACCCCCCAGATCAGGAACAATGCCTTTAGCCATCCCGGCGGATGGCCATAGGGTAATCCGCGCTGGTAGCGGTAAGCGTCGTACCATTTGTGGGGCACAAAGAAAGCAGGCTCCTGCAGGTTCCAGATCTGGCAGGGTTCAGCATCGACCCCCGCTGCGTCGATGATGCAGTTGACAGCCCGGCGGGCAGCTTCGTTGGCCCCTTCCATCGTGGCCAGGTCGGTGTTGGTCCGTACGTAATCAGAGGCCAGAAACAGGTTTGAGATCCCGTCAACGTAGGCATCGGGGCGCATTCCCCAACTGTCGACCGTATTGACCAGCAGTGGCTCGTGGTTTACCGCTTTCAGATCTGCCATTGGCACCCCGACCGTCGACGCCGCTGGATCAACTGCGTTGGGTGGCACCTGCATGTTGATCGAGTGATCCAGATAGTAGCCTTTGTATTCCTGGCCGTGGTCGTTGTAAACGCCCTGTCGCATGCTATCGCTCAGAACGGTGGTGCCGTTGACGTTGAGGCTCCGCTTGAGCTGCGCCCATACCCGGTCGGCAATCTCATCGAATGTCTGACAGTCTTTGGCCTTCATCGGCTTCAGATCCGGGTCATCTTTACTGCTTGGTGTATTCCAGTCGGAGATATCGACCGAGAAGATGGTTTGTACATGGCCATCGCCCCGCTCATCCATCCGGTAACCCGACCAGAAGGGTAACTGCGAGATCGACGTTAATGCCCACTCGCTGTCGACGTAGATGCAATGCCCCTGCACGATGTCTACCGGTTGATTGAGGTAAAACTGTATGCCGTTCATCCAGGCGACATTATCGGCTAGTTTATCGAGTGGCTGTAGACTACCATTATTTTTTTTAACGCTATGCTCGAATAGAGTAGCCGTCACTTCAACCGGAGTGGCCAGCAGGTAGTAATCGCCCAGGGCGGGCGGATCATAGTCGAACGAGCTGGCTGGTGGCGCTGGCGAACCCGGAGACGCTGCGTTTTCTGCCGCCAGTGCCTTCCTCCAGTCACGTATCTGTACCGACTTTATACCCCCATCAGCCACTACCAGCTTTTCAACCAGCGCCCCTCGATGGAAAAGGACCCCCTTGCTTCTCAGGTATTCTTCCCAGGGTTTCAGCCACACGTCGGTGGTGGGGCCATTCAGCACCCGGTCGGTATGCATACCAGGGTTGGCGATGTTGAAAAGCAACTGAATGAAAATGTCGCCGCCGGTTTTCGTACTGGCGTGTTTGGCATTGGCGGCTACCAGGGTGCGGGTGAGGCCTTCGACCAGTAAGTGTTGATAAGGCTTACTGTAGCTGCTGGCTTCCATAAATTGCCACCAGCCAATTTTCTCGTAATCCAGCTCCCGCCGCCGTTGGCAGGAGGTCATCAGCTGCCATACTTTACTGGCAAAAAAACGGGCTTCGCCATCCTTCAATCCTGTATCGTGGGTGTGCAGCACCGATAGCGCTGCTTCAAGATCAGCCAGTGATCTAGGGAAGCTGACGACCGTAATGATGGGCGGCTTTCCATTGCGCAGAATACCAACGCGCTGCACATCGACCAGGTTATCGAAGACCCCGTTCGGATTCTGACGGCCCGTTGCGTCTGTGAAGGGGATACGCTTCATCGTATCGGTAATGTGCCGATAAAATCCGGGGAAAAAGCGGAATCCATGCTCCCCTGGTAAGGGTGCGCTCTGCCCGCCGCCCGCCGTCGGAAGCTTGGTTCCAGGTACGTCGACCGACCGGGCTTTACCACCCAGGTACGTAGGTTTTTTCTCGTAGACGACAACTTCAAACCCCCGCTCAACCAGTTCGTGAGCGGCACTCAATCCGGCAACACCTCCACCGAGGATGACCACTTTCTTAGGCATAAGGTAAGGGTAGGGGGATAGTACTGATAACCAGAGAGCTATATACCATTTTTTTAGCTGAAAACAGGCGTTGACAACAACAAAATGACGAATAGAAGACTCCCTGGCCACCGGGTGCTATCCGGTACTAACACTTAGGTAAACCAGCTGGGCCTTTAGGTGTTGATCGGGTGAATTTGGATGACAAAGCAACGTACCTGACAGTCGACTTCGATTGATCGGAAGCCCTTTCCAAATACGTCCGTGAAATGGATCGCTGTGGCTTAAACAAACGCGCCGGAAAGGCTTTGTAGAGTGAGCTGGGCAGAACAACAAAAACGTGCCGGTGGGTCTGCGGTCAACCGCAAAACGCACCGGCACGTTAAAGCGTACTTCTGGCTATATTTTAGAATGGCTTTCCCTGCTTTGGCCTCCCCCTACTTACCGGCCACCCGCATCGTCGTTTTGTACTTTCTTGCTTTGTTTGCCACCCGCACTCATCTGCCCAAACCGCCATTCAAAAGCCAGCCGGATGGAGCGGCTCAGGAAGAACGAGCGCGTTTCGGATGCAAACGTGGGGGCCGATTGGGTCAGTGTTTGATAGACACCCCGGTTGAATGGGTTATTGACTCCCAGCGTCAGGCTTGCTTTTTTCGCCATCATCTCCCGTTTCAGCGCAAAGCCGTACCAGTAGAAGGGCGAGCCGATCCCCTGCAAGCTTATCCAGCCTGAGTTCAGGTTAGCGTTTGCCTGGAAGGTGTAGTCGCGTGGGAGTTTGTAGGTACTGCTAACATTCAGATTGCCAACCAGGCCGCTATTGCCCTGATTCAGGGCGGGGCTGCTCAGATCGACGTACCTGAGGTCTACGCCCCCGTTCATCGTCCAGTTTTTGTTGGCCTGTCCCGATACATTTGTGTTTAGTCCATAGGCCATGCGTCTGGCAATATTTTGGGGCCTGCTCAGCGAAATGCCGGCTTCATCGACGGTGCGAATGAACTCGATGGCGTTGTTGGTCATGCGGAAATAAAACGCTGAGTTGATCGATAACCCGGCTTTCGTCGATACGCTGTGGCCCAGCTCGACGGCATGGTTCAATTCGGGGTTGAGGTACGGATTGCCGGTTTGCAGGTTGCGCGGGTCGCTGGCATTTACCCACGGATTGAGAAACCAGAGTTGCGGCCGTTGAATCCGTTGGGTGTAACTGACCTTCAACGTATGCGTTTTGATGCCTTTCGAAATGGTCACGCTCGGAATCAGGTTGGTGTACTGAGTCGACAGGGCGGTTTGGGTGGTCAGAAAATTCCCCTCGATGGTTGTTCGTTCGAGGCGGGCGCCCAGGTTCAGATTCCATTTCCGGTTGGTCTCCAGGCGTAGGGCCGTGTAGCCGGAAACGATCTGCTGGTTGTAGTCGAAATCATTCGACTGGCTGGGGTCAACCACGAAGGGGGCTGCGCCATCTACCGACTGTTCAACGCGGTATTCGCTGCCAATATCGCGCCGGATGGCTTTCAGGCCTACCTCCAGTTTCGCCTGCGTGGTGTCGTGGCTCGAGCGGATCAGGAACGGATGGGTGTAGTCGGCCTGGAGGGTGTATTCCTTGTTGCGGCTGTAGTTGGTGCTCCGCTGCCTGAAGCTGAGCTGCTCAATTTCGTTGATCGTGTAGCGGTCGGTGTCGTAGAAATAATTGTCGGGCATCCGGCTAAACTGGGTGAGCAGCGTAAATTCCCGGTCCGAGTTGACACCAGCGGGCTTGCGGAAGGTTTTGGTGTAGCCCAGATCGAACTGACTGTTGCCATATGGGTTACGGAAATGAATGTCGTTGCGGAAATACTGAAGCAGCTTCCCCGTCGGGTCGGTCAGCCGGTTGATCACCGAACTATTATTGGGGTAGGAGCCACCCCAGGCGTTTGCCGAGACGTTGAGGCGGCTCGTGGTGTCGGGGTCATAATCGAGGCTAAACTCACCGTAGCCACCCGTGCCGGTGTTGTCGGCGTGGCTAGACTGGGTCAGAACATTCAGCACCTGACCACCTGATAGACTGCTCCGTCTTGTCTCGGCTTCCCGAATGTTCTGAAACTGATAGCCATTGGCCGCCAGCGAGATACCGACTTTCTTTGTCTTCACCGACAGTTTCGTGTTCACGCTGCGGTTCAACGTACCTGCCGACGCCATCACCGATCCGTTGAATCCCTGCAAGGCTTTTTTGGTGATGATATTGATCACCCCCGCGGCTCCTTCGGCATCGTATTTCGCACCGGGGCTGGTGATCACTTCGATCGATTTGATATTGTCGGCGGGCATCTGCTTCAGCGCGTCGGCCAGGTTGCGGGCCATCATGGCCGAGGGTTTGCCGTTGATCAGTACGCGGATGTTGCTGTTGCCCCGCATCTGAATGTTCCCGTCCAGATCCAGGCTGAGGGCCGGTACTTTTCGGAGCACATCGGCCGCCGAGCCACCTGCGTTGGAGATGTCTTTTTCGGCGTTGTAAATCAGCTTATCCCCTTTTTCTTCAATCAACGCTTTCTGCGCCGTAACGGTCAGCTCACCCAGCGTCCGACTTTCCGACGGCAGCTGTATCGCGCCCAGATTCACCGTGGCCTGTTCGCCGGTCAGCGTAACAGGTCTGATCCGGGTCTGATAGCCTACCGACGAGAGCACCAGCGTATAACTGCCGGGAGCCAGATTGGTCAGCCGGAACGTACCTGAGCTGTCGGTGGTGCTACCGCCCATCAGCGCCTCGGCCGTGCGCAGCGCAACGGTAGCAAACGGAACGGATTTCGTGGTCGTCGAGTCAACGAGCGATCCGGTAACGTTGACCTTTGGGCTGGTTTGGGCAAAAGCGTTCCCAACCCATAGCGCCAGGGCGGCTACGGCTAGAAAATGTTTCATAAAGGTTGATTGAATTTACGTGGTCATTGAGTGGTCGTTCGTTACGCTGTCAGTCTGCGCTTGTTCGTCATAGGCAGGCAATAGTCACTGAATGATAGCGTAGTGAATGACCAAAACTAAGTGCGGCACACAGGCCCATGTTGACAATGGGATGAACCAGCTCAAAAATGGGGTGAACCTGAACGTACCTGAACACCTTTCACCCTGGCTGTGCACCGTAGCGGAATGGTCGTTCGGTTGAAAGATGCAATACGCACACAAACGTTGCATGACAACCATCAAACGGACCCGTTATTTTTCTTTCCGCAGAAAAATATCGTTGCTGATTGATTCCAGCCGCACTTCCGGCCCACCGCTGAGAACAGTGCCTTCCAGCTGGTAGCCTACAATGGGGTTCTTCGGCCGTTTTCCCTTGAAATCAATGGCCAGATCAGAATATACTTCGCCCGTGATGGTCTTCATGGCCACGTTGGCGCCTTTCGTGCCCGACCAGCTCATATCGACAAATCCGCTGATCGACTTGGCCCAGACCGGACCGGTAGCCCCTTGAATCGCAATATTTCCGTTGATGGTCTCCACGCGGAGCGCGGCTTTCCGGGGCAGAAAAATAACGTAGTTGATTTTACTGCAAACTGAATACGAATCGCCGTTCTTATCACTATGCCAGTTGTGTTTGTTGCCGGGACAATCTTCGGTTTTACCCTGCCGGATGAGGTCTTTGTCGAAGTCAGTCGTCAGTTTCACGGCCTGATCGGTCGAGCTTGTTTCAACGGTGAGTGCATCGTTGAGCCTGCCGTTGTTGATGAGGGCCGAAATGCGCACCGATGCGTCCGGCTTGTCCCAGTAACGTACCTGGATGCTGTCGCCGAATTTCAGGTTGAGGTGAACCGCCTGACTGGCGCCTAACGGTAGGATTTTGGTGGTGACTTTCTGCGAGAAAGCCGGCTTCACCAAAAAGAGAATCAGCAGTAAGAGCAGCGGATTTTTCATGGCAACAGGTGTATAGGGAGGGGTAAAATGGCTGATTGGGAGTGAGTTATCTAGAGTGCGGTATGGATTTTTTCGTGTCTTGCCAACGCCTGACCCTTCGACCAGGCGGTGGCAAGACACGACACACCCAGCGCACCTTATTTCTGTTTGCGGATATAGATGTCGCTGTTGATCGTTTTCAGCTGCAGATCAACCCCGCCGCCGTTCGCTGTACCGTTGATGACATGGCCGCCGCCCATGCGGGTCATACCGTCTTTTTTGGTCATGCCCAGATCGAAATCCGTGTACATTTCTCCGTTGATGGTGCTCAGTTTAAACGTGGCCTTGGTGGCGGCGGGGAGCGTCACATCGATAGAGCCGTTGATGGTCGTGATGGCGGTTGGCTTGCGCTGGTCCAGTGTTGAATAGGTCACTTTGACCTCTCCATTGGTGGTATTGGCCACCACTGGCCCTGTTACGTCGTTCAGGTAAATACTACCGTTGTTGGTGCGAAGCTCCAGGTCACCGTCTACATTCTGCACCGTGATGTGGCCCATGTTCCAGTTGATCTGTTCATATAGCACCGCCACTTTTTGCGGTACACGAATCGTGTAGGGCATGTTTTTCCGCGACGCGCTCTCGATTCGGATGCCGCCATTTTCAGTCGTGACAGACAGACCGATGCCCGTGTTATCTACGGCAGAGTTGTAGATGGGCTTCAGGCCCTTTGCCTGTTCGGGTGGTGGCTGAATCTTGGCAGTGGTCTGAATGATCACCTCATTGCCGTTATAGCCTTCAATTTTCAGGTTGGCCGCGTTTAGCTGGATCGATACTTTCTGCTCACCACTGTTGGCCAGTTTAGTTCTATATTCCTGAGCAAAGAGCATAGTGATCTGACTCAGGCAGGCGATGCCCAGGAGGAGTACTTTTTTCATGATAATAGGAGTTAACTAAGGTGTATTACGAAGGAGATTGAGCTGTGTTGGTCAAGGCGCCGATTCCTTCTTCGGCTTTTAAGCGCACTACTTCCAGCACCTGCTGGTTACGGGCCAGCCACTGCATTTCGGTCGTGGCCCGTTTTTCTTTGATGGCTACCAGGGCGTCGATCAGCGTTAGCTGCACGTTCGGGTCTTTCTGAATGCGCAGCGACTGAATCAGCGCTTCCCGAACGCCCTCTTCCTGCTTGAAATGCAACAGGGCCTGACAAGCCGCCAATCGAACATTCACGTTGGCGTCGAAGTTGAGCGTGTTGATCAGCAGCTGCGTTATTTCCTGGTCGGCATTGGCCAGTTCATAACTCTGGTTCACCGCCTGAATCCGGTCGCTGGCCGAGGTTTGGCTGGTGGCGTCATACGTCAGGGTTTTCTTCAACAGCAAGGCTTCCGGCTGGTTGTTCACGGCTACCAAAGTGGTGTTAGCAACCTTCGACTGGGTATACAGGTGACCACCGGCGAAGCCAATGAGCAGGAGAGTAACCCCCGCTGCCAGCCGAAGTCCCCAGGTCGTTAGCTGACTAATTCTGCCGACTGGACGTGGGGCAACCTGCTGGTCCAGCCGATCAACGAAACCAAGTGGAAGCCGGTCGGCCTGGGTCGTTGTCACGTACTGAAAAAGCGGCGCGTGCGACTGGAGAGGCTCCGGTATCGTTGGCGTATTGCGGAAAAAGTCGCGAAGTTGCCGTTCTTCATCAAGGGTTGTCTCACCCGCATAGTACCGGGTCAACAGGTTGTCAATGTTCTGATTCATAGTTGTTTACTTGTAAATAGCCGTCGCGTACCCGCTGCCTTGCCCTCGACAGGGTAACCCGGATGTTGTTGATCGATAGGCCGGTTACCTGCTCAATTTCCTCGAACGAGTATTCCTCCACGTCGCGCAGATGCAGCACCAGCTTCTGCGCGTCGGGCAGGTCGTCGATCAGCCGCCGCAGCTGGCTCCCACTGTCGGTTAGTTCCAGTTGCCGATAGGGCGACAGTTGTTCGCCAGGTACGTTGGTCAGATCGGCATTGTCGACTGCTTTTTGCCGGGCATGGGCCTTCAGACGATCCATGCACAGGTTTTTGGTCATCTGAACGGCTAGGGCTTCCACACTCTGGTACGTATCTAGTTGTTGACGGTTCGACCACAGGCGCATCAGCACATCCTGCAACGCATCTTCGGCGTCTTCACGATTCCGCAAAAACAGCGAAGCCAGCCGGAAGAGTCGGTGCTGAACGGGCAGAATCCGTTGCTTAAACGCGTGTAGGTCCATGTCAATGGCAAAGACGCCCAAAGCCAGTAAACATTACAAGGGAAATGAAATTATTTTTTATAGTTTACATAAACTACTGATAGTCAATGGGGTAATATGCTAAAATAAAACTAGTGCACGTATATAAAACTAAAAAAGACGGCCCGTAAATGGGCCGTCTGTAACTGATTGATCAGGATGCCTCGCGGGCTAATTGAATAAAGTCGGGCAACTGTTCTCTAATCTCTTCAGCCCACGGCAGCAGGCGGAGGCGCATCAGTTCTTCGATCGCGAGCGAATCCTGATCCCGGTTCATGCTGGCCACAGCCAGTACCCGATTACCACTCACATAAAATGCCAGAAAGTCCTGCTTCTTAACGCTTCCGTGAAGGATGATCTCATCCCATTGGTCGGCATGGCCAACGTAGGAGAGCCGCTTCTCGTAGTGATTTGTCCAGAAAAACGGCACTGATTCGCCCACCTGTTTGGCCTTCCCCAACACGTTCAGGGCGGCGATTATACCGTGTTGCTGTGCCGTTCGCCAATGTTCGATCCGAATGGGCGATTCGCCGTTTCGGTGGTCGGGGAAATGGGCAATGTCGCCTGCGGCGAATATGTCCGGGGCGGCCTGCAGGTACGTATCCACGATGACGCTTTTATCTTTCTCATCCTGTGGCAGGCTGGCCAGACAGGCTGTGTTTGGGTGCACGCCAATACCTGCGATCACGATGTCGGCGGGTAGTCGTTCGCCGTTTTCGAGCACCACCGCGGTAACCCGCTCGTCGCCGTCCAGCGAATCAACTGTCGCGCCGAGCCGGAACGTTACACCGTTGGTCTCGTGCAACGTCTGAAACAGGGTGCCAATTTCCGGGCCCAGTACTTTTTCAAAGAGCGCCGTTTCCGGGGTAACAACGGTGACCTGTAACGCACGCTTACGCAGGCTGGCCGCTACTTCCAGTCCGATGAAACTACCGCCAATGATCACTGCTTTTCCAGCTTCAGGGAGTTGATCAATGAGCTGCCGGGCGTCGGCAAAAGTGCGTAGGGTGAAGATACCTGACTTGTCGGAGCCAGGCACCGTCAATGAGTTGGGCGTACTGCCCGTCGCAGCGATCAGCGCGTGGAAGTGCATCGACTCACCGTCGGTGAAGGTGATCGTGTGGGCATCGGCATCAATCGAGGCTACCTCGTTATTGACCTGAACCTCAATGTTATTTCTTTCGTAAAAGGCTTCGCCGCGTAGAGGCACCTTCCCGGCGGGTGTGCGCCCATCCAGGAAATTCTTGCTGAGCTTAGGCCGGTCGTAGGGTAAGTCGTTTTCGCGGGTGATCAGGACAATTCTACCGCTAAACTGCTCCTGGCGAAGGGTTTGGGCGGCGGTCAGGCCGGCTGCTCCGCCACCAAGGATGACAATGGTCCGGTCATCGGCCGGTAGCTGTTCAGGGTCTGGATTACCGGTCAATGGCGTTTTGGTATCAGGCAGGGTAACCCAGATCTGCCCGTCGTGCAGGCTAACCGGGTACGTTGGCAGGCCGTCGAGGCTGGGTGGATCGAGCAGGTCGCCGTTGGTGATATCGAAACTGCTGTGATGCCAGGGACAGTAGAGGCGGTGCCCACATAGCAACCCTTTGGCCAGTGGTGCCTGGTAATGCGGGCAAACGGCCCCCACGGCGTAGACCGTTTCGCCCACGCGGGCCAGCAATACGTTGTCTTGGCCGACTTTCACTCCTTTTACTTGCCCATCAGCTAGGTCGTCGAGGCGGGCAACGGCAATTTCGGTCATGGTTTTAGACGTTTATGTAGACAGTGGCGGAGCGACCATTACCAGCCCTTCACGCTGGTGCGTAGCCGGCATAGATACGGTCCCGAAGCCAGGTAAAGCGTAGAGCCGTCGTCGCCCCAGGCCACGTTGGCAATGGTTTCGCCCGTGCTGATGCGGCCCAGAAGCGTTCCGGCCGGGGTGATCACCAACACGCCGCCATGCCCGGTTGCCCATACGTTGCCATCCCGATCCACTTTCAGCCCATCGGCGCGGTCATTGGGAAGCTGTTTGGGTACGTTCGCCATCTCGAAAAAGATACGGCCTTTGCCAAGGTCGCCGCTGGCCCGCACGGGATAAGCCATAATTTTTGACTGTAGCGAGTCGGATTCCGTCAGATACAGTGTTTGCTCGTCGGGCGAGAAAGCCAGCCCATTTGGCCAGTTTAAGTCACGCAAAAGTACCGATAGGGCGCCCGTCGGCGCGAGCCGGTAGACCCCACTATACGGTGTTTCGCGGGAAGGATCGGTTTCCCGTCTGGGTAGCCCGTAGGGAGGGTCGGTGAAATAGACGCTGCCCGATGAATGCACCACCACATCATTGGGACTGTTCAGGCGCTTCCCCTCCGCATGATCGATCAGCGTTCGTTTGCCATTCTTAGGGGACATTGCCAAGAGGGCTACACGCCGGTCGCCATGTTCACAGATCAGCAGATCGCCCTGAGGGGTTATCGCCAGGCCGTTGGTACCCGATTCCTTGCTGTAGGGTAGGCGGCCCGTGTACCCCGTTTCCGTCAGGAATTTCGACAGTCCTTTCGTGGGAGACCAGCGGTAAATAGTTCGGTGTTCGGAGTCGGAAAAAAGCAGCATGGTACTGTCTCGTACCCAGACTGGTCCTTCCAGATGGCCGAAGCCTGAGCCAATAACCTGAATACGGGCCTTCGCCGGTATGAGTTGATTCAAGCGCGGATCAAGCCGTATCACCTCGCCAATTGTCGTGACAGAATCCTGGTTGGCTGTGCTCTTTACTGTGCTCTGAGCCAGCCCAGTTGGCCCACACCCTAGTAACGCGCCAGCGATAACGAACAAAAAAAGATAATATCTGTAGATCATAGAGGCCATGTTTCCCGTAGGTAGTCAACAGCCAGTGGCGAACGGATGTTAGTGGCCCGTTCGGCTTTGTGATTGAGTGGCCCGTTAATCGACAGCCTGTTTAGTACACCATGAAAAACCTGTTTCTTTCACTTCTGCTAACGAGTATAACTAGCCTCACCGCCACAGCACAAACGGACCCCAGGCTGATCGAAGTGGCCGAATTTGGTCCTTACCAACCGGTTGGCCTGGCTGTTTCGCCGCATTCACCGGGCCGCATTTTTGTGACGTTTCCGAAGCAGAAAGAATACCGGTATGGGTTGGCGGAGATTATTGACGGGCAGCGTAAACCCTACCCAAACGCGGAGATAAACCAATGGGATTCGTTGAAACCCAGAGACCGGTTCATCAATGTGCAGGCGTTGTTTGTTGATCAAACCAACACGCTCTGGGTGCTGGACCCGGCCAACCCTGCTGACAGCCCGCCGATCATTGCCGGCATGAAGCTGCTTCGCATCAACCTGAAAACCAATAAGGTGGAACGTACCTACCGGTTCGAGGACCTGCCCCGCGAGCAAACCGGCCTCAACGATGTACAGGTCGATACGCGGCGACAGGTAGCGTATCTGTCGGACCCTAAACGGTCTGCCATTGTGGTGCTGGACCTAACGTCGGGTAAAAGCCGGACGGTACTGGAAAAAGACAAGTCGACTTCCGCCGAGCCGGGCTTCAAGCTGATCATCGAAGGGAAAGAGGTGAAAGACCAGACGGGCAAATCGTTCAGTAGCAACGTGAATGGCATTGCCCTAACCCCCGATTTCCGCTACCTCTATTACCGGGCCATTAATCAGACCAAGCTCTACCGGATTGCCACCGACCTGCTGATCAATCCCAACCTGGCCCCTGCGGAGGTGGCCAAAGGCGTGGAACTGGTAGGCGAAACCGGCGTCTCGCACGGAATGATCGCCGACAAAGCGGGTAATGTGTACCTGACCGACTCACCCAATAAAGCCATTCGCCGGGTAACACCCGACAGCAAGCTGGAGACAGTCGTTCGCGATGATCGCCTGATCTGGCCCGATAGCTTCGGCATCGGTCCCGATGGCTACCTGTACGTGACAGCCGCTCAGATCAACCGCACGGCCAGGAATAACGACGGGCAGGATAAGGTCAGTTACCCGTTCAAGCTGTTCAGGGTAAAGTTATAAGCGGTTGACCGGGTCATTGGGTGGCTCTGTAGCAGCGCTCGCGCCTCAGCAATTGCCCGGTCAACCAATCAACTCATTACCTTCTCTACCGTAATTGGCAGGTCGTAGTGGCGTTTACCGGTGGCGTGGTAGATCGCGTTGGCAATGGCAGATACCGTGCCTACAATGCCAATCTCGCCGATGCCCTTCACGCCCGCCGGGTTAACGATCTCATCGTTTTCTTCAATAAAAAACGCGTCCAGATTCCTGATATCAGCATTGACAGGTACGTGGTATTCGGCCAGATTCGGATTCATGATTCGGCTGGTGCGTTGATCACGGGCAGCGTATTCGTGCAGTGCCATGCTGACGCCCCACACCATGCCACCCAGGATCTGGCTTTTGGCCGTTTTTTCGTTTACGATCTTGCCCGCCGCAATGCTGGCCAGCATGCGCGAGATGCGCACCTCTCCCAGGGCTTCATCGACCCGCACCTCCACGAATACGGCCCCAAAGGCATTCATCGAATAGGTGTCTTTCTCGGCACCTGATGTCGATTTCACCGTTGCTTCTACGGGTCTATTGCCATTCCGCTTCAACAGGCTGATAAAGGATTCGCCTTTCTTCGGGTTCGATTTAGATTCGAGTCGTCCGTTCCTGGCGACAAGATCGGCGGCAGCAGCGGCATACAAAGGTGATTTTGGGTCACTGTAGGCCAGCTTCTTCAGTTGCTTCAGTACATCCTCCGCTGCCTGCGCCACGGCCGACCCCGTAGTGACCGTGGTTCGTGAACCACCCGACCCAACGGCTTCGGGGTATTTGGAGTCGCCCGCCCCGAGCGTCACCCTATCCGGCGACAGGCCCAGAACCTCGGCGGCGAGCTGTGTCATGATCGTGAACGTACCTGTTCCCAGGTCCTGCGTTGCGGTTTCCAGCCGAACTGTACCGTCTGCGTTCAGGCGAAGCATGGCCGACGACTCGCCCCGGTTGACCGGATAGACGGTTGTTGCCATGCCCGTGCCAATCAGGTAGTTGCCATCGCGGGTGGCGCGTGGCTGGGCGGGCCGTTTAGACCAGCCAAACCGGTCGGCTCCCTGCTGGTAGCATTCGCGCAATGATTTACTGGTGTAAGGCAGGTTCTTGTGCGGGTCCGTTTCGGCGTAGTTAACCAGCCGGAACTGAAGCGGGTCCATCGTTAGCTGACTGGCCAATTCATCGATGGCACACTCCAGCGCAACGACGCCCGGCGCTTCGCCCGGCGCCCGCATCGGCGATGTGTAGCCGATGCTGGCTTTGATGAACTTATGCGATGTTGCCAGATTCGGGCAGGCGTAGAGCATCCGGGTAATGGTGCCCCCTGGTTCCATAAAGTCATCTAACGTGCCGGTCTGTGCCATCGTATCGTGCGACATGGCCGTTAGTTGCCCGGTGGCGGTAGCGCCGGCAGTCATCTTCTGCACAGTGGCCGAACGTGAGCCAACCATCCCGAACATGTGTTCGCGCTTCAGAACGAGCTTAACGGGCCTATTGACCAGTTTAGCGGCCATTGGGCCCAGCATTGCCTGTGAAAAGGTGGTGCCTTTGCTCCCGAAACCGCCGCCCAGGTATTGCGTGATCACCCGTACATTTTCCCTGGGAATACCAAAGATGTCGGCCACGCGTTTCTGGCTGGCCGATATACCCTGGGTGGCATTGTACATGGTCAGCTTGTCGCCTTCCCAGTAAGATAGGAGGGCGTGGGGCTCCAGCGCGTTGTGGTATTGCGTAGGCGTATAGAAGGTAGCCTCCAGGCGGGTGCTGGCGTCGGCCATTCCCTTTTTCAGGTCGCCCCGGATGGTATCGACCTGGTCATCGTAGCGGGGAAGTTGCTTGGGCGTAACCGCTTTGTCGATGTTGGCGGGAAGTTCCGGTCTGGGCGGCTGAGCATCGTAGGTGACCTGAACCAGCGACGCCCCTTCCACGGCGTGCTCGAACGTGTCGGCAATGACCATGGCTATCGGCTGGTTGTTGTAATGCACTACGTTGTCCTGGAATACATGCAATACCCGGTCGGTGGCGGTCTGACTGGTCTTGTTCTTGTCCATGCCCCCGAGCTTCGGCGCATTTTCGTGCGACATCACAGCCAGTACGCCCGGGAGTTTCAGCGCCTTGGAGGGGTCGAGCCTTTGGATGCGCCCGCTTGCAACGGTACTCATCACCAGCACGCCATGCACCAGGCCGGGCCGGTTTATATCAGCCGAGTATCGGGCCGATCCCGTTACTTTCTGTGCCCCATCGATCCGATCGATGGGGTCACCAATGAGTTTCTTTGCCATGATCTGAGATGTCATTATGCCTGTGGCGTCATGAATGACAGCGAAAACGTTTTATGCTACTGTTTGCAAGGCCCTGACAATAGCCGATTGGGCTAGTTTGACTTTGAAGGCATTGTGTTCGTGAGGCTGGGCGCCCGCCAGCAACTGTTGGGCTGCCGCCTGAAAGGTGGCTTCATTGGCCGGTTTCCCCACAAGCTGGTTTTCAATGGCCACGAGCCGCCAGGGTTTATGGGCCACACCGCCAAGCGCCAGCCGGGCTTCGCCAATAACACCTCCGTCGACTGCCAGCCGGGCGGCAACCGATACCAGCGCAAAAGCGTATGAGGCCCGATCGCGCACCTTCAGGTAGTGCGATTTACCCGCATTTTTCGGCGTTGGCAGGTCAATGGCGACAATCAGTTCGTGGGGTTCCAATACGGTATCTTTCTGCGGGGTATCGCCCGGTAGCCGGTGAAAATCAATGACCGGCACCGACCGATTACCGTTCGGGCCACTGATCTGCACCACGGCATCGAGCGCGCTTAGGGCCACATTCATGTCGCTGGGGTTCGTAGCGATGCACTGTGGACTGGCGCCCAGAATGGCATGAATACGATTGTAGCCGCCAATAGCGCCGCAGCCTGAGCCTGGCGCCCGCTTATTACAGGGCTGGCTGGTGTCGTAGAAATAATGGCACCGGGTACGTTGCAGCAGATTGCCGCCCATCGTTGCCATGTTGCGAAGCTGCGGAGAGGCCCCGGCGAGCAGGGCGTCTGACAAAAGCGGAAACTGCGCCCTGATCAACTCGTTGGCGGCCACGTCGCTATTACGAGCGAGTGCGCCAATACGAACACCCGTGGCCGTTTTCTCGACCCGGGCCAGGGGCAACTGGCTGATGTCGACCAACGTACCTGGCTTTTCAACGTCGTACTTCATCAGGTCGACCAGGTTGGTGCCGCCGGCAATGAAACGGCTGGCTGGCGCAGCAGCAATCAGGCGAAGCGCATCGGCCGACTGGCCAGCCTGTACATAATCGAATGCATTCATACGGTTTTTCCTTCTTTTTGTACCGATTCGATGGCATCGACAATGCCGCTATAAGCGCCACACCGGCAAATGTTCCCGCTCATCCACTCTCTGATTTCGTCGGCTGATTTGGCATGCCCCTGCCGAATGATCGCCACGCCCGACATGATCTGGCCGGGTGTACAGAAACCGCATTGATACCCGTCGTGCTTCACAAAAGCGGCCTGTAGCGGATGCAGCTGATTTTTAGACGGGGCAATCCCTTCGATCGTGGTGATGGCCTGGTTCTGGTGCATGACCGCCAGCATCAGGCAGGCGTTGGCCTGCCGACCATCTACGTGTACGGTACAGGCCCCACACTGACCGTGGTCGCAACCTTTCTTGGTACCCGTCAGGTCGAGCCGCTCGCGCATGACATCGAGCAGCGTTTCGCGCGGTTCAACGGCTAGTTTATACGTTTTTCGGTTGATCGTCAACGTAATCGACCGCTTGCCAGTGGGGGGCGCCATAGGGTGGGCCTGGGTTGGTTGTTCCGAGTTGGCAACGAGTGGAGGCATCAGAAAGAGGCCGGTCAGGGCGGATGATTGCTTTAAAAACCACCGTCGATTCGAGCCGTCGATCAGGTACGTGTCTTGGTGAGCCATAACGTTGATGTATTGAGCTTATTCGTAATGCTGAAAGGCAAATACCGGTTCGTTTGTTTGCATTCTCTCGGTAACGGCTGACTTTGGCGTCAATCCCGCTTTGCTGACTACCGAGCACAAAAAAAGCCCCGTTGTCGGAACGGGGCTTTTTGACTTGACAAGGACGCGGGACTTACTGTTTATCCCACCACACGCGGGTGTCGAGGTTATCGGCGCCCTGGCGGGCAATGGCTTCATCCACCTTAGCTTTGTTGACCGAGATTTCCAGATCCGGGTACGTTAGCCGGTTAATGAAACTGCCTTTGATCTCCTTTCCTGGGTAGGGGTTCGGCGTCAGTTTCGGAAAGCCGCTCCGCCGGAAATTAGCGAACACTTCAGGACCGTTCAGGAAAGACGCCACCCAATACTGCGTGTTGATCAGTTCCAGGCCTCTGGCGGCTACGTAGGGGTTGGCGGCCAGGTACGTGGCAATGTTAGCATCTGATACGAGTGAGGTGGCATCGTAATCGCCCAACTGCTGCATATGGGCTTTTACGCCCGCGTTGTAGTAGTCGGCCGCGACGCCGGTTGTCCAGCCACGAAGGGCGGCTTCGGCCAGTAACAGTTGCGTTTGTGCATAGGTGACCAGGTACGTTGGCGCGGTCAGTTTACCCATCCGGGTGCGGTCGAGCTGGCTGTAATCGTAGAAACTCGCCAGTTTATCGGCCGCTGCACGGGCCGGAATGGTGCCATTATCGAAGCCGATCGGCATGCCAATCTGCACCGACGGGTCGCGGTTGATCCGGGCGGCCGTTTGTTCCGGTCCACTTTTAGCGCCTACGTACCGGGCGGCAATAGAGCCCAGGCGTGGATCGGCGGTGCTTTTCAGGTAATCGACAAAATAGCCCGTCAGGTACAGGTTGGCGGCCTCAGTGGAGTTGAGCGTGACCCCGACCGGATTTTGATAGTTGGCATCGTTCCGCACCACCGCGTTGTCGGCGTTAGACTGGAATACGCCCCCGGCAACGGCTTTCTGCACGGTAGACTGAGCAAGCGTGGGGTTCACTTTCGAGAGCCGCATGCCTGCCCGTAACAGCAATGAGTAGCCGAGCTTCTTCCATTTTGGAATATTCCCACCGTATACGATTTCGCCGGCTTCGGTTGGTTTGGCGGCATCCAGCGCCGCCGACGCTTCTGTCAACTCCTTGATAATGTCGGTGTAGATGCTTTCCTGGGTGTCGTACTTAGGAGCCACATTACCGCCGATAAAACCCAGCCCTGCTTCGGAATAGGGGACGTCGCCATACGTATCAGTCAGGACCATAAACGAGTAGGCCTTCCAGATGCGGGTGGTGTTATACAGGTTCGTCCGATTGGCGTCTGTTTTTGTCTGATTCAGAATATCGACCAGGTAGCGGATGTTATCCCGATAGTAGCGCTGCCAGAGGGCTGCGTTGGGCCCGTTGGTGCCCCGGTTGTCGACGTTAAAGTTACCGCCCGCCAGTACGCCCGAGTTTGGTGAGAACATCTGCTGGACAATGGGGTGCTCAAAAACCAGAGACGAAGCCGGAAACGATGTGTTTACCACGGCATTGTTGAAGGTGAACACCGGATTCAGCGTTGTTACGGCGGTTGGGTTCACGTTCAGTTCGTCGAACCCTTTGTCGCAGCTGCTGATGCCTAGCGCCAGAGCAGTCAGCGTTGAGAGAATAGTTATCTTTTTCATCGGAAGGTCGTTAAAACTTAACATTCAGGTTGAAACCAACACTGCGGCTGATCGGAATCCCTGTTGCTTCGAGGCCAACGAGGTTATCCGAGCTGAAGCCGAATTGTTCGGGATCTATGTTGGGTACCCATTTTTTCAGAACAGCTACGTTGTTGGCAACAGCACTCAGTCGAATGCCTTTGATGAACAGGCTCTTGGGGAGCATTTTGGTGAAATCATAACCCACCGAGATCTGGCGCAATTTCCAGAAGCCAGCGTCATACATAACCTGCTCGCCGAGGCTCTTTGACCGACCAACCGAGTAGTAGTCCTGCACGAAGGCCCGAACCGAATTGGGCTCGCCTTTTTCGTTCACGCCCGCGCCGACCATTTTCTGATCGGCATCGCCCCGGCCCACCAGCGTTTCTTTTTGCAGACCGTGCCGGAACAGGTTCAGGTTAGTGCCCGAC
Organism: Fibrella arboris; assembly: GCF_041321095.1. Lineage (NCBI taxonomy): Bacteria > Pseudomonadati > Bacteroidota > Cytophagia > Cytophagales > Spirosomataceae > Fibrella > Fibrella arboris. Next base: position 15,838 of record NZ_JBGGWE010000005.1, on the reverse strand, counting down.
ATCATCTTGCCGCCTAGTTTGAAGTCGATCAGCACCGATAGGGTAATACCCTTGTAATTAAAGGCGTTGGTAATGCCGCCGACGTAGTTGGGCAGGGCTGAACCAAATGAAATCGGAGACGATGTACGAAGGGGCAACCCATCACCGCCGTGCACAATCTGACCGGCGGCATTGCGCAGATAGCCAAACGTGTATAGCTGACCCAATGGCTGACCAACAACCTGCCGAAGTTCACCCACGAAAACGCCTGTGCCCACCACAATAGCTTCGGGCAGTTTGTCTTTGTTGTAATCTTTCTCGGGTGACCCATCGTCGTCAGTCTGTAGCTTCAGCAGTTTGGTTTCGTTGTAAGAACCATTCAGGGTGATATCCCACGAGAAGTCTCGGGTACGTACCGGAGCCAGATTCATCAGCACCTCGATACCCCGGTTACGGCTCTGCCCGCTGTTGATCAGTGTATTGGTGTAACCGGATGCGTCTGATGCCTGGGCCGATACGATCTGGTCACTAGTGATCTTATTATAGTAGGTGAGGTCGAGGCCAACCCGGTTGTTGAACAGTTTCAGCTCCAGACCCACTTCGGCTTCAGCCGTACGGCTTGGCTTCAGCGTAGCGCTAGGCACGGTGTTCGACGTGATGAATCCTACTGGCTGGCCCGCGCCCTGTGGATTCGGGAACAGGTTGGCACTGACTGCGTAGAAGAGGTTGTTCGAGTACGGAGCTACGTCGCCATCGCTGCCCACTTCGGCATAAGCCGCGCGCAGTTTGCCGAAATTCAGCCAGCTGGGCAGGTTGTTGAAGGCCTGCGAGAAAACGAAGCTACCCGTCACCGACGGATACAGGATACTGCGGTTAGCAGGGGCCAGCGTTGAGAACCAGTCATTGCGAGCCGTTACGTTCACGTACAGATAATCATTGTATGACATCTCTGCCGCGCCGTAAAGTGAGTTTACCCGGCGCTCGCTCAGCCCATACAGCGGATCTTTCACCCGACCATTCTGGGGTACGTATAAGCCCCGAACAACAAAATCAGTGGCCTGCACACTGTTGAGGTCACTGCGGCGGTAGAGCTGGTTGCCACCCGCCGTGATGTTTACGCCGATCTTCCCAAAACGACGGTTACCCCCGATCAGAAAATCGCTGTTGAGCTCGCGAAACCGGCGGGCTTCCTGTACGTAGGCGCCATTCACGAAACCGGCTGGTGCGGCGGCCAGAGACGCCTGCCCCGTCGGGAAGTTGTAATCCTGGTCGCGTGACCAGAAATCCTGCCCAACCCGCCCCTGTACGTAGAGCCAGTCGGTCAGGTTGTAGCGAGCCGTAATGTTGCCGAGCAGCCGGTCGCGCCGGATGTTCTCGAACTTGTAGTTCATCACGAAATACGGGTTGGTCCGGTTCATGAAGCGCGAATACACAAACTCGTTGCCCGTAGCCGGGTTGATCTGGTTGGCTTCCAGCACATCGAACGGCATCGAGTTGGCCAGCGTATACACCACCGTTGGCGTACTGTTGTCCTGCTGGGCAATCTGGGGCGGGTTTTTGTTTAGCTCGTTCGAATAATTCAACGTACCTGAGATCGTCAGCTTCGGCGACAGGTTATAGCTGAACCCCAGGTTGATGGTCCGGCGGTTGAAGGTGTTGTTTGGTGTAATGCCCTTGTTGTCGAGGTTCGACATCGACAGGTTAAATCCGCCTTTCTCGCTACCCGACGAAAGCGCAATGGAATTGGTCCAGGTGCTGCCATCGCGGTAAAACGTATTGATCCGATCACGGACAGGCTGGTAAGGAACCGTAATACCACCGAAGAGTACTTGCGTGGCACCGGGCGTGAATTTTTCACCGAAGCTCCACACCCCCGAGGTCGGGTTGGCTGCCGATGGTTTCACGCCGTACTCACCCTGGCCATATTCGTACTGGTAATCGGTGTAATCGAGCGGATGATCGCTGGTGAAGTTCGTGTTGTAAACTACGCCAATTCCGCCCGACGTACCTCTGGTTTTGGTCGTGATCAGAATGGCGCCGTCTTTGGCGCGGGAACCATAGAGCGCCGCAGCCGTACCACCTTTCAAGACGGTCATTCCTTCGATATCGTCGGGGTTGAGGCTCGATAGACCATCGCCACCATCCGAATAGTTACGATCGCGGTTACTGATCGAGTTATCCCCACCAGCGTTTCCGTTGTTCTGCCCGAAATTGGTGTTGTCAACGGGCACACCGTTGATAACGATAAGCGGGTTGTTCTGCCCCGAGAATGAAGACTGCCCCCGAATCCGGATCTTGGCCGTACCGGCCGCCCCCGTACCCAGACTAGTGATGTTTACCCCGGCAATTTTGCCCTGAAGCGCATTGACAAAGTTGACCGTCCGGTTGGTCGTGATCTGTTCCGGGTTAACGGTAGCTGTAGCGTAGCCAAGCGTTTTGGCCTCTTTCTTGATACCCAGCGCCGTTACGACGACTTCGCTCAGGTTTTGGTCGGCTTCCTGGAGCGTAACATTCACCTGGGTTTGATTCCCGATTACAACGGTGTTTCCTGCAAAGCCAATGGCGCTGAAAACCAGTGTGGCGTTGGGCGGCACGTTTAGCACAAAGCTTCCGTCTGCGTCGGTGGTCGTTCCTAGCTGAGTGTTTTTAACCAGAATAGTGACCCCTGGTATACCTTGCTGATCTTTGCCGGAGGTGACTTTCCCGGTTACGCGCCGATCCTGCGCGTTCACCGTGCCGGGCCAAAGCACGAGGGTAAAGACCAGTAGCATCGCTACCAGAAGGCCCGTTTTACGCAGTAGATAGTTGTTCATAAATACAGGAAAAAGGTGTTTGAGAATTGCTATAATCAAATTAAAACCAAATAAAATTATAACCAGTACCCAATAAACAGCCTTCAATTTCTATTTACTCACTTATCGTATGCGTAGAGCAGGTTCTGCCAGTTAATTGTATAATAAATACACTTTTTAGGGTTTAACCTAGGGTATTTCATGCAGCCCGGTAGCCTGTACTGGCTGCCATTACCGGCTCATTGATTTTACGCTGGTGGAAATACAGGCCAGGCTGGCTGATGCGGTTATCCAGCCAGCGCCCAGAAGGGATTTTGTAGAAAGACGCGACGCCAGGAGGCTTGGAAAGCAGGGGGCTTCCGTGGCAGTACGTACCTAGGCTGGTAAGTAGACGATAAATTTGGCGCCTTCTCCAGGCTTACTATTGGCACTGAGGCCCCCTGAATGATTCAGCACAACTTTGCGGCAGATGGCCAATCCTACGCCGCTTCCTGGGTAGTTACTCTTGCCATGCAGGCGTTGGAAAACCTGAAAAATACGATCCGCATATTTCTCGTCGAAACCAATTCCGTTATCAACTACGGTGATCTCGTGGTAAACAGGATTTCTGTTCGATTCAGCGGGTGTAGCCAGTGCTGCAATTGGTACCTCGGAAGCCGACACCTGCCGGGCTGAGATCAGGATATGAGCTGGCAGGTCTGCCCGGCGAAACTTCAGGGCATTGGACAGAAGATTCAGAAAGAGTTGCTGTAACTGGGCCTGATCACCCTGAATGACCGGTAAGCGTTCATAGTCTATTGTTGCCCCCGACTCGGCAATGGCGACGGACAAATCGTCGAGCACATCGAGCAACAACCGATCGAGCGAAACCAATTCAAAGGGAGCCTGCTGAGTGGTGAGGCGAGAGTAGTTAAGTAAATCTCTGATTAACAGAGACATGCGATTTGCGGCCGAGCCCATCCGGTTGATCATATCAAGGCCCTCAGCGCCAAGATTCGACCCGTACTGCGCCTTGAGCAGGTCACCAAATGATTGAATTTTACGCAGGGGTTCCTGCAAGTCGTGGCTGGCTACGTAGGCGAACTGTTGCAGGTTATCATTCGACAGATTCAGCGCGTTATTGCTGATCTCGAGCGCCATATTCGATTTTTCGAGGCGGTCATTGTTCTGTCGGAGCAGTTGTTGCGTTTCTTTCTGGTGCGTCAGGTCTGTCACAATGACGGAGAGTGAGGCGCCCTCATCGAGTTCCAGCGAGGTAACAGACAGCAGGCAGGGCACTTTGTTGCCCGCGCTGGTATAAATAGTCAATTCTGATTTACAGTCCTCTGTCTGACTCTCGGCAAACAACTGCTGGCAGAGCAGTTGATTATCGGGGCTAACAAACGTATAAAACGACAAACCAATTACCTGCGACAGGGCGAGGTTGACCAGGGTTGCAAAGGTGGAATTGGCGTAAACGATCAGCCCGTCCGGGCCCAGGGTAACCGCCCCTTCGTTCATCGTTTCGATGATGACCCGATAGGTTAGATCGGCTGTTTTGAGGGTGTATAGCTCATGACCTTCTTTCCCTTCAACCACCAGGGCATCCACCTGCCCGGTTCGGATAGCGTGAATAGTTTCGGTTGCTTCTTCCAGCTGCAGCCGTAGCCGTTCGTTTTCAGCCAACAACTCGCTGTATGTCTGTATTTTACTCATACAGATTAAATGATGAGGCCTAGTCCACGGAGTACCTTTTCTGTATCTGACATATCGCCAACCAGTCTGCGTTCGGGAGAAGGCCACCGTTTTATAAGCAGAGGTAATGCGATGATCTGCTGCTGCTCGGCCAACTCTTTTTGCTGGTGAACGTCAATAATTTCCAGGGCGTACTGGTTACTCAGATGCGTATCGCAGATGAGTTTCAGGTTATTGATGGCCCGTATTGAATTGATAGATGCTCCAGCAACGAACAGCCGTAGCTGATAGTGAACGCGTTCAGCCGCCTGGCGTTCATCGCCAGGGTGATCATCCCCGTTACTGGTATCGTTTTGGGATGGATCCATTCGTTTATTTGACAGCCGGACGAATGTTCAAGCCCACCAACACCTTCTCTTCATTAGACAGGTCGCCAATGATTTTGCGGATGGGCTCAGGGACCTTTTTAACCAGCGTTGGCACCGCAAGGATCTGATCGCCCTCGGCTAGTTGCGGGTGAATGAGCAGGTCAATTACCTCAATAACGTAGTTGTCTTTGAGATTGGCCTCACAATATCTTTTCAGATTAGCCAGCGCTAAATTGGACTTGGGCGTGTTGCCGGCAATGTATAACCGTAACTCCCAGACCGTATCTTTCTCTTCTAGTACCATAACGCTTAGTGGGATTTTATCAATGATCAATAAGGTCTGGATGGCTTCGCTCAGGTACGTTCGCTGGCAAAGTCATTCAGACCTGTTTACTGATCTTTATGGCGTTGACGGGTGAGCTGCTCCCTGTTTTTTTCGAGAATCTCTTTCCGCAGATCTTCTTCAATATAGCTCTTATTCAATTCCTCCTGAACAGATTCGAATTCTTCTTTCAAACTGGCAATCTTTGATTCCAATACGAATCGCTTCCGTTCAATCTCGCGGTCTTTCCGACCAACAGCATGGTCGCGTAAAGCAACACCCGTTTCTTCCTGCAACTGCTGGGCCTCGCGGGCTGACCCAATAAGCACACCCTCCGGTCCTAGATATACGTCGACCAGATCAACGCCTTCATCCGTAATGACAAACTCACGAACCTGGTTAGAGTGCTTCATACCGCGCGACTTCATAATGTAGATGCCCCGGTTGCGTTCACCATTCGATTCGATGTCGCGCACCAGCAGCCACGCGTCAACCAGCGACGCAACGCCTTCGTCGGCCTGTTCCTGCACGATGGTGTTGCGGGTGAGTGCGGTGAAGAGTACGGTTATCTGCTCGGCCTGCAGAAAGTCGATTAGCCGGATTAGCATGGCTTTTACCTCACTCATCGACCCCACCGTTACCAGGTTGGTGATCGGGTCGAGCACCACCACGTGAGGTTTAAATTCCCGCACAAGTTTATGAATGGCGATCAGGTGCATCTCAAGCCCGTTAAGGGTGGGCCGTGAGGCGTGAAAAAATAATAGCCCGTCATCGATATGTACCTGGAGATCAAGGCCGATTGAGCGCATATTCCGAACAATCTGCTGCGGTGATTCCTCGAATGCCAGATACAGGCACCGTTCATCACGCTGGCAGGCTGCATTGACAAAACAGGCCGCAATGCTGGTTTTTCCGGTACCGGCGGTGCCTGACACAAGCACACTACTGCCCCTGAAATACCCTTTTCCATCCAGCATTTTGTCGAGGGCTAAAATGCCCGACGAGATTCGCTCCTCCGACACGTCATGGTCGAGCGTAAGTGAGGTGACAGGCAATACCGAAATGCCATCTTCGTCTATCAGGAACGGATATTCGTTGGTACCGTGTACCGAACCCCGGTACTTGACAATGCGCAACAACCGGGTCGAGATCTGGTTATCAACGCGGTGGTCCAGCAAAATAACACAGTCTGAGACGTATTCCTCAAGACCATGCCGCGTGAGGGTGCCGTCGCCCCGTTCACCAGTAATGATCGCCGTTACGCCTTTTTCTTTCAACCATTCAAAGAGCCGGCGTAGCTCCGCACGCAGTATTCCCTGGTTATTGAGGCCAGAGAACAGATTCTCAATGGTGTCGAGCACAACCCGTTTGGCACCAATACTATCAATAGCGTAGCCTAACCGAATGAATAGTCCGTCAAGGTCATATTCGCCGGTTTCCTCAATCTCACTCCGTTCAATACGGACGTGGTCGAGCTTGATCAGTTTATCGGCCTGAAGTTGTTTGAGGTCGAAGCCAAGCGAGGCGACGTTCATGGTCAACTCGTCGGACTTCTCTTCAAAGGCCACGAAAACGCCCGGTTCGCCAAATTGAAGTGCACCGCGAACGAGAAACTCCATAGAGAACAGTGTTTTACCACAACCGGCACTGCCACAAATAAGCGTAGGCCTGCCTTTGGGGAGCCCACCACCCGTAATCTCGTCTAAACCATTAATTCCGGTTCTCGATTTTGGTAATGAACTCAAGAGGTTGGCAGGGTCTCTGGGGAGCTTAGGATTCATTTAGTAGGGCGATGTAGCTACCTAACTCACAAACGGAACAGGTTGTTAAAAATACAGAACTCTTCGACTTTTTCAACCTGTGGACTTATAACATATGTTGTATAGATCCTGTAGTAGTCTGGTAATGTGTCGGGTAGCTTTATTTTTTGACTTGTTTAGTGCCGATTCACTGGCTGCGCCTTCTGCTACAACCACAAAAAAAGCAGTTATGCCCAAAGGTATAACTGCTCAGTAGACCGATTGGCGTGCCTCAAACTGCCTGTGTTAATGCCTGAAAAGAAATTCCCATATGCGAGGCATCATACACGCACTTGCCGTCCTGAATCAATAAGACCTGGGGCGACTGGTGCATCACCTGAAACGCGTCGGCAATCTGACCGGATAATGGTCGGTTGGCCAGCAGATCCAGGTAGTATGGTTTTATACCCGCTGCGTCAGACCAGTTGCGCTCCATACGGCTGAGGGCCATGGCGCTGATCGAGCAGGTGGTGCTGTGCTTGAAGATCAGGATTGGTTGATCGGCTGATTCAGCTTTGATTTGATCCAGTTGGGCAGCGTTGGTTAGTTTATTCCAGTTCATTCTACGCGTTTGTTGACAGATATAGCAATAAAGAGTTGACTTCGTTGAGCTGGTGGTATACCGTCAAAAAAGGTTTTTACGGGCGAAAAGTTCAGGCTAGATTTGCCAAAACCATCTCACTATGCTGAATCCAGATGATCTCCGGTACCCGATTGGGCCCATGCCCGCCCCGCAGCCATATACGCCTGAACAGCTGATTACGAACCTGACAGCGATGGCTGAGTACCCGTACCGGCTGATTAGCCTGGTGCAGACCTGGCCTGATTCACGCCTGGATACGCCCTACCGCCCCGATGGCTGGACCGTTCGCCAGGTGGTTCATCACGTGGCTGATAGCCACATGAATGCGTATGTACGTACCCGGCTGGCACTGACGGAGGATAATCCACGAATTAGCCCGTATGAGGAACAGGAATGGGCTAAACTCGACGACTCGACCCTGCCCATCGCCCCGTCGCTGGCCATCCTGACCAACCTGCACCTGCGCTGGGTACGTTGCCTGCAACACCTGTCGCCCAGCCAACTCGCCAGAACGTACCTGCACCCCGGTAACCAGCAAACCTACACCGTGGCCGATGTACTGGCCCTCTACGCCTGGCATGGTGAACACCACTACCAGCATGTCTTTCGCCTCGCCCAGCGGAACGGATGGGAGAGGTAATACTGTTCACTGTTTACTGTCTTCTGTTGCTCCGCTAAAGCATAAATGGTTATCGTTAGCCGCGCAACAGAAGACAGTAAACAATAAACAGAGTTATTCATGCAGACTATCCTGATTTTTGTGTTGTTCGCTGTGGCGCTGGGTTATTTGGGCTGGCGGGCCTATACGCGTTTCGTAGCGAAAGAGGCTGGCTGTGGTAAAGGGTGCGGGTGTGCAACCGATGCCCGCTCACCGGCTGCCAGGCGGGCAGGGTAGGGACCGGACCTACACTAAGATAAACAAACCTTCAGTGGCCACTTGGCGTTGGGTGCCCATATGATTCCGCAACGCTCTACCTATCTTTTCTTATTGCTGATTGTACTGGGCTGGGCAAGTGCCTGCCAGAAAGTAAAGCCCAAGGCCCCCACCGCCGAAGGGTTCGATGAGCCCATTCCGCCCGCCCGATCATTTCTGGCCGGGCCAATCACCTTCCAGATCAAAAGCCTGGAAGACAAGATCAACGCATCAATAAAGACCGAAATTGTTAACCCCGAGATGCTGGAAGGCCAGAAGGGAGCGAGTTTCAACATGCGGGTGGTCCGTACCGGGCGGATCAAGATCAGGTATGCTGATCATAAGGTCAACTTTTCGGCTCCACTGGAGATCTGGCTCGATAATCCCATTCGACTTAAAAAGAAGAACCACGCCAAACACGCCGTTTGTGCCCTGTCGGTCGATTTCCAGAGTCCTTTGCAGGTAGCCTCCGACTGGCGACTGACCACACATGTCAGCCTGATCAAGCATACCTGGATCAAACAGCCAAAGATACGGGTGTTGGGCATTACTATTCCGTTTACAAAACTGGCCGAAAATGTCATTCAGAAACGTCGATCCGAGATTGAAGCGGCCATTGATAAAGCCGTTTACGATGGATTGCGCCTCGACAAGCAGGTACGTCCTGTCTGGATGGATCTGCAGAAACCATTGATTCTGGCCAAACAGCCCGATTCGCTCTGGCTGGTGCCAACGCCCTTCAGTGTAGCCGTAGGTGATGTGCAGGGCAACGCCACTACCCTGACCGTCCCCATTCGCGTAGCCTTCTATACCAGAACCATGATCGGTCCGCGTCCCGTTATTGAATTGAACCGGAAGCTGCCCCGTATCCGGCGCGATAAACACGTTCAGCAAGTATCCGACATTCAGGTTATGAGCTTTATCTCGTATGCCGACATAAATCGAATCCTGGCCAAACAACTGAAAGGCCACAAACTGGAACTGGCCGGTGGCTTGCTGACAATCAAGAAAACAGAAGTATATGGCGGTCAACGCGCCGTGATTATCAAGGCCGATGTGGGTGGCGCGGTGAAAGGGACGCTGTATTTCCGTGGTCAACCTGCCTACGATACGCTTACGCATACGCTGCAGGTCAAAAACATCGATTTCGACGTCGAAACGGAAGAACGCTTACTCGCCTCCGCCGACTGGCTGCTGCACGACCGGTTGAACGATACCCTATCCAAAGCACTGAAATTTCCCATTCGGGAACAGATCGACAGATTACCAAGGCTGATCGACGGGGCATTTGAAAAGGCTAAGGCCGGTAAAAAAAACGATCTCGATATCCTGACCTTCAAATTTGTCCCCCAGCGAATCGCCATTCGCCCCGACGGCATTCAGGCACTGTTGAAAGTGCAATCGACGGTAGCGTTCAAGGTCAAGAAGTTGTAGACCGGCCGAGCTTTTCCCCCGCCGATAGGCAGGCTTCCTTTAGGGGACTGTTCGCTACGACTTCTCCGGTTTCCACCGCCAGAAATAGCGGCAGGCCAGGGTGCGGTACGGCCGCCAGGGCGCGGCAATTTCCTGCAAGCGTTTGTAGAGCGGGCGACCCGTTTCAGTAAGGCTATAGGCTCTGACGATCTTTTGGCGGATCACCAGATCGTCGACGGGAAATACATCGGGTCGTTCCAGCACAAACATCAGTAACATCTCCACTGTCCAGCGGCCTACGCCTTTGATGGGCAACAGGTATTGCACCACTTCTTCGTCGGTCATCCCGGATACGTGCGCAATCGTGAGCGGGTTGGCCAGGGCGAACTCGGCAACGCTTTGCAGGTACTTTATTTTCTGGAAGGATAAGCCCGCCGTCCGCAATTCGTCGGTCGTTTTCAGCATGAGCTGGGCCGGAGAGGGATAGCCTTCGGCGTCGGCTGTTTCGCTGAAGAGCATCCGAAAACGTCGAAAAATGGCATCGGCGGCCTTCACTGAAATCTGTTGTGAGACAATACTTTCCAATAAAGCCAGGTAGAGGCGGTCTGCTTCAGGTATGTCAGCAAAGCTAACGGCGGGTTTGATGATGGGTGTTTCAGCCATGATGCGGGCTAAAACGGGGTCGGCTTGAAGGTGAGCCAGAGCGTCGGGGGTCATAAGGCGAAACTACCGCTTTTTATCCTGTACCGCTTCATTGTTTTGTCAAAATTAGTGTGTTGGCAGGCAGATGAAAAAGCCATTAAAGGCTGCTGAGAGGCCTTTTTTGAGCAGAAATGGCCGGACTGAACACAGGCCAGGGGTAAATGCTAATATCCTATACATTGCCGAAAAAATGATATAGACATTGCCCTATTTTTTAGCCTTATTTTGAGGTTAGTATACAATCTGTCCCTAAATCGCTGCCTGATCTTCTAACTGATTGTTAACGGAACGCCATCATCAGTGCTGGCCGAGCAGGAAGAAGCTCCGGCGTACCAGGCTCTCGTCCAATGAAAAAACAACTGACCCTAATATTACTTTCTGCTGGTCTTTTCCTTGCCCAGCAGCCCGCATCAGCCCAGTATCCGACCATTCCCGCCGACGTGCAGAAGGCAAGTGACGAGCTATTGGCTGAGTCGCGCCGACAATCGGATATTGCCTGGGGGAAAGCGCTGCCGATTATCAAGAAAGAAGCGAAGGAGGGAAAACCCTACGTACCCTGGGCGGCGCGGCCGGTCGATCTGCCTCAGGCGTCGATTCCTGCCTTTCCGGGCGCGGAGGGCGGTGGCGCCTATACGTTCGGCGGTCGGGGCGGCAACGTGTACGTGGTGACCAGCCTTGAAGATCGTGGCCCAGGTACGTTGCGCGAGGCCTGCGAACAGGGTGGGGCACGTACGGTCGTCTTCAACGTAGCCGGTATCATCCGCATCAAAACGCCGATCATCATTCGGGCACCCTATATCACTATTGCGGGGCAGACAGCGCCAGGCGACGGCGTTTGCGTGGCGGGTGAATCGGTCTGGATCAACACGCACGACGTGGTTATCCGGTATATGCGTTTCCGGCGGGGCGAAACTGGCGTAGGTCGCCGCGACGATTCGATTGGCGGTAACCCGATTGGTAACATCATGATCGACCACGTGTCGGCAAGCTGGGGGCTGGATGAAAACATGTCGATGTACCGGCACATGTACAATGACAGCACCGGCAAGACGGTGGAATCGAAGCTGCCGACGGTGAACATCACGATTCAGAACTCCATCTTCTCGGAAGCACTCGATACCTGGAACCATGCCTTTGGTAGTACACTGGGCGGTGAGAACTGTACGTTCATGCGCAATCTGTGGGCCGATAATGCCGGTCGGAATCCGTCGATTGGCTGGAATGGTATTTTCAATTTCACCAACAACGTGATCTTTAACTGGGTACACCGGTCAACAGATGGCGGCGACTATACGGCGATGTACAATATTATCAACAACTACTACAAGCCAGGTCCGCAAACACCCAAGGATACGCCCATCGGTTACCGGATTCTGAAACCCGAATCGGGCCGCAGTAAGCTAGGCCATCTGGAGTTCGGCCGTGCCTACGTGGACGGGAACATTGTAGAAGGGCATGACCGGGTGACGAAGAACAACTGGGATGGTGGCGTTCAGGTAGAAGACCGGCCCGATGCGGGTGAATATACCGCCAGCATCAAATGGAAAGAGCCACTGCCCATGCCGAAGATCACGATTCTTCCCGCGCAGCAGGCCTACAATTACGTGCTCGAAAACGCCGGTGCCGCCCTGCCCAAACGCGACCCCGTCGATGTGCGCATCCTGACGCAGGTAAAGACCGGGAAAATCGCGTACGATCCGAACGTGAAAGTGCCCGAAACGCAGTTCAAACACCGTCGGCTACCCCTCGATTCGTACAAGAACGGCATCATCACCGACATCAGTCAGGTGGGTGGGTACCCCGACTACAAAGGCACCCCCTACGTTGACACCGACAAAGATGGTATGCCCGATGCCTGGGAAACGAAGAATGGTCTGAACCCGAAAGATGCCTCGGACGCCAGCCAGGACAAGAATAAAGATGGCTACACCAACATCGAAGACTACCTGAACAGTGTCGTACCTGTTCAACAAGTGAAGCCACGGACGTAGGTACGTTCGCGCTGGTACAACTCACCCGCATCCACTTTCAACCGTGCTTAAAACGAACCTGTTTATTCTTTTGCTGCTGCTAGTAAACGCTGTTGGGCGTGTTGGCGAAGCGATGGCGCAGGGGAATAAGCCGGTTAAAAAACAACCACTGACCGTTGGTCCGCAGGGGCGCATCACGTACACACCCGATGAACGCGGTAACCGCATTCCTGACTTTTCATACTGCGGCTACAAGGCAGGTGAACGGGCCATTCCAACCGCCGACATAAAAGTGACTGTCCCCGTTCGGAAAGGCGATGCCACCCGCCGCATTCAGGCTGCCATTGATTACGTGTCAGCTTTGCCCGTCAACAGCGATGGCTTGCGCGGGGCGGTGCTGCTCGAAAAGGGCGTTCATGAGGTGACAGGTGCGCTAACCATTTCGGCCTCGGGTGTAGTGCTTCGAGGCGCCGGTATGGGGGCAGGTGGAACAACCTTGCTCGGAACGGGAACCAGCCGCGATAACCTCATCACGGTCAGCGGCAAAAACGACCGTAAACTGGAATCGGCCGTTTCCATTACCGATAGCTACGTACCTGTCAACGCGCTGACAATCAGGCTTGCCAAAACGACAAATCTAAAAGTCGGTGAGTTGGTGCAGGTACGTCGCCCGTCTACCAAAGAATGGATTCAGGCTTTAAAAACGGAAACGTTTGGGGGCGGTCTATCGTCGCTGGGCTGGAAACCGGGGCAGCGCGATCTCTTTTGGGATCGGCAGGTTGTGGCTGTGAATGGGTCTGCGATCACACTCGATGCGCCGCTGACGACCGCATTGGATTCGGCTTATGGCAGTGGCACCGTTGCCCGGTATAGCTGGTCAGGGCGCATCACTCAGTCGGGCGTAGAGAACCTGCGCCTGGAATCTGCGTATGACAAAACCAATCTGAAAGACGAAGACCATCGCTGGATGGCCGTTGTGTTCAGTAACGTGCAGGATGCCTGGGTACGTCAGGTGGAGTTCAGCCATTTTGCGGGTTCGGCGGTGTTGGTGCAGGAAACGGCCAAACGCATTACGGTTGAAGATTGTCAGTCGCTGGCCCCCATATCGGAGATTGGCGGCGAACGGCGGAGTACGTTTTTTGTGCGGGGCCAGCAGGTGCTTTGTCAGCGTTTGTATGCCGAATCGGGCTACCACGATTTTGCCGTTGGCTATTGCAGTCCCGGCCCCAATGCCTTTGTGCAGTGTGAATCGCATCTGCCCTTCAGTTTCAGCGGCGCGGTCGATAGCTGGGCATCGGGCGTGCTGTTCGATATCGTGAATGTAGATGGCCATGCCCTGCGTTTTGCTGATTTGGGCCAGGATGGGCAGGGTGCGGGCTGGAATGCCGCCAACAGTGTTTTCTGGCAATGTACCGCCGCCCGCGTTGAGAACTACCAGCCCCCAACGGCCCAAAACTGGGCGTTCGGCACCTGGGCGCAGTTTGCGGGTGATGGCTACTGGGATATGTCGAATGAGCAGATCCAACCCCGGAGCCTGTACTACGCCCAACTGAACGATCGCCTGGGGGCGGTCGTTGCTGATCGCGCCATTCTATTGCCGGTCGGCACCGAAGCGTCGAGCAGCCCGAAAGTGGACGTGGCGATGGCGCTCACGAAATTGGCCGTTGACCCCGCACCCACGCTGTACGATTTTATCATTGCCGCCTCGAAACGCCAGCCTATTCCAGGTATGTCGTCGGCCCGGTCGATTGATGCTATTGGTTTGCCGAAAGAACCAACGTACCCCCAAGCTGAACCCATGCGGGTGGTGCAGGGCAAATTGGTGCGGGGTAGTACGCTCGTAGCGGGTCGGCGGCAGGAGGTGCCCTGGTGGAACGGCAGCGCCCGCCCCCACGGACTGACCAACGCCAAGCCGCACATTACCCGTTTTGTGCCGGGGCAAACCGGTCGCGGCCTGACCGATGAACTGACGGAGGTAACCGACTCGATGAAGGTGAACAACGTAGTGGCGATGGACCATACCTACGGCCTCTGGTACGACCGTCGCCGCGACGATCACGAGCGTATTCGTCGGATGGATGGTGACGTCTGGGCACCGTTCTACGAATTGCCGTTCGCTCGTAGCGGCAGAGAAACTGCCTGGGATGGCCTGAGCAAATATGACCTCACGACCTACAACAAGTGGTACTGGAGCCGCCTGAAGCAGTTTGCCGATCTGGCCGACCAGAAAGGACTGGCCCTGATTCACGAAAATTATTTCCAGCACAACATCATTGAAGCGGGTGCCCATTACGCCGATTTTCCCTGGCGGCCCGTCAACAACATCAACCATACCGGTTTCCCCGAACCGGTGCCCTATGCCGGTGACAAGCGGGTGTTCATGGCCGACCAATTCTACGACGTGTCGCATCCGGTCCGGCGGGCGCTGCACCGGGCCTATATTCGCCAATGCCTCGACAATTTCGCGGCCAATTCAGGGGTCATTCAACTAATCGGGGCGGAGTTTACGGGGCCGTTGCACTTTGTACAATTCTGGATCGATACTATTGCTGAGTGGGAAAAGGAGACCGGCAAAAAAGCGCTGGTGGGTCTGAGCACGACCAAAGATGTGCAGGACGCTATTCTGGTCGATGCCAAACGCGCCGCCGTCATCAACCTGATCGACATTCGGTTCTGGCATTACCAGGCCAACGGTATGGCCTACGCGCCAGTGGGTGGGCAAAACCTGGCTCCGCGCCAACATGCCCGGTTGCTGAACCCGAAGAAAACGTCCTTCGAGCAGGTGTACCGGGCTGTGCGCGAATACCGCCAGAAATTCCCCGACAAAGCCGTTACCTACGCCGCCGACAGTTTCGACGCGATGGGCTGGGCAATCCTGATGGCGGGTGGCTCCATGCCGAACGTACCCACGATCAGCGATCCCCAGTTTATGGCCGATGCGGGTCAGATGCAGCCAATTGACCTGCCACAAAAACCTGCCAACCAGTGGGTGCTGGGCAACGACAAAACGGGCTATATCCTCTACAACGAGTCAGCGTCTCCCATGCAGCTCGATCTAACGAAGGCCACAGGTACGTTCCAGGTCAGCTTCGTGGATCCGAAAACGGGGCGGGTCACCAAATCGAACGAAATCGTGAAGGGCGGTGGTATCGTCAACCTGAAAAACCAGTCGACCGGCGCGGAGGTGATCTGGGTTAAAAAGAGCAATGGATTATGAGTGTGAAGAAAATGGATACTGGTTTTACCCCCAACCCGGACCGCCGGACCGCCCTGAAGAGGGCTAAAGCTCCGCGACGGAAAGCCCCCTTCAGGGCGGTCCGGCG